>CAZYPH010000025.1:19670-25072 GCA_964649095.1 uncultured Oligoflexia bacterium | reverse complement strand
TTTTGAATTCGTAGCATCCCACAACGACAATTTATCAAATCGAATACCAGCTTGAACCGTAGTTTTACCACCTGGACCAGCTTGAGTAGCTTTTTGGTGTTTAGTTTTAATGTTCAAACCTTCAACCATAGCCACGCCGTGTTTGCGATCAACCAACGTAATCGTGCCTTGTTTGCCCTTCTCAGAGCCTGAATTCACAACAACGAGATCACCTTTTTTTAAACGTTTTGTTGGGGTTAAACACTCTGTTTTACTGCCCAAACCACTTGCAAATGCTGCCATAGACACTCCTTCAAATTGAGATAGATTGAGAAAATTAAAAAATGGATCCACAAAAATATTTGTGAAAAGTGCTATTCTTTTAATGCATTACGAGAGTAGCCGCAAGTATTATCCCGCCCCGCCCATCTGCTGCATCTGTTGATACAAACGAATTTTTAACTTTTTTGATAGTTCCTGAGCCAATTCCCGCATTTCACTAAGGTCGGCTCTTTGTTCAAGCACTTCCAATAAGTGCTGGCCACGTAAAGTATTTTCAGGGTTTTTGGGGTCTCGAATATACCCCTCATGCTGTTTTAAGAGCTCTTGTAGCAGGTCAAATTTGGAGAGTTTTAAAAGCTCCAGCCGGTACACATAAGCAGTCTGTTTCATGGTCTTCATCGTCTGGGCCTGTTTAAATTCACTAAAACTAATTAATTGTTTCATAGGCGAGAGGCACTATAACAACCAAACACAGGCGGCTCGAGTTAAAATATTTTTTATTTATAAACAACTGTTAAACAACTAAAATTATTTACATTTATTTTTAAGTGGCAGATCTCAAAAGTGGAAACTGTCTACTCGTTCAACAATCTTTTATGATAGTACCGACTCACATGAATTCTGTAGGCAAACATCCTCAACAACCGCTCAAGCTACAAACCAAAATAGTTATGGCAACGGATAAAAATGACGAGGCCTATACGTGCGCCCAGGCGGCGTTGAACCAAAGCGCTGTCGTAGCGATACCAACAGAAACGGTTTATGGCCTAGCGGGCTCTGCGTTTTCAGAAGAAGCTGTTTTAAAGATCTTTAAATCCAAAGAACGTCCTAGTTTCGACCCGCTGATTGTGCACACGTTTTATGACAAGGCCCGCGGTGCTGAGACCTTTTTAAAGCGTCTAGACGCTGAAGGCATCATTTCGCTTTCAATACTCGGTGTCGAGGCTCGCACAGTCTATCTTAAACTCATCGAAACATTTATGCCGGGCCCTCTTACATTGGTGTTTCCAAAGGGACCTAAAATTGTCGACCCAGTGACCAGCGGACTTGCCACCGTAGCCGTACGGTGCCCAGCACAACCCTGGTTAGAGGGTTTGTTGCGAAGACTTTCATTCCCGCTCGCAGCCCCGAGTGCGAATAAATTCGGGCGTATTAGCCCGGTGACGGCACAAGATGTTTTTAGTGAACTAGAGGGTTCGATTGACCTGATAATCGATGGTGGCCCCTGTCAGGTCGGTTTAGAATCGACGATACTTTCGCACCCGTCGGTCTTAGAGCCGCACACCAATAACCCACAGGCTACGACAAGGCCCATGGCATTATTACGCTATGGTGGTTTGGCAGTTGAAGCCATTGAGGCGGCATTAGGAACATCTGTGAGCCGCCCAATACAGCTTGAATCGTCTGCTTCAGAATCACCATCCCTACACAGCCCCGGCACTTTAACAGACCACTATGCCCCACGCACCAAACTACTCAAAGTCAGTCGAGCGATCGATGACGAGGCCGACTACCACAGTCTCCGACATGAGCTCTCACGTCGGGGATTCGCGCCTAGTTTACAAATAGGCTACCTATCGTTAGTGCCCTGCCCACGCGTTTCAAATTATTTTCATAAACAGATTGCATTGATAGAAGATAGCTCTGTCGTTGAGCGCCAGGGCTCAAGCGAATTTACACACATCGATACCATCGCCGCACGGAACTTATTTCAATCACTGCGTGCGCTCGATAATGCAAAACTCGATCTCTTAGTCTGTGATGACCTTGAGGCACAAGGCTACACCGCGCGCCACGGCGGTCTTTTCTACGCAATCGCGGAGCGTTTAAATAAAGCGGCACATTTGAAAGAGACGGTGCACTTTTGATGGGCGCTCACCGTTGAATCCACGTACGAGTAATGGTAATGACTTTCACATCAATATATTCAACTTTCTTTACAAGAGGCTGAAACTATCATGAACACCACCGTTACCAACGCTCCTATAACGACCCCCGCGGCTGCAGAAAAACCCATCGTTAATATCTCTTTTTATAAATTTTTAAACATGCCGTCGGAGCTGCAAAATTTACGTGAAGAATTTTTGGCGTTGGCTCAACAGAAAAACCTCAAGGGCACGATTCTACTGGCACCTGAGGGTATCAATGCTTTTTATTGTGGTGTGGCCGAAGACGTCTCAGCGTTTTCAGAAATTCTAAAACAATGGATTCGAAATCAAGACAGCGATGTCGAAGTACGCGAAAGTGACTTTAAAATAAGTGCCTCCGGCACACGTCCGTTTAAACGCATGTTGGTAAAACTCAAAAAAGAAATTATTTCGATGGGCATACCAAGCGTTAAACCAAAAGAATTTACAGGCAAGCGGGTCACAGCAAAAGAACTCAAAGATTGGTACGATAATCAGAAAGATATGGTGATTTTAGACACCCGCAACGATTACGAGTTGCGTTTGGGCACGTTTAAAAACGCGATCGATTTGAATCTACAAACGTTTCGACAATTTCCTCAGGTCATTAAACAACTACCCGAAGACATGAAAGACAAAACCGTGGTCACGTTCTGCACTGGCGGCATTCGTTGTGAAAAGGCTACGGCAGCCCTTATCAATGAAGGCTTTAAAAATGTGTACCAACTTGATGGTGGTATTCTGAAGTACTTCGAAGAAGTTGGCGGGGACCATTACAACGGCGACTGTTTTGTGTTCGATTATCGCGTGGCTGTTGATCCTAAACTCAACCAAACCGATGCCGTGATTTGTTACAATTGCCAAAACCCTATTACCGGCCCCGAGCAACGTTCACCAGAGTACGTCTACGGCAAAAGCTGCCCGTACTGCTTTAACAAACCCAAGACACATAAAGAGCAGATCGCGAAGGAGCTGTCTGGTCGCAGCTGATTTCGATTTCACGCAGCCTTGCGGCGTTGACCCATGTTATTCGGTGCGATGGCTCCGTTTGACTCTAACTGGTTGGCGTTGCGAGGCTCACCCCGTTCAAGCCCCAGTGTAGCCATCAACAACTGTTTTGTAGTTTGATACGCCACCCTCGGCGACTGGGACCATTTTTTCTGGAGCAACTTTTTAAGTTCTTCGTGCGAGGTTTGTTCTGCGACGAAACGCAAGTACAGCGTCTGCCCCAAGATGCCGCCCAGGCGACGGCTCAACTCACTGCTGGTTTCGTAGGGAAGCCTTGCAATTGTATTGCTAGAAAACATACGCCCATTTTGAATGGCTGAGAATATCAGGGTCGATATGCGTTTTTGCAGCCGCTCATCAGGCAACGATCGTTTCGATAGGCGGTGTTTCGACCAGCGCCAATGGTCTTCAATAGTATAGACGCGGCGTTTCGGATTTAAAATTAAACTCAAACACGTCGATAACGCATGCAACATCGTCGCCGACCAAAAAGCCTGTTTTGCGTCTAACTCTAGCCACGACTGGCCTGCTAAAGTAGCTAAGACAATTTGTCCGAGCCCCTCACCAAACGAGCCCTTAGCAGTACTGCTAATCACAAGTGCATGTTGAGTGGGTTCGTAAAACGAAATATTTCTCGACAATGCGTTTTCGATATTTTGCTGTTTAATATCATCGCCACTCGGATGCGTAGCCAATTGTTGCACTACGTAATCAATATTATCGAAATCTTTATATATATTAAAATCTATATTTTTATATTCTGTATTTCCGAAACCAATGGCATCAAACAGATCAAAAAGGCGATCATGTAAAAAGGCGCTATTATCGAATCCACCTTCGTCGTCAGTGGTATCACCATCTCCAGATGCGGTTGTTCGAGACAACCATTCGAGATAGTTTTTTAACTTCATCCATGGCGCAATCGACATGATACAAAACCGTCGAAACGTAACCCCACCACAGACAACGTCGCGAAGCTCCTCACAATGTTGACCGTGATTCTGTGAATAGTGCGCAAAATTACGCCAATATAACGACTCACTGTTTTGAAAGACAATTGTAGGCGTTGCGACCATTTTAGAGCGTAAGGCTCGTGCTACCAATAACGGTAAATGTTTTGCGGCGACGTGGAGATCGCCAAACAAAACCACCATCTGAAGATTTTTCGAGCTCGATACCTGCGCATAGTAGCGTTTAATAACCTGTGCCGCGTTACGATCTCGCACCTGAAGAGACGACGCCTTCGAGTTTAATGCCAATAGAGCAATATTATGATCGCGAGCATACTCTAACAGAGCCTGATATGATTCGAATTGAAAACTCCAGCCCTGTTCGACCACAATGTGTCGTCTCAGCTGATCGATCGTAATCGCACCAGAGACATAGTCGTCTAACTTAGACTGGTGTTCTGCATAGACAAACTCAATACCCAAACACATCGATTGATCTGGATTAGCAGAACGCAGCCTTGTTAGTAGCTGCAGCGCAAAACGTTGGCTGGTGGCATCGGCATGATAGTCGCCAACAAAAATTAATTGCGAGGACATCACATTTTGAAAGAACTGGGTCATCGACAACGACTGCGATGGCCCGAAAAACTCGTTTTTATAAACGTTGTAATAACGCGTGATGCTTTGAGGCTGTCGCCCCAAAAGGGAACGCACTTCAGCCCGCAATGCGTTATGAATGCGCTTTTGTAGACTCAATAAATTTAATTGAGTTCTAGTTGGCCTTATTTTTTTTGGCACTCCATTTGATCGAGACAATAGCGCATCTCCACATGAGATGTAGAGCGTTGCGGCCCACGTGCATCTGGCACCGAATAGTGTTCATGACGAAAGTATTCAACAGGCGCACTTGTAGCCCACACAAAACCAGCCACTCTACTTGCCTCAAGTTTACAGACGAAGCTAAAAGCCTCAAACGTAGGTAGTTTTGCGTAGGCTACATTTGTGCCTAAGGGCAGCAAAAACTGCTGGGGCTGATCAAACTTTAAAAAGCGATGTGGGCAAACATACGTTTCGATAGACCACTCATCAGGGCATGCACGACGCACGACATAGTCGCCAAGCCCACCTCGCGTAGGATCGAATTTACTCAGATACAAATGACCCACAATTTTTTGCCGTAACAACTCAGCAACATTCACGGCCTGATCGGGAAAGGAATATTTTGCCTCAATGCCAAGTGAAACAGCCGAATCTACACCATTCTGCCAACTCTGCT
>CAZYPH010000025.1:0-19660 GCA_964649095.1 uncultured Oligoflexia bacterium | reverse complement strand
GGCGAATAATTAAAAAAGCACGCTTCAATAGAAGGCAATAAAGCAATAAATGTATATTCAAAATAATTAATATAGCGGAGCAACATCGCAATGCTCTCTAATGGAGCTTGTGGGTCTTCACGTAAAGACACGGCTTCAGTAAATGTATTAAGTTCTCGAGAATAGTCTCTAAGCAGGCTCGAAAAATTAGGGTCTTTTAATGGGCGGTAGGCTTCAGCCTCGGCCCGCTCTAAAGCCTGGACGGTTACTACCAACTGGCGCAACCAAAACACTCGTCCCAACAATTTATTGCGAACTACAGCGTAGTCACTAAGGAACTCATGAACCTCACCCATGGTCGGCACGTGCTAAGAATGATCTAAATTCTGGTTCGATTTCAAACAACTTTAAACTAAAACAATCAATCGCCACCTGCAGGCCTTGCACTCGAGCGTAGGCATTGGCTACTGATCCGGCAATTTCGGTTGTAAGATTTAAATAGAGCGGCACATCTTTCGGCAACCGCATGAGAATCAAACACTCGCCCCAAGTATGGTGTGTCAACACACTAAGCTGCGCGATAGCTAGCTGTCGCAACGCCGACGGCAACAACATCTGAATGTCGACACCCTGTTTTGTCTGAATCTGCAACAAGGCCTTGCCTTGACCAATATGGGCTACATCGACTTCAAAAATGCCTGTCACCACTAAGTTTTCAGGCAAACAAGGCGACTGTTTTGTTAACTGTACACGAACTTCAGGATGGTTTGATAACGGCACTAAGTGTGTTGGAGGATAATACTGCGGTACCGCATCAAAACGTAATTCATCAAACTTGTTATTCGAAAATAACTTTCGGTAACGAAGTAAAAAACGCTCTTCTTTACAATAGAGCCCGCTTGCTGCCACAAAGGCCGCCATGGTCTGTGCGAATGAATTTTCACTAGAATCGTGAGCGCTGTGAGAATCGCGCGTCAATTCATCGACCAACGATTTTAAGTGGAACTGACGATTACCTGGCTCAAATAAACTAGTTTCCTGTAACAACGATTCATAATGGGCCACTGCACTAGGACGACAAATCGATAGGTCTACTACCGGACATGATCGTAGTTCTTGAAACTTTGGCGAACGTGGTCCGTTCATAGCCGCATTAAAAATTTGATGGCGAATCCAAAACTGTACCGGCGATGCGTTGAGTACACACTGTAACCAGGGCAAGTCATCAGCGTTGTGCGGAAATACGAGTGCGCGATCAAATTTTTGCCAGGCCTCGTCTGTTGCGGACCAGTCGCGACGCTCGGCTGAATAAACGCCCCCACCAGACATTCCAAAATAAATTATCCCTTGAAAACAGTCTACGGGCGCAACTACTGCTTCAGCACGTGGGCTAAAACGCGCCTCTAAGGCCTGCCCCTGCGAGCCTAACAACGATGCCCGATCGCTATCCTGCGAAGATAAGTTTTGAATAGCGGCTACTTGAAACAATTTCGGAAATTTTTGATTCAGTGACCGCACCAACGGCGCAGCCCCACGAACAAACAAGTGCTCCCAGCCACGCTCTTGAATTTCAGCCTGCATAGAGCTGGAGGACTCAAGAACCTCTTCAATCGGCCCTTGGCCAACACGAGTTAACGATCCAAACATCGGCTGGTGTTGATCGCGCTCTAACTTCTGTGAGCATTTCCGAAAGACATACAAGTAACGGAACTCATCGCCAAAGGCGCCCTCTAAATCGAGCCAATACTCTAACTTTACGTTATTGAGAATTTGTCGGCGTAACTTTTCGCCATCACCACCGTCTGGTAACAGGTGATGCGACACATAAAAAATCAAACCATTTTCACGCATCTTCGAGACCGCTAACCACAGATGCAATTCACCCCAGTTTAAGTTGCTCTGCGCACCTTTTTTTCTGCGCCAGTAGGGCAGCTGTTCGGCCAACGCACGCATCCACTTGCCCGACTTATGACGGTCTGGGTGGTTTACCACGTAAGCAAGATCAAACGTTTCCAATTGCTGCAATTTTAAAGCAGAGCCGGACTGCGCGCGAGGCTGCAACGATTCAATCAGTGTCCCTTGCAAACTTCCCTGCAATGGCAACTGCTCAAAATTATGCAACTCGAGACCTAATGTTTGTACCAGACGTGGCGTATGAGGAATTCGAAACAATGCCAAAAGATCTTTTTTTGAAGAGACCTCTGCCAAGGGCAATTCACAATAGCCCTGCCCCGCACCAAAAACACTGGTTTGAGACGAATGCCGCACTAGTTTTAGCAGTGCTAGCATTTCGGTGAAAAAGACCTCGAAACTCTCCATCTCACAAGCCCACAAGGCCTTGCTCAACTGTGCACGGTCTAAATCAAACGCCCCGGTAGCCATTGTGGAATGGAATCGTGAGAGCACGCGATCTAACCACTCTAAAGCAAACGTTCCACCCTCAAGGCATGGTAGAAAAACTTTTTTGCACACTGAAAAATCTTGAAAATAACTCAGTACGTTTGATCGCATTTCTTTTTCTGTAAAATCGAACAGAAACTGCGACAACTTATGTTCATTTAATAACGAAAGTTGCGGTAAATGCTGATGCACGCCGCTATTAAACAACCAATCGAGTACTTCGATATCAGACCATTTAAAGACTTCCGACGAACCCAACACCCGAATCAACTGATCAATCGCTGACTTTGACGGTACATACCAAGAGTACAAATTGGTGCGTACAAAATTCCAAGAATGTTTGTCGTACGCAAAATCTGAGGCTCGTTGGACCAAAAACTGGTGCGCGGCAAAATTCAACTTTGATAAATCATCGTTCTGAAAAACGCGGGAGCCATTGGCATCTAAACTTTTTAAGAAAATAATTTCCAGCAGCTGATAAAAGGCGACTTCATTAGCAAACGCACGCCAAGCACGCAAAACAATCGGCTGCGTAACAACTTCTTCGAACTGCGCATCGTGCTGAGAGCCACCACGAAGTTCATTACGATACGAATCTTTTAAAACTTCGGTCAACGTCACCGGACGCGTGACACGTTCACTACTCTGCCGGGCCAATCGGCGCGCAATGACTTCAAGTCGATGTTCAACCATCTTGCGGCGGCCAGGATTAAGATGCATCAAACGATCGCGAGACGACCACACATCATCGACTAAGGCCTCAAATAATAAATCAAACGTACGGTAAGTATTGCCAGCTGCAGTAACTGACGGAGAAGGAACGGCGTCGGCAAATTTGGATCCATTTTTTGCGCGCGCCAACAGGCCCTCAAGATTTAACTCGAGATCAGGTAGTGAGGTAGGCTCGGAAATATACTCTCCGGAGCGATGTTCATTCGAGTTGTGCAGCATCTAACCCAATTACCTAAATAAGCCGTTAACAAACTAACACCAGCTAGAAAACGGCTGGCGAAGCACTACAATTTCTAAAAATAAAATCTCTGAAAAACGTACGCGGGAATTTCAACTATGATTGTTATTAGTTGTTACTGATTTGCCGACAGAAAAATTTGCCTGCACCTAAATTTTTAAACAAAGACTCAAGGAATGAAAAGCTTGCTCCGAAAAAAATGATAGTTAGCTAGCGTAATTTATTTTTATGCGCGCTTTGGTTTCAATTCACTTGACTGATTAAAACGTAGAAGGGGCAAAAAAATGTCTAATGCATCCAGCCAAACCATTACCGATCAAACTGAGATCGAGCGCATTATGAAAGAGATTGAAGACCTTGAGCGCAAGCTCAGCCCTGACTCTACACCGCCGCCTAATGCTGCCGTAGCCTCAGAACCCGTGGTCGCAAAAACAGAAGCAGAACCACCTCCTCCACCACCACCCGCTTTAGAACCTTTAGCCCCAACCTTAGCTGCCGTGCCACCACCAGCACCACCCGAGCCGTCAGAAGCCGATGCCGATGCCATTGCAGTGACACCTATCAACACACCAACTTTTCATACTCAGGAGACCACCATGACCCCAAACACACCAAATCTTTCAGACGACCTTTTAACTAGCGCCTCTTTTGAAAGCCCTCTTGCTGGCGACGGCAGCTTGGGATTAAAAGTCAGCGGCTGTACAGAAATTCAACTGGAGTTCGCAAGGGCGGGCGTCAGTGTATCGTTATTCTGTACGGATACTGGTCTTGTGATTCGTACCGATCAAGGTGCCGAGTTTAAAGTACCATTTGCTACGCCGCTAACGGCGCCGCGGGCCGCTTAAACAACTGAGTACCGACTCAAACATCAGCGTGAGCACTGGCGCTTCCAGTACGAAGATTATACACACAATGACATGATCACGCTTTCTACTGGCCTTTTAAAGGGCATCTCTATTCAGACGCCGCAGATCGCTTCAACACGGCCCTCTTCGGCGCGTTTGAGACAGGCTCTATTTAATACCTTAGCGCCCATCATAGAAGACTGGGAGGCGACCATCGTAGTAGATCTCTTTGCCGGATCCGGAGCCTTAGGCTTTGAAGCGGCAAGCCAAGGTGCGCCACAAATTATTTTTGTTGAGAATAATAAGATAGCTCTCAACACACTCCATCAAAACATAGCTACGATCACCCGCCACTTCGTCAAACAAAACCACACACCACCACAGCTCACCTTGTTAAGCAACTCGGTGGAACAGGCGTATTCAAGACTACCACAAAGTACTTTGGTTTTAGCAGATCCACCCTATAATCAAGGCCATGGAGAACAGTTACTGACACTTGAAAGAACCCACCAGCGGCTTGCACCTGGTGGACTATTAGTTTTAGAGGAACAAAACCCTAAAGACTTAAGAATCTGGACCAAATCCATCGAAACATTGAGCATCGAGGCCGACCTAGAACTTCTAAAACTAAAAGAATATGGCGATAGTGTGGTGGTGTTTTTTAAAAAACGTTCTTAGTTAGTCGAAGGGTTTGCTATAGTGCCAACATGCGCCACTCAAACCGCAGTAAAAAAGTACCTGCCCCGCCTACGGGCACAAGCCTAGCTATTTACCCGGGAAGCTTCGACCCCATCACCAATGGCCACATTGATATTCTTTGGCGTGCCCTAAAAGTCTTTCCAAAAATTATTTTATTGGTCGCAAACAGCGACAAAAAAAAACCGCTTTTAAACTCGGCCGAACGTTTAGACGTTATTAGCCAGGTCATTGCGGATGAAAAACTATCCGATCGTGTGTTGGTCGATCAATTCGATGGTCTTGTCGTCGACTATGCTCGCCATGCTGGGGCCACAGCGCTTATTCGTGGTCTACGCGCTGCCAGTGATTTTGAATATGAATTTATGATGGCCTCGATGAATCGCGAAATTAACTCGAATATCGAAACACTGTTTATGATGACGGGCCCCAATCTCTATTTTGTATCTAGCTCGATGATCAAAGAACTGTACCGTTTTAACGGTGACATCACACGTTATGTACCTAAAGCGGTGATTAATTATTTAAAAACACGAAAGTAACAAACAGAGTAACAAGACATGAACACTCCAAACTGGACCCTTTCTAATAAACTTAACGGCGTTGCCGAAAGCGCGACCCTAAAAATGGGCGCGTTAACCAAAGAACTCACACAAAAGGGCATTAAAGTTTTTAATCTCACAGCCGGCGAGCCCGATATGCCAGTGCCCGCCAATGTTAAAACCAAAGCGATCGAGGCGATCGAAAAAGATTTTAACAAATACACGCTCGTCAACGGAACCCTTGAGCTACGCACTGCACTTTCGCAAAAATTAAAACGCGATAACGGTGTTGATTATACACCCGAACAAATCATCGACAGCACCGGGGGCAAACAATGTATTGCATTGTGTTTTGATGCACTCTTAAATCAGGGAGATGAAGTACTCATAGTAGCACCGTACTGGGTAAGTTATCCCGAAATGGTGAAACTGTCGGGCGCCACCGCAACTATCATCACAACGACGGCGGCAAACGAATACAAACTCACCCCCACTATTCTAAAACAAACGCTCACCAACAAAACAAGAATGTTGATTCTCAACAGCCCCTCGAACCCATCAGGTGTAACGTATAGTCGAGCCGAGTTGGCCGCATTAGCGCAAGTATTAGAGGGCACATCGGTTTTAGTCCTGTCTGATGAAATTTACGAAAAACTGACGTTCGATTTGCCGTTTACCAGTTTTGCTTCGGTATCTGCTGATGCCTTCTCACGGACCATTACTATCAATGGCTTTTCTAAGGCGTATTCGATGACAGGTTGGCGATTGGGGTATGCCGCCGCACCTACGTCGGTCATCAAAGCGATGAGTTTGTTGCAGAGCCAAACAACATCAAACCCAAACTCTGTGGCGCAATTTGCCGCCTTAGAAGCCCTCAACGTCAAAGAAGATGTTTTAGACGAACGTCGGCAAATTTTTCGCCGTCGCCGAGAGCTTGTGTGTTCGATTTTTGATCGAGCTCCAGAGTTTAGCTACATAAAACCAACCGGCGCCTTTTACCTATTTGTCGACATTGGTGCGTTTCTTGGAAGGCATAGTCAGAGCTATAATCAAGGAAAGCCCATCGCCACGAGCGATGAGTTGAGTTTATACCTTTTATCTGAGGCCCACGTCGGCACGGTAGCAGGTACAAGCTTTGGAGCACCGAATTTTATACGATTGAGTTTTGCTACCAGTGATGCCGTTATAGAAGAAGGCGCAAACAGAATTGTGCAATTTCTAAATATATTAGTAAAATAATATATTTAGAAACGGTTATGGATGACCGGAGATGTTTTTTAAAACAAACACGCCCACCTGTGTAGATACAGGCCAGATTTTTTTTCTGCGTTCTCGAGTTCCGACACAATGTGCCAGGGCGGCTATCTATCATACGTTTTTGTATCGTACGTTTTTCATCACTAGCTTTATTTTTTTCGGCTTTAGCGGCCTAGCGCGGGCGCAGTACATTCCAGAGTTTTATCAGAGCGTGCGCGGTGCCGGCGCCGGCAATGCCCTCACGGCTATTACAAACGATGCCGAGAGTGTGTTTTATAATCCAGCTGGCTTGGCGTTGATTCCGCAGGGTGAGATTCGACTGATTAATCCGACGCTAGAAACATCGCAAGATGCGACGAGAAGTGTCTCTAAAATTCGTGGTGTCATGGATGGAGTCACCTACGAAAAAATAAACGACTTAAAGGGCAAGAATCTATCCGCTCGCTTTTCCGTTTTGCCCGGCATTGCTTTTCCTGGCTTCTTTTTAGGGTATTTAAATCAACACCAAGCTGGTTTAAGCATTACGCATGACAGTCTACCCATTACTCGCGCCTACTACTTTAAAGACACTGGTATTATAAGCGGTTTTGCTTTTGAATCTCGTGGCATTCTACCAAAACACTACTTAAGACTTGGAACCGCCTTTAAGTACATAGAACGGTCCGGGTTTCAAACATCCGTCAATGCACTCGAATTAATTAACGGCGGACTTAGTAACGTAATCGAAAATGCAAAAGCAGGCCCCGCACGCGGTTATGGTGTGAATCTGGGACTGCAGTATGAAATTGGTCTAAGCCCGACTAGCCAGCTCATTCTAGGTTCGGCTTGGCAGGACATCGGTGATACCAAATTTACTTCAACGAACGATTTAGGTTCGCCGCCCTCTATCTTAAATAATCTTTCTGCTGGCTTTGGTTTTGTGCAGCAACTCTCTCGCAGTAAAAAATCAAATGTCTCAGAATTTCGTTTTAGTGCCGAGATGCGCCGTTTAAACCAATCTTTAGGCCACAAACTTCTCAAACTTCATCTAGGTACAGAGCTTGATTTTGGTATAATCGGCGCTCAGTTCGGCTACAATCAAGATGGCTTTACAATGGGTGGCAAATTGGACCTTGGAATCTTCGAAGTAACCGCCGCTAGTTACTCTGTTGAACACGGCACCAGCCAGCGCGAAAATCGTGAGCGCCGCTACATCGCGCAGATTACTTTTAAGTTCGGCTTCTTGGGTCTTGATCGTAAAAGTCAGCGCAGCATTGATAGGCGCCGCTCACCAAGGAAATAAAATTAAAACACACGTGCGCTTGAATTCACCCCCTCTTTTCCTTACGATTTACAGTTAGATAGGGGGGCCTCACCATTGAGAAAAGCCTTTGTAATAGACACGAATGTTCTTTTGTTTGATCCCAACGCACTTACGAAGTTTGGTGCCAACGACGTCATCATTCCGATCGTAGTCGTAGAAGAAATCGATCGTTTCAAACGTGAAATGTCTGAAAATGGCCGCAATGCTCGGCATTTTTCAAGACTGATGGATCAAATCCGCAAACAAGGCCAACTCTCAAAAGGCGTAAAATTAAGTAATGGCGCTACGCTGACTGTTGAGCTCGGTGCCGGCGATGCCTTACCTAGTGAGCTTTCTAACGACAAAGCGGACAATCGTATTTTGGCCACCGCTTTCCATATGCGAAAGATGAACCCTCGCAGACCGGTGATTTTTGTTACCAAAGACACCAATCTTCGTATTAAGGCCGATGCACTTGGTATCGATGCTGAGGATTACGAACCAACACATTTACACTCCGAAGACTTGTATTCTGGTTTCGCAACGATCGATGTGCCGCCAGAGGCCGTAGACGAATTTTATGCGCAAAAACGTATTCAATTAAAAGACCAACACTTGCGCGCCAACCAGTACGTGATCTTGCGCAACTCTGCCAACCCCAATCACACAGCGATGGGCCGCTTCAATAAAGATCTAGATATGGTGGTTCCTCTATATAAACCGGCCGAAGGCCTTTGGGGTATTTTTCCAAAAAACGCCGAGCAGAGTTTTGCTATCGACATGCTACTCAACGACGAAATCAAATTAGTAAGTTTAGTCGGTAAAGCAGGTACCGGAAAAACACTATTGGCAATCGCTGCAGGTTTGTCGAAGACCGTCGACGAAGGTATTTATCACCGCCTACTCGTCAGCCGCCCAGTGTTTCCGTTAGGTAAAGACATTGGTTTTTTACCCGGTGATATCGAAGAGAAACTAAATCCTTGGATGCAACCCATCTATGACAACATTGATTTTCTATTCGGAAACCAGAGCGCTAAAGGCAAACGAGGTGCGGGTAAAGGCTGTCAAGAGTTGATGAACCAAGGGCTACTCAACATTGAACCCCTCACGTACATTCGTGGGCGCAGTATCCCGCAACAATTCATGATCGTAGACGAGTCACAAAACCTGACACCACATGAAATTAAAACGATTATTACACGCGCCGGTGATGGTACAAAAATCATCTTAACGGGAGACTGTTTTCAAATCGATAACCCTTACATTGACTCGAACAACAACGGACTAGCCTATGTAGTCGAACGTTTTAAAGACGAATCGATTTCGGGACACATTACGTTGTATAAAGGCGAGCGTTCTAAGTTAAGCGAACTAGCTAGTAATTTGCTCTAGTGCGTCGCATGTTAAACGTTTCAAAATTGCAAACCCGTCGATTGAGCAGTGGGTTAGGCCTAGTGGTCTACCCCATTCGCTCAACTAAATTTATTGAGATTGCTCTGGGAATTGGCGTGGGCACACGTTATGAACCAGAGCACCTTGCAGGTATTGCCCACTTTGTAGAGCATATATTATTTCGTGGATGTGAAAAATTTCAAACAAGCTTCGAGCTCAACCGCACGTTTGACAGCATTAGTGACGGCCTCAACGCGTTCACCCATAAAGAATATACTGTTTATCAAACACGTGTGTTTCACGATGCTTTAAAACCAGCGATAGAAGCCATTGCCTCGGTGGTTGGTGAACCGCTCTTTAAAGACGTCGATATTGAACGCGGTATTATTTTAGAAGAACTATTAGAAGACTTAGACGAACAGGGCCGGCAGGCTAGTTTAGAAAACATCGCCCGCAAGTTAACATTCGGCAACCATAGTTTGGGACGCAATGTTTTAGGAACGAAGTCTTCGTTAAAGCGCATCCAACTTGAAGATTTAAAGTATTTTCATAGTCAGTTCTACCAACCAAACAATATGGTTCTGGTGTTGTGTGGTGATATTCGAATTGAGAAAATTGCAACCCACATCGACCGCATATTCTTGGATATCTTTGGCCGCCGCACGTTTCGCTCAAGCAAGCCCGTATTTGGCGAAGACTATGTCGAAGTCAAACATACAAAAAATCGTATTGAATTTATTACTGATCCCTCGGCCTCTCAAGCCGAAGTATTGATGACGTTTCGTGCACCAGGTGAACGCCGCCCTGGTGTGTTAGAACGCATGTTTTTAAGTCGTATCTTAGATGACGGTTTATCGTCGCGTTTACAGCGTAAGGTCAGTGAACAACGTGGCCTGGTCTACAATATCTCAACCAGTATTGAAGCATTTACCGATGTCTCGCTTTTTGACATTGAATTTACGGTCTCAAAAAAGAAACTCACAACAGTGATTTCAGCAATATTTGAAGAGCTTCAAGACCTGCGACGCCAAAAAATTTCAGAAGATGAATTCAACCACGTAAAACGCCGCTTTGAGCATGATGTTCTAGCCACTAGTGAAAATGCCCGGGCCATGTCACAGGTACTAGCCGAAGCATTTACTTTAAAATTGCCTTTCCCCGTAGACCCTGCCGAATACATCGGGCAATTGCAGCACCTAACACGTGAAAAAATTTTGCGTGAGGCGCGTCGCTTATTTCAGGCAAATGCTTTTAGTTTATACATAAAAGGCCCGCGTCTAACAGCCAAACAAAAGTCTGATATCCAGTGTTTAGAACTATAGTTCAGGGTTAACACTACTGCGCTGTCGGTCTAACCAACGATAAATCGTGCGCTCACCAATACCCAACACTTTGGCTGTCAGCGCGCGATCGCCGTTACAAGCCTCAAGGGTTTTTGCGATTACTTGATCTTCAATTTTATCTAATGAGTCGCCGACAACGAACTCTAGTTTGCGCTCACGCACATCAACCGAATTTACTAATAGACCATGCATGTGCGGCGCCAAGTCGGTAACTTCAATTGTATTTTGACTAGGCTCTCTGTGAATGAGCACGCGTTCTAGGAGATTCTGTAACCCCCGCACGCCCCCACGGTGGTCACTTACGATATAATTCTCTAAATATTCTAAAGCCGGCGCACTCAAAACCAAGGGCGTGTTGCCGCCTGACATCGAATGCCTGTTTAAAAATAGCTGGGTTAAACCCAATACGTCGTCTTTACGTAAACGTAGAGGTGGCACCTCAAGACTCATCGTACCCAAACGAAAGGAAAAATCTTCTCTCAATGTCTGTGTTGCTACAAGCTCCGTCAAACTCTGGCGAGAGCTCGATACAATGCGCACATCGACTTTTCGAAAGTTCTCTGGCACGGGCTCTAAACCAATCGGACACACCTCACGCCGGTCTAACACGCGTAATAATTTTACTTGTTTATCAGGTGTTAACGCCTCAACACCATCTAAATAGACCGTGCCCTGATTGGCTGCCTCGAACAAACCGATTCGATCACGTTCGGCCCCAGTATAAGCGCCGCGAACCGCTCCAAAGATATCTGCTTCAAATAACGAATCAGGAATCGACTGCAGAGATATACAAATAAACTTATATTTATTTCGTTGCGATTGCTGGTGCAGATATCTAGCAAAAAAATCTTTTCCGCTACCAGACTCCCCAAATAAATGCACCGAGATGGGCAGGTCTAACACTTTATTCAAAACTTCAATAAAGCGTTTCATCGCATCAGACTCGGCTACAATCAAATCGTCTGCAAACGCCGAAGCTTGCAATAGGTGCGCTGCACGGCTCACTCTGCGTTCGCGCACTTCGACTAACAACTCTACAATTTGTCGTTTTTTTATCGGTTTTTCTAAATAGTGAACGGCCCCTTCGCGCAATAACTCAACCGCCTCATGCAGTCGCCCATAGGCCGACATAAAAGCAAAACGTACAGAGTGTTTCTGCTGCAGATTCTTAAAAGCTCTTAATAGCTCTGAGCCATCCAGACCCGGCATACGTAGGTCACTCAAGACCAAGTCAAAATGCGCGTCGTGGGTAAGAATATCAAGTGCCCGCCGACCATCTTCGGCAACTACCACATCACACCCCTCACGCGTCAAAACATCGAAGACGGCAAGACGATTATGCTCTTCATCTTCTACTAATAGTACTCGCAATGGGGGCTCGGTAAACTTAGACATTTACAGACCTTTCTGGGCGCTGCTCTAACCACGACACGGGCAGGCGTAGTTCAAACACCGTCCACGAACCACGTCTTGAATAGTTGACATCGCCACCCAGCTCTAAGGCCAATTGTTTGGCAATACTTAAACCCAAACCACTACCATTGGGTTTTGATGTAAAAAATGGACTAAACAAATTTTGTTCATTTTCGGTCGATATACCCGGACCTAAATCACATACTAATATTTTAATATACTTATGATCAAACCCCGTGAGCAATTGCACTTCAGCATTACCAGAAGCATTGTTCGTTGCTTCTAGGGCATTCTTCATCAGATTTGTAAGAATCTGTATTAAACGCACGCGATCACCCCTTAATCGCGCCCTAATCAGCGGCCCCGACAGTTTAAACTTCACATCACGTATATCAATTTCGTTTCGTACTTGTTCGATCACACTTGAAAACTCAAAGTTTGAAAAGGGTGCCGTCTCGGTCGATTGCCCTACTTTCAAATACCTTTCGGTTAAGGCGGTTAGCTGCGTGATCTGTGTTTGAATGGCCTCAATACGTTTCATCAAATAATTTGGTTTATTAACGGTATTCGGCTGCTGATTGAGGTCCTCCGCCAGCATTTCTAAATTAAGTGACATCGAATTCAACGGATTACGAATCTCATGAGCGACCTGTGCTGAAAACACACCCGCCGTAAAAAGTTTTTGAGCGTGTTTAAGTTTGCTCTGCGCCAAACTAAAGGCCGTAACATCTTCAATTAAAAATATTTGGCCTGAACGACTTTCATCTAAATAACTCATCTTTACGCGTAGAATGCGGCCATAAAATTCTATTTCAATAAAATCAGAAACCAACCGATTCTGTTTATCTTTTAGAATCTGCACAAACTCCGACAAAACATTCAAACCCACACACCGCGTAAATGTTTGATTATAACTCTCTACGTTGTCGCCACGCACCACCAAGACACCAGCACTCATATTCTCTAACAACAACTTCAATCGCTGGTTGCTCGTAAATAAAACTTGATTGAGGGTGGTAAGTTTTTCTTTTTGTTTAACAATTTCATGGCCACGCTCTAATAGAGTGGTCTGCATGTGTTTTAATTCAACCGCTAAATCAACAATCTCTTTTGGAATACCAGCATCTACTTGAGGCAGTTCAACGCGGTCTAAACTGTTTTTAGTCGCCGTAGTTACTAGACGTTTTACGGCCTGTGTCCACTCATCAAGTGTGTTCGACCAACGTTTAAACTCATAGGTAAAATAGAATATATAGACGACAAAAAACACAAAGAGGCCAACGACAATCGACTGACCAAGATTTATGTAATCTAAAATCTCTGACTTTGACCAACGGGCATTATTATCAAATAGGCGCTGCATCGTAGTCAGCGACGACGTCATATTGGTCAATTCAAAACGAAGGGCTTTTACGGTGGTTTGAGCCTGATCGATTCGTTTCTGACGCAGCAGTTCTAAAACATGTTTAGTATCCGTGGGGATATTCAATAACATCAAATCTAAACGCTGCAGATCGGTCTCAAACTTTTGTAGCGGTTTAGTACTATTCTTCTCTCGAACGTCTTGCCACTGGTCTTTAAGATTCTTAGTTAACAACTTGAGGGCTGTTAGTGTTTTATTATCTTCTGAAAGAAAGGGGTTTCGTTCGATCTTAATTTCGTGCCACTTAGCTACACGCTCGACGCGGTCCTCTGCCAAATTACTCTGCAATTGTTCTGCAAAAAGGCGCCACTCATGTACTAGCGTATGCAAACTCACGCTGAATGGTTGATTGAGTTTGATGTCAGCATCTAAAAAAGACTGCGCCCGTTGCAGCGCTACTAATACCGTGCCGGCCGACAACGCGATCAATACAACGAGAGTTATATGAAATCGAAATCCATTTCTAATTGATCTTAAGGCCCACACAAACGCCACCTCTGTGATTATTGTAGCGATTTATGCCTTAAACAGAAACAGTTTAGTGCCTTACAGCAGAACCTAACGCACTATTTCATAACGTAAAACGAGGTGCACACGGCTAGGCAGGTAAACCATTCCCAGCTCGCGCTGGACAATGGCGTTAGCCGCAGCCGACTGTGAGGCATCGACATGAATCAAGTTATAAGCCGACACACCAACACCTTGTACTGGGCAATCATTCGACAAACTACTCGATGTTGGGTTGATAGGCGCCGCTCGTTGCCCCCCTCGGGCTGCAAATAGATTGCGCACATAATCTAAAACCTGAATCTTGATGTAGTGAGGCGCGCCACGATTCGTTTGCAACCACGTAGTACGATACGTGGGGGCCACAACATGGCACATCCGTGGCATAATCTGACCAGGCACTCTGCAGAGCAAACTGTAACTACCAAACCAACTCATCAGACCACGGCTCCACCAGGTAGAACCGCCAGCAAGCCCTTGCTGTTCCGAAAATTCATCGCGTTGAAACGCGCGGGTATCGACATCGCTAGAGTTCGGCATGAGCGGCAAGGCCGCATCCGTAAAGTGGGCCTGATTCGCCCCCGGGCCACCCGCCACCAACGGTTCTGAATAGGCGATGCCATTGTTGGTGCCCATAAAACCCTTTAAAACTCGGATGTCAAATTGGGTTTCATCCATATTCGGGTCGCAATCGCGGTTATCAACGGAATTATCCGCACGCACACGGCATCGGGGTTTTACGCCTAAGTACGCTCGATCATCGGCAAAACGATAACCAACCCAACGATCGGTAATGCTTGGTTGCGAGGCCGAAAATGTAAAAGCCACACAACCACTTTTTTGCAACGCGTGCGCAGAATTGAAAAAAGAGAGGCCTAATAGCGTAATATATATATTAAAAAGCTTATTCATTTTTTTCATAACTTTTCACACTCCCAAACTATAACTCTCGCACCAACAACACAACGCGCCCTTCTTGGCGTGAATAACCCGTGAATTGAACCGCATAAAAGCGACTGCCCGCTGCTGAACGCACTATAAAAATACGACGACTCATTGTCACGCTGTGATCGCGCATACGGTAGTGAGCCAACATGCCCGAACCAATAGTATTTAAACTCGGATTTTGTGACCCAAAGTTAATGGCCGTCCCTTCCCACTCTAAGTCGGCGTCCGAGTCTTCGATAAATTGCGACGACGCCGTCAAAGCAGCACGCGTAAGTTGCGCATCGCCTAAAAGTGCTGAGAATGCCGTGTGTTCGGTTCGTAGAACCCCGCCCTGACAGGGTGTAACGGCGACATCAATCTGTTCTTCAGTGCGCGTCGTGCCACTACACGTGGCCACAATGGGAAAACGTGGCGTAAAACGCAGATCAAACGACCGACGGTGGTCGACACTAGCACCTTCACCGACCCAGGGGTGTTGCGGGTCGTCGAGATTTAAATATAAAAACGCCTCAGCCGCACCTGCAGCGGGGCGTAATGCTAAAGAGATCGTATAAACATCGCCCACACTGCTAGCAGCAGTTGTGGACTGTGACGAGACCTCATCATGGTTGGTCGTACGCACATACACGGGCTCAGGCCTTAAACCATCACAACCACAAAACCCAAGTAACAAAACCCCGACACAACCTATTAACGTCCGCAACCAGCGGCTATCTTTACAATCCAAAACTCATCCCCCCGATTATATTACGGCGTTCAATGGGAAACGTATTTTCATCGAAACTATTCAGAGCATTTTCAACACGAACAAAGAGCCTCAAAGGCTCGCGGTCGGCCCTAAAACGATAACCCAACTCGGCAGACACCATCCAAAACGCATTAGCAAAATCATCATCAGTGCGGCCGTTGCGATTTAAATCAAAAAAATTCTGGCGCGAAGTATAAATAAAATCACTTGAATAATCGAAACCCATCGAGTGGGGCACATAGTGCGACAACCCCAATGCCACGCGGTGTGTGGGCTGTAGAAACAAGGCATCGCCTGTACTTAAATTTTTTCCATCCAACCATTGGTACTTGAACGCTAACCAATTTTTATTGGCCACATCGTATTCTAACGACTGTTGAAATCCAAACGTTCGAGCCAACCCTTGGTTCTGATAGGTCATCGTAAGGGGGTCGCGCGGCCGCCCGCGTGGTAACGTTTGAAAGCCAATCGTATCGCGCAACCAAATACCATATAGCGCGCTCGCGCCTCGCCACCGGCGAGACTCTACCGAGTAGCGCAGCGCTGTTTGAAACGAACGCTCTACACCCAACCGTTCGTTACCCAACACTTGGTAGCGCAAACTAGAATTTACGAAGTTGAGGTAATGTTCTTTTGCGGTCGGCTCGCGAAAACCATACGTACTCTCTAAACTCACCGCATGTTCACCCCACGTACTATCAAACAAATATTTCGTTTCGATTTTGGGCGAGAATAGATTGGGCGAACTATCGTAACGACCACCAATACCCACTAACCAATTTTCATCGATCGAATAACGTGCCCCCAGATGGGCGCCTACGTTTAACTGATCAATCTGTGCTTTAGAACTACGGGAACTTTCAGTCGCTCGCACATCGAGCATGACGCCACCCAAAAGCGTAGTACTGCCAATACGCTCTTCAATCTGCGGACCTAAACGCCACAATGATTCGACAAAACGCTCCTGACGAATACTACCATCAAAGTCTTTTAAACCACTCGCGTTATTACTATATCTAGAAAATGATATATGAAAAACACTGGGCTCGAAGCGCAAATCCGAAAAAACTTTTAATCGATTAACTCGAGACTCCGTAAGATCTCCGGCAAAAACACCCTCGGTACCCTGAGCAAATCCATCAATGCCCATCCGCAAATCTAACGGCCGCCCAGCAAACACTCCCAAAGAACGTTCCTCGGCAACTAAATGCCCCGAGTAGCGTTGTGTTGAATCAACCAACGTATCAACGGTGTTTTCACCATAACGCGCTGGCTCGCGACTAAAGTTGATATCAAACCCTACGGCACGCTGGTCCCAACGGTTATCAGAACCTAACGTCAGATTAGAATTGACCCCACCAAGACTTCCAAAGCGCATGGCCCCGAATGTCTGGTCTTGTTCGATCCAATTAGGCTCTAACGACACAACACCTGCGATATTCTGCGATCCATACGGCAGGCTATCGATACCACGCAAAACTTTTACTGAGCCTTGAGGATTTAAAAAAACCGTACGGGCATCAATAGCGCCATCAATGCGCCCCAAAATCGGGTCTAAGTTGGAAACCACCGACACCCGCTCGCCACTTAAACCATCTAATGAAATATTGGTATTTTTTAACGGCGTCACTACCACCTGAAGACCGTTTTCGCGCTGTAATGCCGCATCTAAAGTAGGGCGTGCGCTAGAGCGCACAGTCTTTTTACTGTCGATAGTTGTGGTGGTAGCTCGCTTCGATGCGATGCGCGTGCTTTTAACAACTACCGTCTCCACCATAGTGGGTTCTACTTCGGCAGATGACACTGCTGTGGCAGAAAATAATTGGTTACTCGGTAAAATACTCAGTACAAACGATATAAATAAAAAGATATATACAGAAAACAAACAATTCGATTTACGCACCAAGTCAAACTAACACAAACCCCCACAAACCCCAATGACTAGAAAGCACGCCCCTGAGCTAATTTGTGGCAATAGGCTCTAATCGCTGAAAGAGTGGTTTAACCTCTTGAAGATTCCATTGAGTCTGCCATGAGAACTTAAAGTTTTGGATATCTGGAATCCGCAGTGCAACACCCGCTCGGGTAGATTGGTTAAAAAAAGCCGATTCAGGCAGCCCCAGTGCGCTCGCAATACCATGGCTCGCCTCGGGCACTACTGGCCACAACGCGATCGACAGACAACGCAACCCCTCTAAAACACTAAATAAAACTGATTTAAGAATGTCTTGGCTTTGTTGATCCGTCTGTTTGGCAATGCTCCACGGTTTGGTCTCATCGATAAACTTATTTAACCCCACCCCAAACTGCACCAACAACTCGCAGTAGCCTTGCAGGTCAAAATCGTCGATTTTTTTGGATAAAACCGCTGCGGGATCGTCCGAAAAAATCGCCTTAAAACGCTCATCAACCCCCTCGACCGCATCTCTACGAACCGCGCTCCACTGGGCCGGACCATTCACCTGACCGCCAAAATATTTTTTAGCCATTGCAATTGTTCGGCTAAGGCAGTTGCCAATGTTATTCGCCAAATCGGCGTTTACTTTAAGAATCAAGTCCTTGTCAGCATAATGACTATCCTGCGCAAACTGATTGGCGGACAATAAATACCAACGCAACGCAGAGACGCCATAGTCATTGGCAACGACCTCGGGGCGCACGATATTACCGCGCGTTTTACTCATTTTTTCGCCGTCTAAGTGCATGAACCCATGGGCAAACACCCGCTTAGGCAGCGTAATACCGGCACTTAAAAGCATGGCTGGCCAATAGATGCTATGAAAACGTGTGATGTCTTTGCCGATAACGTGCACATCGCACGGCCAATAACGGTCAAACAACGCCTCATCAGACCCATAACCCACAGCCGAAAGGTAATTTATTAGCGCATCATACCAAACGTAAACGACATGATCCGGATCAAAGTCGAGCGGCACACCCCACGTAAACGACGTTCGCGAAACTGAAAAATCTTTTAAGCCTTGCTCTAAAAATGCCAACACTTCATTGCGACGGCTCTCCGGCTCTAAAAATGCGGGGTTATTCTGAATCAGCTCTCGAATTTGTGCTTCATACTTACTGAGTTTAAAAAAGTAATTCTCTTCTTTAGTTACTTTTAAGGCCAACTTATGCGTCGGACACTGGGGTGCGGCACCAGCCTCTGTAGCCACTTCTTTTTCGGTGTAAAAAGTCTCACACGACTCACAGTACAAACCTTCATAGGCTTTTTTATAAACATCACCGGCATCAAAGGCGCGGCGGATAAGCTTCTGCGCAACCAACTCATGGTCGGCGTCTGAGGTGCGAATAAATCGATCGTACGCAATATCGAGCGTCTGCATCACGGCTCTTATTTTTTCGGCCATCCCGTCGCAGTAAACACGGGGCGCAACACCAGCACGCTCTGCGGCCTTCTGTACATTCTGGCTATGTTCATCAGTACCTGTACTGAAAAATACGTCAGCACCCAACATACGTTTGAAACGGGCGACCATGTCGGCACCCAACACTTCCCAAGCAAAACCGACATGCACATCGGCATTAGGATAAACAATCGCCGTTGATATATAAAATTTTGTATTTTCTTTTTTCATAAGTCACAAACAAAACGCAGGCCCTCTGAAGAGAAGACCTGCGTTACTAGAATAAAATCCGATCCAATTCAACTTACCGATGAGCGCTATATATTATCAAAAATATATTTCTCATTCTCATAAGTAAAATCAGCCAAAGATTTGATCAGCTCATCATCGTTGTTATCGATCTTCGCAAAATTACCTCGTACCCGACGACGTACTTGACCAGTAAATACCGTAAGTATTTCAATCTCACGATGAGCCTCTTGCAAACCGCGATCAACGATCGACTGATTCACACGACTCAGTACACACGCCAATGCAAATAGATCAATCATGA
>CAZYPH010000024.1:0-25511 GCA_964649095.1 uncultured Oligoflexia bacterium | reverse complement strand
GACTCATTCCTCTCCTTCAGCAATTCTTGGTTCGATTTTTAAATGAGGCAATACGTTCCGCTGCATTTTTTTCCTTCTTGCTACATATCAACAGAAGCCAAAACTAGAATTTGTTGCCGATGAGCCTAGTTACCTCTAGCCCATCTTTGATCTTAAGATTTTTACCAAGCTTTCCGATGCTCCGTTTATTCGTATGTACACTATCTTATGCGTTGAAGATTCGAACGAGGTTCAAATATTAATCAGGGCAACGCTTAGCTCTAATAACAAACTCGTATTTGCCAGCTCGATCAGTGAGGCTCGTGCAAAACTTGACGAAACTGAGTTTGACGCCGTCATTCTTGATATCGGCTTACCCGATGGTGATGGCCTTAGATTCTGCTCCGAACTAAAGGCGGCTAGAGGCTTAAGCTCGATGCCTGTCTTTGTCCTTACCGGAAAGAATTCGATTCACGAAAAGACTCTTGGTTTTCAACTAGGGATTGAAGATTTCATTACTAAACCATTTGACCCAATCGAGCTCCGTCTTCGAATCGAGTCGCGATTAAAAAAAATGACAGATCAAAATGAGAACCGCGATAGTCTGACGATAGGTCCACTAAAAATTAATTTCTCCTCTCAAAAAGTTAGTTTGAAATCATCTGATAGTCATATCTCGTTAGCGCTCAGTCCAACAGAGTTTAAGATCCTAGGTTTTCTTGTTAAACACATCGAGCAGGTAAAAACTCGCGAGCAAATAATTACCGCTGCGTGGAGCGACGGCATTCATTTGTCAGATAGAACCGTAGATTCGCACATCAGTCGTATTCGTAAGAAACTAGGAAAAGGTGCCTGTTCTATCGATGCTGTCAGTGGATCCGGCTATCGCCTATCTATATCTACCCCCGAAGACTTTAAGGGAAAAAGAGTATCTGAGTGAGTACAAGGCTGAAAAAAGACCGCGCAACAACAATGGCTGACGTGCTTGCAATAATCTCTGGTTTTGAAACTGGAAATTTTTCAAATACGCTTGCTACACCTGAGGACCTGAAATTAAAACCGCTGGTTGACAAGCTAAACAACGCTGCGAAAATTTTAGCAGCCCAAGCAGCCCAAGCAGCCCAAGCAGCCCAAGATGCCTCTTTTATTATTGATTCACTAGGTATTGGAATATGGAAGTGGGATCTCGTTACCAACAGCCTCGAGTGGGATAAGAACATGTACCAGCTTTATGGATGTGATCCCAAGGATTTCAATGGCGCATACGATGCATGGGAAAATTCACTTTCTGCTGAAACCAAGGCCAAAGCCGTAGAGGAAATCAACATCGCTATTGCTGGCGGGAAGAGCTTTGATACAACCTTTCAAGTAGTTCAACGGAATACAGGAAAGATTCAGGAAATTCGAACTCGCGCTTTCCTAATCCGCGATAGTGCAGGAAAGCCTCAAAAAATGTGGGGAATTAATATAGATAGAACGCGCGAAGCTGAGCTTGAGAAAGAAGTAAATACAGCTCTTAAATCGCTCGAAGCGACCTCCAAATTCTTAGAACAAACTGGAGAATTGGCAAAAGTCGGAGGCTGGGAACTTGATCTAAAATCGGGCACTGTTCATATGACTCGACAAACTCAGATTCTTCACGAAATAGACTCCAATTACGTGCCGCCGCAGTATTCCACGGGAGGAGAATGGTATCCCCCCGCAGCTTGGCCTGCTGTGCAATCTGCAGTAAAGGCAGCAATCGAGCAAGGTAAGCCATATGACTTGGAATCACCTTTTATTACCGCCAAGGGCAGAAAAATTTGGGTTCGAGTGCAGGGATACCCAGTGAAAGAAGGAGGAAAAGTTACGGCTATTCGCGGAACCTTTCAAGATATTACCGAACGAAAAAAAACTGACGAAGAAATAGCTAAAATGAATCTTCAATTGATTCACTCTTCAAAGCTGGCATCACTAGGCGAGATGTCAGCAGGTATCGCACACGAGATTAACAACCCTCTTGCAATCATCGCGGGCTCCATCGGGCTCTTATCAAAGTTTGCCGCCAATCCGGAAAAGTTGGCATTAAAAGTCGAAGCGATTAAAAAGTCTTGCGACAGGATTGCACGCATTGTTCAGGGGCTTAAAAAATTCTCCCGTTCAGGAGACAAAACTAATATCCAAAACTATGAGCCTTACAAGATAGTAAAGGAGGCAATAACGATAACGGAGGCGAAATCAAAACGCCACTCGGTGCCTGTTATGATTGACTGTAAGTCTCATGCTCAAATCCAGTGCGACGATGTTGAAATCGAACAAGTACTTGTCAACCTCATTAATAATGCCATTGACGCTGTAAAAACGAGGTCTGACAAGTGGGTTAAAGTTGATCTATTTGACGATGCAGAATGTATTGTCCTCAGAGTTTCTGACTCAGGCCCTGGAATTCCTGAAGACGTGCGGGATAAACTTTTTGAGCCGTTCTTTACCACTAAGAAAGTTGGTGAGGGCACAGGCCTTGGGCTATCGATTACTAAGGGCATTCTGGATGCGCACGAGGCAACTATCACAGTTGTCGTTGACTCTCCCAATACCTGTTTTGAGATTAGGTTTCCAAGGGCCGAGGCGACAAAGAAAGCCGCTTGAAATCTACTATCTTGATGACGAAGAGTGGTATCTTGGTGTGGAAATAAATTATGATTACACTATATAAATTTCGTTCTCGAGCGGAAGCCGAAATTGGCAAGAGTATTTTAGAAGATGCCGGAATACCTTCGATAATTCTCACCGATGACTCCGGCGGCATGCGCCCACACATGGCGTTTAGTAACGGCGTTGATCTACGGGTACATCCACAACATTTAGAAACTGCCAAAAAACTGTTATCGGAAATTATGGATTAGATTAGAATTACGGGTTCAAACCAATGCAGTGCTGACTTTTCAGTCTCTCATTGTTAAATTTCAGGCCAATGATTTTGCAATCACTTGGTTACCGAACAGAGCTGATATTTCCGAACTTCGACGGCGAAGTCATAGATAGGGGGCCGTACCTAGTAGTTAAAACTCATTCAAATCCCAACTATTTCTGGGGAAACTTGTTAATTTTTAGAAACGCGCCTCAAAAAGGGGACGTTCGTAGTTGGCCGAATCTCTTTAAGAAAGAATTTCCTGACCCGCGCATCTATCATATGACTTTTGGGTGGTCACCCTCTTCTCCTTCAGGAGAAGACCCGTCAGAGTTTCTCGCCGCAGGATTTCGACTTGAAAAGAGTACTGTTCTTACCACTCAAGAAGTTCACCACCCTAAAAAACATCATCCTTACGTCAAAGTGAAGCCGGTGGAATCCGATGAAGACTTTGAGAGATCGATTCAGATTCAAATCGCCTGCGGTGGGAGTGAGCTCTCTAAACAACAATGGGATGGTTTCTATCGGTTGCAGATGGACCGTTATCGACAAATGATTGTTAAAGGCTATGGACTCTGGTTTGGAGCCTATCTGGAAGAAGAGCTAGTCGGCGGTCTTGGAATTTTTACGGATCGAAATGTCGGTCGATTTCAGATCGTAAGCACACATCCCGACTATCAGAGAAAGGGTGTTTGTGGCGCTCTCGTTTATCAATCAGCGCAATACGCATTCAAAAGTATGGGTGTCGAATCCCTAGTCATGATCGCTGACGAAGCGTATCATGCTGCGAAAATCTACGAATCCGTGGGCTTCAAACCCACAGAGAAGTTAACGGGTTTATGCTGGTGGGACAAAGAGCGCAATTGATATGCGTGGTGTGTGGACGGCGCCCTTAGAAGAGAATCGCTAACTAATATATAAATTACGTTATATATAGACACCGCTCCTAGCCTGTCTTGGTGTCGGAATAAATTATGATTACACTATATAAATTCAAGTCACGAGCCGAAGCCGAAATTGGCAAGAGTATTTTAGAAGATGCCGGAATACCTTCGATAATTCTCACCGATGACTCCGGCGGCATGCGCCCACACATGGCGTTTAGTAACGGCGTTGATCTACGAGTACATCCAGAACATGTAGAAACTGCCAAAAAACTGTTATCGGTAATTATGGAATAGGTTTTTTTCGAATTGCGGGTGCGTCTTTTTTTGGTGGGCCCAGTAGGACTCGAACCTACGACTATCCCGTTATGAGCGGGGTACTCTAACCAACTGAGTTATGGGCCCTGAACTTAAGAAAAGTTTGTGATGAAAGTTGAGGAAGCCACAAACTAAATAGCCGATCAACCTCCGTCAACAAAAGACTTTAACAGCTTCGCGCGGCTTGGGTGTCTTAACTTGCGTAGCGCCTTCGCTTCAATCTGACGGATACGTTCACGAGTCACAAAAAAGTCTTGTCCTACTTCTTCCAACGTATGGTCCGATTTTTCACCAATACCAAAACGCATACGCAAAACTTTTTCTTCACGCGCCGTCAAAGTAGCCAACACTTGGCGTGTTTGCTCGGAAAGATTGATGCTAATAACCGCATCTTGTGGCGAGATGATTTTTTTGTCTTCGATGAAATCACCTAAGTACGAATCTTCTTCTTCACCAATAGGTGTTTCTAAAGAGATAGGCTCTTTCGCGATCTTTAATACTTTGCGTACTTTTTCTACCGGCAATTCCATTTTGGCCGCGATTTCTTCAGGTGTTGGCTCACGACCTAAACTTTGTACGAGCTGGCGATTGGTACGCACAAGCTTGTTAATAGTCTCAATCATGTGCACTGGAATACGAATCGTGCGCGCTTGGTCTGCAATCGCGCGTGTGATGGCCTGACGAATCCACCACGTAGCATACGTCGAAAATTTATAACCACGTCGGTACTCAAACTTATCGACCGCTTTCATCAAACCGATGTTGCCTTCTTGAATCAGATCTAAGAATTGCAAACCACGATTTGTATATTTTTTGGCTATACTAACCACCAATCGTAAGTTGGCCTCAACGAGTTCGCTCTTGGCTTGATCGGCTTTTTGCTCACCGGTTAAAATACGCTCACAAATAGCAGTAAGCTCATCAAAAGCCATCGCACACTCAGATTCAATCGCGGCACGACGTTTTAACAACTCTTCTGTATTTTTGAAAAACTGATCTACGCGCTGCTCGGTTGTGATTAACTCACGCAAAATTTGTGCTTTATCTGTCGGAGAGCCTGTAAAACGTTTTACAAATGCCCTGAACTCTTTTTGATCTTTCACTTCAAAGAAGCGAAAGATACGTGCTTCTTCATCATTAATTTCTTTTAAGTCACGAAACCACTGGGTCAATTTTCCTGAGAAAGCGTCAACAGACTTACGGTTAAACGCTACGTCCATCAAAACTTCTTCAATCTTTTGACGAGCTGTTGCTAGCTGCTGGCGGGCTTTTTCACGCTCTTGAGATGAAGCTTTTTTTGTAGAGACCGTCTCCCACAACGAACGCTGCACCTCTTGAAACTGACGCAACTTGGCTAACGCAGCCATGATCTTGTTGTAGTACATTTTTTCGTCGTCGAGGTTTACTTCTTCGTCGACTCCGCGGATGACGTCTTTAACTTTTAGTTTTCCGCTCTCCATGCGTTCTTCTAATTCCAACATCGAAGAGACGCCTTCACGCGTATCTAACAACGCACGCAATACTTCGATCTCACCTTGTTCAATGCGTTTCGCGATTTCGACTTCGCCTTCACGTGTCAACAACGACACGGAGCCCATTTTTTTAAGATATAATTTTACCGGATCGGTACTACGAGCAACCTCTTGGCTAACTACGACCTCTTCTTCGTCACCTGAACGTCGAGCCGCATTTTCGTCGCCATCAAACTCACCGTCCTCATCACGGCCACGCTTTGAAGTTTCTAGAACTTCAATGTCGTTGTCTTGGAGGATAAACATGACATCATCCAATTGCTTCGGTTCCATGATGTCGGCAGGCAAAAGATCATTGATCTCTTCGAAGGTAAGGTAGCCACGCTGCACTCCCAACTCGATAATCTTCTTTACTTCTTTTAGTTTTGCTAATGGGCTGGCTGCAGCGCCATTGCCTTGGTTGGCATTGTTGATTTGGTTTGATTGCATGTGCATCCTCGAAAAATTAAAGGCCCGACAATTCCCGCGTTAGAGTCTGATAATCTTGCAATAGCTTTGACAACTCTAGAGTATGATTTTGTTGAGTCGCTATCGCGGCCTCAAGTGGAACACCTGACTGCCGCATTTCTAGTTTCACAATGTCTGCCCGAACTTTATCCCGTCGTATTTCAACACCACGACGAATTAACTTTAGAGCGAGACACTTGAAATCTTGATACTGCGCTTCAGCGACTCCAAGATCAAAACTTTTGCTGTCTGATTCCAGAATCCAATTTAATATCAAATTTCTTAGGCTTTTCACACTATGTATTAGCAATTTACTATCTTTTAAATCAGCTGGTCGCTGCTCCGGATGGTCCAACAAATTTCGCAAGTAAATGCGCAGGACACCACTCAAATCCTGGTCTGCGTCTTGCAGAGAATCACAATTGTGATCCAAGGCCGTCTCAAGCAAAATACGCGCCTCTTTCTTCAAAAAGACTAAAAATAAGTCATTTTCAAATAAACTCTGCAACAAACTTGAACGCAAACCAGCAACAACCGATGAAAATTGGTACTGAGGGTACTCACCAAATAAAGCCCTCCAGTAAAACGCAATAGTCTGCGCCGGGAGACCAAACAACAACTCCAATAAGCCTAGATCAATTGGATCAAAAAAAACCGAAACCTGCGCAGACCTACGGCCGACTGAAGAGTAATTGACCGACCTCCGCTCGTCGCCACTACCGGCACTACCACGCCCCTTAATTTGAATTTGCGGTCTCAGTTCCTGTGTGCGTTTTACAAGATAGTTGATGTCGGCATTCAGGATACTTGCAATCTTCGACAAACGCAGATGAATAGCACTAGAGCTTTTCAAACGCGCTAACTTTGGCAATACCGTATCCAATGCTTTAGCCTGCTGATCTAACGTATGAGCGCCCTGTAATTGCTGAACAACCCATACATCAAGCAAACTTTCTGCCTGCAATACACGCTGCTCAAGAGCGGCCACGCCGTCTTGACGAATATAATCGTCAGGGTCTACGCCAGGCGGTAGAACTACCACTTTGGGCAAAATGTCTTCGTCCAAAAAAGCATCCAACGAGCGAAACGAGGCAGCCTGCCCGGCCGCGTCACCGTCGAACACAAGAACTAAATTAGGGGTTAATTTTTTTAATGCCTTCAAATGCTCACGCCCGAGAGCCGTCCCCAAGACGGCTACCGACGGCCCCAGACCAGCCTGTTGCAAAGCAATGCAATCAAGATAGCCTTCCACAAGTAGGCAAAAGTCACGCTCTCGGATATCTTTTTGCGCCGTAAACAAACCAAACAACTGGCTATGTTTATGAAAAATAGGACTCTCAGCCGAGTTTAAATACTTTGGAACTTTGATCTCATCTGATGCAGTTTCACCACTGACTGGCGCCCCGTCATCACCATCAGACGCCGGCAGGGCTCTCCCACCAAACCCAACCACCCGGCCTTTTTCATCTAGTACGGGAAATAAAACGCGGTTGCGAAAAAAGTCATAATAACGACCAGCATTTTTCGTCGAAGAACGAATCAAACCCAGCTCAAGCGCCACATCGATGGGGGCTTTTTTTTCGATTAAAAATGACGCTAACGCGTCCCACGACGTCGACGCCCAACCTAAATAAAACTTACGCATCGACTCTTCTGAAATACCCCGTGACTGCAGATACTCTCGCGCACGGAGTCCCTCAACAGAAAACAAACTCTCGTGATAAAACTGCGCTGTAAACTGATTTAATTTATATAGTATCTGATGGCGATCTGAAGTTTCGGCCTGCTGCAACTGCTGCTTCAACTGCTGTTGCATTTCTTTTGGAACGGCGACACCAAATTTATTTGCTAAATAGAGTAAGGCCTCTTTAAAGCTAACTTCTTGGATATTTTGGATAAACGTAATGACATCGCCGCCTTTAGAGCACCCAAAACAATGAAAAATTTGGCGTTTCTCAGAGACAGAAAACGACGGCGACCTCTCAGAATGGAATGGGCACAAACCCACATAGTTTGTGCCCATTTTTTTTAGTCGAACATATTCGCCTACAACCGAGACGATATTAATTTGGGCTTTAAGTTCTGGAACAAACTCCACGGCCATTACTTATATTAACTTCTCGCGCACTAGTTGATTTACTAATTTACCATCCGCTTTACCCGCGACCTGAGGTAACAAGATTTTCATAACAGCGCCCATATCTTTTTGTGTGGTCGCACCAGCCTCACTTACGGCAGCAGCGACAATCGCACGTAGTTCGGCTTCACTCATCTGTTCCGGTAAATACGCTTTTAAAAGGGCTAATTCGGCTGATTCTTTATCTACTAAGTCTTGGCGCCCACCCTTGGTAAATTGTTCAATAGAGTCCTGACGTTGTTTCACCAGTGAGGTCAAGACTTTTATGACATCAGCATCCGTTAGGTCAATTCGCTCATCAATTTCACGTTTTCTAATAGCAGCATGCACATTACGAATGGCGGCCAACTTGTCTTTATCGCCCGATTTCATGGCGGCTTTCATATCTTCTGAAATTTTTGATTTAATGGTGCTCATCGTGAACTTTACTCCTGAGAGATGTACTAAAACGTTAGCGCGTAGCGTATTAGTAAATTGATATATTAACGAATTTTAATAAACAAAAACCCCAAAACACTGTTTGTGATAAATTGTTTTGTTTCCAATTCAAAAAACAAAATTTTTTCTACCAAAATGGTGTTTTGGGGTCACAGCGAAAAATGGAACTACCAGCCCTTAGCCTACGAAACGACGCACCTTTTTCATGGCACGTTTTCTCGCTGCTATTGCTTTCTTCTTCTTCTTAACGCTTGGCTTTTCATAAGCCTCACGTTTTCGAACTTCTGAGAGGATGCCGGCTTTTTCACACTGCTTTTTGAAACGTTTGATAGCGTTCTCGAAAGACTCACCATCATTTACTTTTACACCTGGCATATTTAATCACCTCCTCCCGATTTATTTTCCCAATCAGTACCGCTATTTCATGGTGAAATGAAATAAAATTCCCAGGCTTTAAATTATGTCGATTGACGATGAAAACAAGGTCTGTTCAATTGGACCTATATACGATATAATAGGTCGTAGATAAGCCATAAAACCTGCAGAGCACACCCTGACTTGACCACCCTCAAGCCTTTATGGAAAGAGTTAGGGTTTTTTTCCGGGTTGATATACGACGAGTAGTATCGTATTTGTAGGTACAAACGCCCCAGTAATCCGACTAATTTTGACGGGTTAGAGACGGGGCAAGATGTATTTAGTTAATTTTGCTTAACTTTTAGGAACAGAATGCTTCGTTTGAACAGAACAACAGAATATAGCCTCATTGCTCTGCGGCATATCCGGAGCAAAAAAACGGGTGAACTCACCAGCGCACGCGAAATTGCAGACCGTTTTGATCTTCCTTTTGAGATTTTGGCCAAAACCCTACAAAAATTAAAAGATCAGGGCATTATCGCGGCCACCTTCGGCACACGAGGTGGTTATGTGCTGTCTACCGACCTAAAGTCGTTAAATCTTTCTGATTTTTTAGCTGTTTTAGAAGGTCCAACACCATTAGTAGCGTGCACGAGCAACTCAACCGATGACAACCATACGGCAACAGGGCCGAGCACGGATGGGTGCGCCTACTCTGGGGCCTGTAACATCAAAAAGGTCATGGGCCTTTTAAACGATAAAGTTCAAGCCTTTTTAAAAACGATTTCGATCGACGAATTAACCAGAGACGACGAGCCAGTACCCCTGGTGAAGCTAAATTTAACTCCACAACCTGAGATTCCGGCCTACGCCTCTCAACTAGAAGAATAAGGTATCGTATGACAACCACTGAAAACAACACACAGACATTAGTAAAAACTCCGGTTTATCTCGACTACCACGCCACAACACCTATGGATAAACGTGTTTTAAACGAAATGCTGCCGTATTTTACCGAGCATTTTGGGAATGCCGCGAGCCGTAGCCACGCTTTTGGCTGGGAGGCGGAAGAGGCTGTAGAAAAAGCTCGTGGGCAAGTAGCCTCGTTAATCGGCGCCTCGGAGAAAGAAATTATATTTTTAAGTGGGGCGACTGAAGCGGATAACTTGGCTCTCGTGGGCGTTGCTGAAATGTATAAAGACAAAGGCAATCACATCATTACTACCGCCATTGAACACAAGGCAATTTTAGATACCTCTAAATATTTGGAGTCTAAAGGCTATCAGGTCACTTTTTTGCCAGTAGATAAATTTGGGCTAATTAGTATTGATGACCTCAAAAACGCAATTACAGACAAGACCATTCTAATCTCTATTATGTGGGCCAATAATGAGATCGGCACACTGCAAGACTTAAAGACTATTGGTAAAATCGCCAAAGAGCGCGGCATTATTTTTCATACAGATGCCGTTCAAGGCATTGGAAAGATTCCATTCAACGTCAATGAAATGGGCGTCGATCTTGTTTCTATTACCGCTCACAAAATGTATGGCCCCAAAGGGGTTGGTGCTCTTTATGTTCGACGTAAAAATCCACGTGTTCGTTTAGCAGAACAGATTCACGGCGGTGGGCATGAACGCGGCATGCGCTCAGGAACTTTAAATGTGCCTGCTATTGTAGGTTTTGGTAAGGCCGCAGAAATAGCGCAACAAGAAATGGAAACAGAATCAAAGCGCATTCTGCGCATGCGTGACCGTATGCATAAAGCGATTACCGATGCGATTCCTGAGGTGTATTTAAATGGCCATCCTACAGAACGTTTGCCTGGAAATTTGAATCTTAGTTTCGCCTATATTGAAGGGGAATCGATGATTATGGCGTTGAAGGACCTCGCTGTTTCATCGGGCTCGGCGTGCACCTCAGCGTCGCTTGAACCATCGTATGTTTTAAAAGCCATTGGTGTAGGCGAAGAGTTAGCGCATACGTCGATACGTTTTGGATTGGGACGTTACACCACAGATGCCGAAGTAGATTTTGCAATTAGCCGGGTGGTTGAAAATGCACAGCGCTTGCGTGAGCTGTCACCTCTTTGGGAGATGGTGCAAGAAGGCGTTGATCTAAAAACAATTCAATGGACTGGGCATTAAAATTTAGAAAACAGGGAGAGCATAAAAATGGCATATTCCAAAAAAGTAGTAGACCACTTTAATAATCCGCAAAACGTCGGCAGCCTTGATAAAAAGGCGCAAGACGTAGGTACAGGGATTGTAGGTGCACCAGAATGTGGTGACGTAATGAAACTACAAGTGAAGATTAATGATCAGGGTATTATTGAAGACGCTAAATTTAAAACGTTTGGTTGCGGTAGCGCGATTGCTAGCTCAAGCCTTGCTACAGAGTGGATCAAGGGCAAATCGATCAATGAAGCTTTAGCAATTAAAAACACCGACATTGTAAATGAATTGGCTTTACCACCAATTAAAATCCACTGTTCCGTACTAGCAGAAGACGCTATCAAAGCAGCTGTTAAGGATTATTTAGATAAAAAGCAACAGATTGCTTAAAGGACTTTTCATATGATTACAGTAACACCAAAAGCTAGTAACGAAATCAAACGTCTGATGGCAGCAGACCCGACCGCAGCGGGCGGTTATTTGCGTGTGATGGTCGTGGGTGGTGGTTGCTCAGGCATGTCGTACAAATTGGGATTTGAGAACAAAACTCCCGAGGCCTCAGACAAGATATTAGATAATGGCGATGTAAAAATCGTGATCGACCAAAAAAGTTTATTATACCTGTCAGGCACAGAGCTCGATTTTAGTGACGGCCTCAACGGTACCGGTTTTACGTTTTCAAATCCTAACGCAAAACGCACTTGCGGTTGTGGCACTTCGTTTTCTGTCTGAGAACACTATGAAAATAGAGTCTGAAAAATTGAATGAAGTTAAAACACTTTTTCAGATCGAAAATCTTTTTAATTTTTCAGATACATTTATTACGGAATTAGAAGACGCTTACCTAAGACTCAGCTTACGTTGGCATCCGGATCGTCAGTCGAAATTAAATGCGACAGAAAAAAACCGCGCCCAACAAACCTATGCTGAGATCAATCAGTATTATTTTATATTAAAAAATATCGATACCCGCCTTGACTTCTATCTTAGCCAATCACCCGTAGCAGAGCTGTGGATAAAAGAAGGCGAAAACAAGAACGTTTCCGCGGATCTGATGGAAATTGCGGACCAGTATTTTGAATTACAAGATGCTGAAGGCGTAGAAGCTTCGGAGCTACGCGACGCACTCATAACCAGCATCGTCGATAAACAGAAAACATTGAGCACTTACCAGAATGTTTTGGTTGAAAAAATTCGATGGTCTAGCGAGCTAACGGACGACGACATCCAAAATATTCGGTCACTGCGACAAAATTTTAATAAAAAAAATTACCTAAAATCTTTACTGAAAAACTTAAACTATGTCTGACTTTAAAGAACTACCTGTCATCTCAGCTGGGCCAGTGGTGCACTCACCAAATCAAGAGAACCCAATTATCGGTATCGATTTAGGAACCACAAATAGTTTGGTTTCGATTGTAACCGAATCGACAACGGGGCGAGCCCCCATCATTATTCCAATGCCAGATGGCCGTCGGAGCCTAACATCAGCCATTGCAACAAATGCGGCGGGCGATATTGTAAAGATTGGCATCGAAGCCAAACAAGAACGGCAGATCGGCAACAAAAATACCGCTACTTCATTTAAACGGTGGATGGGGCGCAGCACGAGCGACCTCGCCGACGACGATAGCAACTATGACCTCTCCAACAGCACATCAAACTCTATTCAAGTGACTTTAGGGCAACAATCCTACTCGGCCGTACAACTCTCGAGCGTAATCTTACGTGAGTTAAAATCAGCGGCAGAGCTCTATCTAGATCGGCCCGTTGAAGACGCGGTTATTACCGTACCGGCCTACTTTAACGACACTCAACGCCAAGCCACCAGAGCTGCTGCACGACTTGCCGGACTCCACGTACTTCGCATTATTAACGAACCAACAGCTGCCGCACTCGCCTATGGCATTGATCAAAAAAAGAACGGCATTATTGCCGTATATGACTTAGGTGGTGGCACCTTTGATATTTCGATTTTAAAACTGCGGAATGGTGTTTTTGAAGTACTCGCAACAGCGGGCAACACAGCCCTTGGTGGTGATGACATTGATGAGGCTATCGCAAATAAAATTATCGATATATACAAATTAGATAATATACAAAAATCGAAGATTATTCATCTAGCCGAACAAATTAAAATCGCATTTTCTGATGTATCGAGTCCGACTGCCTACTCTGCACAGTTTGAAAATATTGGTATTCAGTTCAGCAGAACTTCATTTGAACTATTAGCATTAGATATTTTAGAAAAAACTCGTCCACTCGTTCAACAAGCACTGGCTGATGCCAGTATTCAAACATCAAACTTAACCGATGTTGTGTTGGTCGGTGGCCCGACTAGGCTACCTATCTTACGCAGCTTTGTAGGGAGGCTTTTTAATAAAGAACCCAATACATCGATCAATCCGGACGAAGCGGTAGCCCTTGGTGCTGCCATACAAGGTGACATTTTAGCCGGTAACAATAGCGACACACTGTTATTAGACATCGTTCCACTTAGCCTAGGCATTGAAACCTATGGCGGTGCGATGGCGAAGCTTATTGGAAGAAACACTCGAATCCCTGCCTTGGTAAAAGAGACCTTCACGACGTATGTCGACGGGCAGACAAAAATCGCGATCAATATCTTTCAAGGGGAACGCGATGTGGCTGCACACAATAGAAAACTTGGGGAATTTATTCTATCGGGTGTACCACCACTACCTGCCGGGCTTGCTCGTGTCGAAGTGACATTTTTGGTAGATGCCGATGGCATATTAAGCGTGACCGCGAAAGAGCTCTATAGCAATACCGAAGCCGCTATTGAAGTGCGGCCAACTTATGGCCTCACGGATAACGAAGTGGAACAATTATTATTAGAAGGGCTGACACATAAAGATCAAGATCTCTTAGTTGCACAGACTATTGAAGCGTCAAATAAAGCCGCTGTGACGCTACAAGCGTCGGAACGGGCCTTAAACGAAGTCGCCCTGGATAGTATTTCTATGAACACACGAAGAGACATTGAAGATACTACAATAAAATTGAAAGACCTTATTGCAACGTCTCGACAGACTGAGTCTGATAGCACTGCTGAGGTATTAAGAGAGCGCCTGGATCAGATAAAAAAGACCCACCAAAAACTAGACACTCTCACAAAACCCTTAGCAGAGATTTTAATGACACAAACGCTACAAAACAGGGTTAAAGACAAGGCTGCCAAGGATTTTATTTAGACGCTTTTGCTGTCTAGAAAGTAAACACTACTAATATAAATTATTAATATTTAGACTATAACTTAGGATGAGTGCACCAAAGTTATTAGCAATTATTATCTGTTTACTTCTAACAACGCATGCATCCTACGCACAAACAACGACTCCAAACTTAGACAATACCTTTCGTGTGCGTTTATTAGCAGATCCGCTTACATTTGATTGGTCTACCGCACATACGGAAATGGAAACGCCCATCATTTCGAATATTATGGAGGGCCTCTATCAGTTCGACTCTGAGTTACGCCTTCGCCCAGCCTTAGCTTCGGGTTATGAATTAAAAGCTGATCAGAAGACTTATATCTTTAAAATTCGTCCAGGCATTGTATGGTCCGACGGAAAACCACTACGCGCTCAAGATTTTATTTTTTCATGGACTCGACTACTCGAACCTTCGACCGCGAGCGCTTACGCTTACCTACTTTTTGGCGTTGAAGGAGCAAAAAATTTTAATGGCCGCAAGGGTGACAAATCGCAACTAGGGCTTCGTGTCATCGATGACCTAACGTTTGAAGTTAAACTCGAAAAACCGGTGAGCTATTTTTTGCAGCTAACTGCTGTCTGGCCGCTCTACCCAATGCGCGAAGATGTTATTCACCGCCATGGCTCGCAATGGACACGCGTTGGTCGAATCGTCACGTTAGGCCCCTATCGGCTAAAAGAGCACGTACCCAATGCGCAGATTATTTTAGAACGTAACGATACCTATCATGGCCAAAGGCCAAAGATTGCGTTTATTGAATTTCGGATAATCAATGAAGACTCTACGGCATTACGATTATTCGAAAATGGTCAGGTCGATTTATTGCGCCCAATTAATTTCTTAGAGTTAGGCAAATTAGAACAATCCCCAAACTTTCATAAACAGAGTTACCTACGAGTCTGCTACCTAAACTTCAATACTTCGAAGTTTCCGTTCAATTTGCCAAAATTTAGGCAGGCTATTAGTCATGCCATTGATAAATCGCAGATCGTAAAAGCGTTACACCGTGACATTGAGCCGGCTCATGCCTTTGTGCCAACGAACTTACTAAAACCTACATTCGTGCAGCCATTTTCACTACCGAAGGCTTTAGAACTAATGAAAGATACCGGACTTGAAACGAGCACACTGGGAAAGATAGACCTCAATGTATATTCATCAGATGAGAATACGCTCTTAGCTCAAGCACTACAGAGCCAACTCAAAAAACACCTAAATTTAAATATAGAAATCAATATGCAAGAATATAAACTGTATCGCACGCATCTAGAGCTCAAGATGGGATCCATGTATATGCGCTGCTGGAAGGGTGATTATCCCGATGCAGATTCGTTTTTAGAAATCTTTACATCACACTCTGGCACTAACCGCACCAACTGGAAGAATAGCGAATATGATCAATTGATCGAAACGGCATCAGCTACGCTCAATCAAAAAGAGCGTATACCGCTATACAATAAGGCCCAAGAACTATTACTTAAAGACCACGCGGTCATTGTGCCGCTGTATAATGAATCAGCGTCGTATCTTTTAAACTCGCGAATAAAAGATTTTAAGATGAACTCAATCAATTTTTTTGATCTACGAAGAACAACAATAACGCCAACCGAAAAAAAATAGATAGAAACACGTGCCTAAAATTATTTACTGATTGTAATTCTCTCCGACCAATATTGAATTCCGTAAGATAACCCGATCAATGCCAGCGCAGGAAAGAACATTAAATGCGGGTAACTATGTAGCCCCTTCCACCCCTCGTGCACTAACGAACCAAGGCTAGCAATTGGTGGTTGAATGCCCAAACCTAAAAAACTCAAAAAACTTTCGGTGAGAATAATGCCAGGCACTAACGTAGCGACAAAAAGCACTGTTTGTGGCCAAACCTCTGGCAATACGTATCTACGAATCAACTGATATTGACTCATGCCTAAAGCCGTTGCCGCAATATAGTATGTTTTTTGTCTCAAATGATCGGTTATATAACAAATATTTCGTATAGAAATCGCGATATATACAAATATCAGGGAAATCAAAATTGCAGTCAATCCACGACCGAACAACAACGCTAAGACCATGGCTAATAGCAAAGGAGGAAAAATAAGAATCGCATCACAAATATTCAGAATAATATATTTAAGCCCGCCAAGATAGGACGCTAAAACACCGAAAAATAGACCGAGAATTAAAATAGCCGTAGTTACAATAATTACCAAAAGTGAGCTGATCGCATAACCCAAACAAACTCGAAAAAATAGATCGCGCCCCAAGGCGTCTGTTCCAAAAGGATGGCCCATGCTGGGCAATGATAACCGGTTATCAATATCTTGAAATGTGGCATGATCAAAATAGAAACTACTAACTACTACAGCACACGCAACGGAGAGTAACAAATATAGCAAAATTCTATTTTTCACCGGTCAACCACCGATCACTGATGAACTCGCTAACTTGATTTATAAATATAAGTATTACTGCATATACAGAAAATGTCATGATAATCAGCGCATAATCCCTATCTAAAATTGATGTTACAAAATATTTTCCTAACCCAGGCAACGCAAACATGTTCTCAATGACAAACGATCCAGTAACTAAGTGCGAAAACAGAATTCCGAATAAGCCTAATAGACTCAAAGCCGCATTCGGTAAAATATGAATAAAAACGACGTTCTCAATGGATAGCCCTTTTCCAAAGGCTGTACGTACATATTTCTGATTCAATTCTTTTGAGATACTCTCTCTTAATGCCCGATATAATATTGAAAATGGTCGATAGGCCAAGGTAAGCGACGGAAGAATATAACTGCTAGGCCCCTGTAGTAATGCCGGTGGCAATAGTTTGAATCTTTCTGAAAAAATGTAAATCATTGCAGCCCCAAATATAAAACTAGGCACACTCACTCCGAAGCGTGTTGCTATATTGAGAACCCAAGCCACGTATCCGTGCGGATACGATACGGTCACCACCGCTGCTAACAGAGACCCTAAACATGCTAAAAAAAATGCTATCGAACCAATCGCACCCGATACGATCAATCCGTCGATTACTATCTTAACAATCGGATAATCGTTTTGATAGCGGGTGCTGCTGCCAAAATCGAACCGAAGCACACCCTTCACAAAGTGGTAATACTGCTGAGGTAGAGGCCGGTTGAGATAGTACCTCTCTTCTAAAGTTTGTCGCACCTCGGGCGAAAGTGCGATTTCGGAATCAAATGGACCACCGGGGATTAGACGAATCGAAAAAAAAATGACGCTAATCACTATCCAGAGAGTTAACAAACCTCGAACGAGAGCCCGTTTAAGTATTTGAAGCGATGACATAATAAAGTTGCTCGTTATAGGGCACTAGGGATCTTCGGAAAACTTACCTGCATATTTAATGGTAAAACTTTAGGGTCAATCATTCTCATCGAGTGATGTTTTGATTTAAAAGCCACCAAAGCACAAATGAACGATTCAAATGCACTCGCCCCCAAAAGTATTTTTTTATAATCACGATCATATATAAAAATATCAATGTTTCCGACAATTACTTGGAGAAGTCTTTCACGAATCTCTAAACCTGTTTCGATATTTTTATATTGCAGGATGTCGTCCTGCGAAATTTGTGAATGATCTATCCCGACGACAAGTGCTAACTTGGGCCAAACTTCAATCAACTGTAGTTCGGGCAAGTGCCGGCGAAGATACTGCATTCGTAGGGCAAGCGGCGCAAGATTGGAGCCCATCGTGTCATCAACGATGAGATTCGGTATGTGACTAAAAAAATAGCGATAGTAGACATCACAAAGTCGCTGCACATACGGCACAAAGGGACGCAAGTGGGGATTTGTTTTTTTAGACTCGACGTACCACTGCTGCATTCGCTGTACCTCTGGGTGCACACACGTCGCTACATTTCCTGTGCACTGTGGCAGGCAACTGACCATACAGGGTGGTAACGTTAGAGGCACATCTACTGCTAACGTGTCTACCGCAACGTCAGAATGAAGCTCGTTTAAAAGCGCCAGTAAAGCTTCATCGGCACTATCAGCATTGTCGCTGACGTCGCCTACGGATTCATAGACATCCACCACGAACAATTTTTTTTGTTTAGGATAATAACCAAGAACAGTGACACACGTACGATTTGATCGCGCACCACCTAAATTTAGTCCTACAAATCTCTCTACGACCAAAGGTGGTTCCATTCTAACGACCTATCGTTTCATCGCCTAAGTCTCCGTGACCACACAACCCGATTCGGCAATTTCAAAATCAATCAATCGAATCGACGTTCCAATTAATTTGTCTTTCAAACGCGCCTGGATACTCGCCTTTTGTTCAGGCGGCACAACTATTAGAAAACAGCCACCGCCACCAGCACCACACACCTTAGCTGCCACGGCGCCTAAATTATAGGCTTCGTCCATTACCTGCAGCATTTCTTTAGTAGCAATTCCTGGAGCCAACTGTTGCCGAGCGGCCCACTCGCGTTTGATACCCTCAATAAAAGTACTCTCTGAGAATCGATCTAACGACTCTTCCACTTGATGTGTTGCTTTAACAATGTTTTTAAACGCAGCGACAACCGTGGGATCTTTATCGATAAAAGCCTTATATACAGCCCAATTATTAATCCCTGAATTGCGTGACTGCCCAGAATAAAGCAACAATATCTGGCTCTCTACAAATGTTTTTTGTTTATAGAACACTCGGCGATACGTTTTACCTGGCTCAAAGTGGATGGCTTGAATTCCACCAAACTGAGCGGACCAATAATCTTGAACTCCTGCCGGCACTTCAATCACGGTCGTCTCAAGGTCGCGGGCCAAACCAATCAATTCTTCATCTGTAAAGTTGGCATTTGTAATACTTCTAAACGCATTGCAGAGTGCAATATTTAGGGCGCTGGACCCACCTAACCCAGCACCAGCGGGAGAGTCGCAACGTGTGCTTAAATGAAAATTGGCATTCTTTCGCCAAAACGCAAAAAACTGCCGCACCACGCGTGCGTGCAGCCATAACGATGGGTTAAGGTCGACCGCTTTGTGTGTGAACTGAAACGATTCTAACAACTGACCGTACGAAGAAAACTCAACGCGTTCATTGCGATCACGACTCTCGAGCGTGAATGAAGAGGTCTCTCCAATCTTCGACTCCGCACCAATGGCCACTTCAACTTCTGCAAATTGATTGATGGTAGCGTTGATAGTGGCCGCGTTTTCGAAAAAAACATTGAGCGGCCACAGATCAATAGTACCGCCTGCCAAATCAATACGAGCTGGGGCCTTTGCACGAACTGTCTTTACAATATTAGTGAGCGGCATTCTCAATGACCCCAATGTACGGAAGTTGTCGATAACGACCAGCATGGTCTAACCCATAACCCACCACAAACTCAGGCCCCATTTTGAAGCCTACGTAATCTACTTTTACGTCACACTTCATAGAGTCAGGCTTCCATAACAAAGCAGCCACTTTTACGCTTGCCGGCTTACGTGCTGATAACGTGTTCACTAAATACTGAACCGTGAGACCGGTGTCGACGATGTCTTCAATAATTAATAAATGTTTACCCTGCACGCTGTCGGCCAGATCTAACGTCAATTTTACTTCGCCCGATGATTTTGTAGAAGCGCCGTAACTAGAAACCCCCATAAACTCACACGAAAGTGGGAGTTTAATTTGGCGAATCAAATCAGAGAAAAAAATAAACGACCCCTTGAGCACACAGATCGCAGTTAGCTCACGGTTGCGATAGTCGAATTCAATTTCTTGTGCCAGCTCGGCAATACGATCTTCAAGCTTCACTTCTGGAATTAATACTTTAGGCATAGCAAACATAAGCACCTCTACTATTTATCGGCATTATTAAAAATTTCACCAAAACCACCTGCGCCAGGAACAATGTACTGACGGTCATTTAAACCACGCTCTAGATCTCGATACTTTCCTGGTTCTGAAGAATACACTTTCGGATCAGATAAACCGCGATCAAAACGCACGGCATATATAATTAAATCACTATGTACTTGAGAAACACGTTTTAAGTATTCCGGTGTAACTATGAGATGCAACGCGATATATTTTTTTGCCCGCCCCAATTTTTTATAAACGTTTAAGGCAGACACTAACGTTGAGCCGGTAGCCCCCATAGGGTCAGGTAAAATAACGATAGCATCATCGATGGCGCCGCCAATTTTTAGCCCACCTACGTTAGTCCCGGTAACTTGGTCGTTTTCATCGGTCGTGCGGTTTAAAGAAATATGATCCTGACGGACATATCTAGGATCTAGTATATAATTAAGTTCGTCATAACAAATATGCGACGGGTAGGTACCCGCGCGAGCCAAGTTCACACAAACGACTTTCTGCTCTCGATCAATAACCTCGCCGGAATAAACCGCCTCGTTTGGATGCAAAGTAGTCATACGCGTAGGTGAATCTAAACGCGTACGTTCAAACTCTTTATTCAATACTAAGTGTAATAAACTAAAGTAGATCGACCGGGTTAACTGATGGATGACCGGTTGAAACGTCGAGGGATGGCACAAACGATTGAGGTGCGATAATAAAAATGGATCTGAAAGAAGATGAACATTATTGCCATAATGATGCTCAAGCTCGGAAGACTGAAACGGGACAGAACGGTATAATTGATCAAACGTAACGGTCATGACACACCCCTCTAAACCTAAAAACCCCCTGTAAACCCCCTATAAACCTAATGACCCCTGCACACCCTCTACATCGTTAATGTCATGGCAAAAACGACATCGTGCTTCGTAAATGTCTTTACTTCCAACCGTGATACGATCGGCACCAGCCACCAAACGCTGGGTACGACTAGCAGGACCGCCACAGACCGTACAAATCGCCTGAAGCTTCGTGACGTATTCCGCAATCGCCAACAGTTTAGGCATCGGCTCAAACGGCACCCCACGATAATCCATATCAAGCCCAGCAAGAATCACACGCACCCCACGATTGGCGAGCTTCTGAACAACATCAACGACGGCGTCGTCAAAGAACTGCACTTCATCGATACCGACCACCCGTGTATTGTCATCAACACGCTCTAAGATCTGACTGGCCTTCTCGAGCGCGATAGAAATAATCTTAGTCGAATCATGGCTTGTAATATGATCTTTCGAATATCTAGTATCGATTTCGGGCTTAAAGCATTGAACTTTCTGACGACCTATTTGCGCGCGTTTTAGGCGACGGATGAGCTCTTCGGTCTTTCCGCTAAACATACTGCCGCAAATAATTTCTACCCAACCTGAGTGACGTGTAATTACCGGATTCATTCCCTATCTATATCTTATTTAGGTGACCAAAAACAATAAGAGGGTAGTCCGGGAAGTGTGGGTCCGACTAAATCTTTGCAACCTAGTATTTTACGAATATTGGGATGCTGCGCAAATATTTGATTGACGCGATAATGATTTGGCGGATGTGCTGATGCTAGATCAGGCGACTGCTCTGTGTTTTCACCATCGTCGGCACATAGATCGCGCACCGACGCAAAAACGGCGGTCTTTTGTTGACGCGGCGTAAAAGACTTTTCAACTTCTTGTAATAATTCGACGACGATGTGCGTTGCCATCCAATCCGCAAACATTTCGCTAAGACGCCCGTGGATACTGCACTCGGCCTTAATATCGCTAGTCGGAGTTTTAAAACATTTTGTAATGCCTTCGTAGGACAATAAGTTTAATCCAAACACTTTTAATTCACAGGGGTCGATAGCATGGGCAATTTCATGGCCAAGTGTGAATGCCAAATTAAAGGTACTATCAACAGTAAATAACAAGGCACCACCGATTCGCACACGTAGCCGCCCAGCCGCCGTTCGTTCGTAGTAGACTTCGCTACTGGTTAATAGTTTGGGATCATCGACATAAATAGCAGCGGGCGGTGGCAGCTCGAGTGCCACCTGCTGGATACGTTCGCGAAGAATTTTACGCTCTGATTCGGAAATCGCTTCAAATGGCTGTGCATCGATAAAAGCAACAGAGGCTGCCTTTACTTTTTCAAACAATGCGCGCAATCGATTTACTTTTTCGTTTGTGTAAATACGGTTCGCTAGTTGCTCGTCAAGCTCTCGACCGGAAACGGGTCGTTTAGAATTACGTACAATCGATTCTAAAATACGCAGTGCTTCGACTTCACCCTCGGAGCTTGGTTTTACGACACCGGTTGGATCTTCCCCGACTCGTAAAGAACACACATACGAATGTAAATCAGCACACGGATTGACACGAATTTTTGTAGCAAACTCTTGAGGCGCGTAACTATGATTGGGTGGCATCAAATGGCCATCAGATACCACCACTGGCAAATACACCTGAGGTTTTGGCTGATAAACTGATAAAATAACTCCCGAGGCGAGCACAGCACCCGCGAAGAAAAACGCAACAGAACGGTGGCGTTTTTTTATTACGCGCTTAAATGTATTCCACACCCACTTAGTGTACTTTTAAAAAGTTCACACCAAAAATAGTAATTGCGACTACGACCAATAAAATGGCCATCAAAGCTACTATGGCGATTAGAATATACGGTAGGAGACAGATAACTGTCGTACGCCAGCGCGGTACACCGTAGAGCACTTCAAACGCACACACTACGTTGTAAATAACCGCAATGAAGTACAAAATATTGCCTAGGATAGGCAACATACCAAGGTAACTCACACTCGAAGTGAGTAACGCTACTTTTGCGACCGTAAGATAGCTCATTCCTTGGGTGTATTGCGAGGCGAACCCGCGCAAGGTTAAAAAAAACAATCCCGCATAAACAAAAGACCCCAAGACCGTAATAACAATCGCACTTGGTAGGTACAACCAAGCCCAATCGACCAGATGACGCATGACAGAAAATTTATTTTTCAACGAACCCACAATCGATTGTGCACTCGGAAAAAATGTCGTCGTTAAAAACTCCGACAAATCAATAAAGCGCTGCGCTGAAAACAGGTCCATGAACACGTAACTCATCAACGCCACAATAGCTGCCGACACACCGGCATTCAGAGCAGCAAACAGAGTGGCATCTGCTAGACCGTTGTCACTGAGAATAGCGTCTTTATTTTTTTCATAAAAAAAACGCGGGTAAAAAATAAGTTCTACCACCATGGAATAGTGCTTTTTAATTTGTTGCAAGATGCTCATGTTGTGGCACTCGCTTTAATGACTGTGACCGTCGTGAGAGTGGTCGTGTCCGAGATCGTCGCCACCTGCATCACCATCATGACCACCATGATCATGCGGCGGCAAACTCATGCCGTCGGTTGGTTTTGCTGTGTTTTCCTCGGGCGCGCCCTGATCAAATGTTTTTGCGGTAACAACCAAAGACTTTCCAGACTGCCCCTCTAACTCATAGACTGTTTTCAAATTCGTTTTTATATATATTTTGTTTTTACTATCTGAAAAAACATCAAACGAACGCACTAATTTTTTATTGCCATCTAAGAGTTCAATTTTTGACTTCAACGCAGCCTCGCTAGGAAGCGTTGCGTTAAAGTTAAAAATCCGAGCCAGTCCGATATTGGTAAGAAATTTCATTGCCTTTAGATTGTCGAATTTCTCAACCGAACCACTTTCCAGCGTAAATACCTGGTCTTTTTTAGTAATCACGATTTTCGTTTTATTCTCAGACTCTACACGCAATGTCTGAACCGATTCGCGTTCTGCTGAAGTTAGCAGATTACGAAAACGAAACGCCGTTGGCTTTTTCTGTAGTTTTTCGACGTGCGTGCGGTCTAACTCAAACAACGTCTTTTGCCCGTCGATATAGGCATACACTTTGGGCTCCTTTGCTTTGCCAATCGACACTAAGATATCAAAGGCGTTAATATGAACGCTTAGCTTTTTACCTGCCGAACGATACACGACCTCTAAACGATAGTGGGGCTTTGCTGGCAATACATACTGAGTGGACTTCTGATGATAATCTTCCGACACGAAATCACTGGCGTTGATGAAAGCTAAACCCGTCACATAAGTTTCAACAGCTTCGCTATCCGCCAAACTCACTTGACCACCCTGAGTGATTTGCCACTGGGCGCCATCACGCGTCAGCGCATAGTCACCACCACTATGTTTTAACGCAACAGAATCGATCGCCTCCGGCGGCGTATCGATTAGACGCTTTGAGCGAAAGTGGGTTAGACGCTTTTCACTTTGGCCCTTTAAAGCCGAACTAATCAAATATACATTTTTACTTTGCGATAACGCGGGTCGGTCTTTTGTAGGACGGCTAGGCTCGATGACGGCATAAACATTGCTCGAGGCGGGCACATCGTCTCCGATGAAAACAGTGTGTGGCTTTTCATCGGCTTTGATTTTTAATTTAATATAATTTGTTGTGCGTGCACTTTCCGCTAAACCGAATTCTGTGAGTTTAACGTCGTCTAATTTTTCATCTTTGCCATCAAACACCAGCACATGCTCAGGTTTTGCATTTACAAACGACGTAATAAACGACGTCACAGCAGAATCATCCGCACGGTATTGAAGAGGTTCCACAATTTCAAACTTCGACAGGGGACCACCCAGTTTACAGGCTTCAATACAACGCACTTTAAAGTGGGCATTGCCGCGTTGCCACTCGAAAAACTCGACCTCTGCATCGTTATCGACGGCTAGCAATTTTCCGCTAATTTCTTGCTTCTTTTGAACGCTAGGATCGACGTATTTCTCATACACAAGATACAAAGCGCCTAAAATAAATAGCGCACTAGCTAGTAGTAAATTCTTTCGCAGTTCACGACTTTCTCGAGTGGCCATATCAATTCCTCAGTATATATATAAATATTTATTACAACTTTTTACGTCGCAAATAGATGACAATGGCGGCGGCAATTAACACCAAGGGCACAATCAAAAATGATATGAAGTAGACCGTCTTGGATTGAATTTCATTGATTGTGGGCGGTGTTTCAACATCGTCTTTGGCTTTAATGGTCACGCCGCTCTCGTCATTAACTAACCACGCTAATGACTGCACACCGACCGATCGATTGGCTACAGATACGCCCGCAACCTCATCCGAAAACATCATACCGCCACCTGCCACGACTAGACGTGTGGTGTTTTTGTCATCGGGGTTCGTGGGGTTAGGCGCACTTGC
>CAZYPH010000023.1:10741-25773 GCA_964649095.1 uncultured Oligoflexia bacterium | reverse complement strand
AAAAGGGAAAAGTCGAATCTGGAAAATCGCAGAGTGTTACCACCAACCCCGGAAAGCCTAACTTGATACCGGCTAAAGTCGAATCGCGGTTTGTGGACGATCAGGTTCGAGGCAACGTCTTCGTTCCGGCTCACTTCGAGTATGTGATCGTGGAGCCCGCACGATGGAGCCGTTAGCGAAGTCGTTCGATCCAGCAATACTCCGGAAGACTGGCCTTACAATCCGCGATGCAGAAATTCTCCGCTACATGATCGAGAACCGCTTTGTAACTATTCGCGCGGTCGAGGACCGCTTCTGGCATGGCAGAGGGAATCGCAATCAGTATCGACGGATAAAGAAGCTCATCGCGAATCGATACGTTGAAGTGTTGCATGGAGACGGCGGAGCGAGGCTTGGCTACCGTGCCCGAAGGCGCGCAGTGAATGCGCTCAAAAGTTTGGGCATGGAGCCGGCACACTTGACTGACCTTGGGGCCGTATATCGCTCAGGTTTCGATCACGACCGAACGGCTCTGGACCTCCGAAACATTCTGGAAAGCAGCGAACTTGTGACGGCATTTCAGCCGGAGCACATTGTAAGGGAGCAACTGGCGAAGCGGTATGGATACCGGGACTCCGAGGGAAACGGATACAAGGTCCCGGATGGGTTCTTTCGGCTCAGGACTGCAAAAGGAAGTTTCCGAGTAGCACTTGAGTTGGAGATCGCCGTGAAAACCAAAGCCCGATACCGCAAGGCTCTCAAGCTGCTGTCGCTCTCGGCAGATTGGGACGTGGTGTTTTTCGTTGTTTCGGAGAAATCCAGGATTGGTCTGCTTCAAGGGATTCTAGCCGACCTTCGGGCCAACGATATCGATCTGAAAATGTCCGGGCGGCGCAACGCGATTTACTTCGCCTTATTGGAGGAGTTCCAGGAACGAAAGCACGGCGGTACCTTCGAGGGGGAGAGAAAATCATTTTCGCTAGCCTCACTCGCGGATGAGGTCAATGCAACGGCCTGACGAACGGCTTCGTCACCCTGGGTGCAGGGGACGGGTGACGAAGAAAACAATATAAGTCGCTGAAACTACGGCCGCCGCCACACCACCTCAGACAATACCCTCCGCCTTATCCGTTCCTGACCCCTCCCCCTCTACGAGTGAAAGGGGTCATGAACGGGGCGATGGGTACTCGGTGGTGTGGCGGCGGCGGGGAGTAAGAAAGAGGTAAGGAAATATGGAAGAAGAAAGTAAATACAAAAACAAAAACCAAAACAAAGGCCAAGACATAATCAAAGTCGAAGAAAAAGGCGGGGATAAAACTGCGAAGATTACGGTGACAGTTGATGCGGAGGCGATGCTTGATGAAATGGTCCGGCAGGTGAACGACGGATTCAGTGGAGGTAGGGTCACGCGCCAAGACGTTGCGACGTGGGTTATTCGGTACTTCCATGGAAATGCGCTGGCTCATTGCATCGAAGATATTCGAGCAGATCATTTCGATCAGGTGGCGCATCTTGAAGCTCTATTGCGCCAGGCGAAAGACGCGCGCCGCTCGGGAGCGGATGCTGCTGCTGTTGCCTCGATTCTTAGCGGAGCTGTCGTCGCTCCCGTGCGGGAAGTCCGGAGACGCCAACGAAAAGCAGAGAGTAACGACGCTCTGGCAACTTGACATAGGTATATCAAAGATATACTCTGACTTTTGTGAAACCTAAAGACTACGCTGATATTCGTAAGCGCTGGGAGCTGACCCAGGAACAGATGGCTGTACTGATGGCGGTATCTGGAAAGCTAGTGATCTCTCATTATGAGCGAGGCTTTCGTAGCCCCAGCGCGATCATTCAGAAGTTGTACCGAATGATGGATGATCTTCCGGAGCACGATGCGCAGCTGTTGATGAAATGGCTGGAGAAATTCGGTGCCGACGGAAGTGACCAGAAATCGAGAAAACGATAATGGGAAAAATGAGGTTTGAAAATGGGACGCGCGCGAAAGCGAAAGTCCCAGGCGGTTCCAAGGCCACCGTTAGCAATTCTGTTCGAGCCGGTTGTTCTTACAAAGGAGGAAAATCATGAGCGCATTAAAAGGCTTGCGAGGAAGATTCTTGGCTGCATCGATGAATGTCGACGCGAGCAATCCCGAGGCCGGGCAAGCGAATTCCTCGACCTCGACAAAGAGCTTGGAGCGAGCCTCGAAGAACAGATCAGCGCCTGAGAAAAAAGTACAGTTTCGTCTTGGCGCTTACATTCGCCTTTCACCCAGCGACGAGGTTCGTGACGAAGGATCACTTGTTTCACATCCGCAGCGTATTAAAGGATTCGTCGATTACCGAAACCAACAGAATCCAGGATGGGGAGAGATCGTCGAGTGGTACACGGACAAGGATTTATCGGGGAAGGACTTGAACCGGCCTGCTCTTAAGAGAATGCTTCACGACCTCATGCAGGGGCACATCAATGCAGTAATCGTGACTGAACTGTCCCGGTTAAGCCGCGACGTGAAAGACTTCTGCCAGATTTGGGAGTTCTTCAAGAAGCACAGAGCTACCTTTGTAAGCCTGAAGGAGAACTTCGATACCTCGACGCCCATTGGCGAGATGATGGTCATTAACTGCATCAGCTTTTCTCAGTTTGAACGAAAGACAATCGTTCAACGCATTAAGGACGGCGCTCGGGCGCGGGCCGAGCGTGGCCTTGCCAATGGTAGCCAACGGGTTCTTGGGTACGATCCTGATCCCATAAAGCGATGCTACTTGGTTGTGAATGAGTCCGAAGCAGTGGTAGTGCGCCACTGCTTCGAGAAGTTTCTGGAACTGGGAAGCGTACGCAAGCTGCGCGACTACCTCAACGAGTCCGGTAACAAGACCAAGCAGTACGTGACTCGTGAGGCAAGAATGGTCGGCGGCAATCGCTGGACCGAATCGTCAATTTTTAAGTTCCTAACCAATCTGGCGCTAATCGGAATGCGCGAGATCAACAAGAAGAACATCAATGTCGATCCCGAGGAGCTTGATGAGAAGGATCGGTATAAGGCCGTAAAGGCGAGTTGGCCTCCTATTGTTGGAGACGCTCTGTTTTGGAAGGTGCAAGAAGTCCTTGAGGCCAACCGAAAACTGTTTAAGCATCACAAGCACATTTACCGCCTTACAGGGTTAGTGCATTGCGGAATCTGCGGCGACCTCCTTGGAGGCAAATCCGCCACAGGAAAAAACGGAAAGTATTTCTACTACGGCCACAATCGCAAGTTTCTGATCGCGGGCGACGTGCATACAAAGCGATGCCCTTTGGAAAGAGTCCCGGCTCCTCGTCTAGAGGAGGCAGTAATTGGACGGTTGCTTGAGCTTGCGAAGGACAAGCAACTCATGGCCGAGTTGGCGAGAAATTCTGTTCGCAAGGACACGAAGAGTCGTGCGGACCTTGATACTTTGATCGCCACACGGGAGCAGGAGCGGCGCAACGTACAGCGGATGATTGATAACTTGCTTGGGGTCTTAGCGGAGCAGACGGATGCCCCCAAGTCGGTGCTGGCAAAGGTTGCTGAGTGCGAAGGGCACCGGGAAAAAATTTCTGCTTCGATTGCGACACTGAAAGCCGAGAAAGCTGGGCAGCAAGACCAAGTAATTGACCTGGAGGAGGCTTTCCGTTTGTTTAGGGAGTTTCGGAAGGACTTTGTGACCCGTTCGGCTCAGAAGCAGAGGGATATTCTCAACGATGTGATTCATCGAATTGTGATCCAGGAAGATGGGGCGCGGGTTCAGTATTTCACCACGTCCCAGGAAGACCTTCTGGGAGAGATCGCGCAAGACCTGGTGCTATCCGGGGAGCAGAAAGAAAAATCGCCAGCCGAACACCGATCCGAGAGTAAGTCTCGGACAGGTGTTCGACTGGCGTTCAATTTGGTGGACCCGGGGGGAGTCGAACCCCCGTCCGAAAGTTTTTCACAGGGAGGTCTACATGCTTAGACTGTGATTTAGATGGGCGGAGTGACGTCCACAGACAAACTGCACGGCCGCCTCCGTTAACTTTAGTTTCAAATCTAAGCCGCTAACGACAACCTAAATTCTATCCGGCTAAAATGACGCTTGCCGATGAAACACCGGCGATCTCAACAACAAGCGTGCTACGCTAAAAAATTAGGCAGCAAGTGCGTAATCGTTGCCAATTACATTTTGCGATTTTTTTACGAGGCCTATCGCACCTCGGCATGCACAAACCCTACTACGAACCTCCGTCAAAGCCATGACGGGCCCTGTATGTCAGTATAGCATGCTGGGTAATTTTACTCTAGTGGTACATCGTTATTCTCAGTCGTCATGGCGGGGCGACAAATCGTATTAGGTAAAATTGCCCTTCGGTAAATTTGGTCAGATTGGCGTGCGTTACATTATGCGGAATTCTAAATGTTATGAACTTTCGCAAAGAAATAAATGTTAGAGGCCAACGGTCCATTTATAGAAAAACGTCATGCGCTGTGATTACGCTATTGGCTGCGTTTCAATTAAGTTGTGAGTCGACTAGTGGGCCAGCTGTATCCATAGTGGCATCGGAAGCCGCGGCTGCAGCTGCGGCGGCAGGATCTTCAGGTACTACCTACACCGCAACAGCCTCCTGTGCAGGGACAGGAAGTGAGTCCGAACTATATATTTTTCTGACTTCAACTACCCATGACGGCAATTTGGGGGGGCGAGCTGGTGCCGACGCTAAATGTGTGGCAGAAAAAAATACAAATTATCCTACACTGCCTTGTACCAAAATACGTGCTTTGGTCTCGTTTGGACCTATGGATAATATCGCAAATGCGCAAACTACGTGCAATTTTAGTTCTACGACTCCCATCAAACGGCCCGATGGTACAAGTATAGTGGCTGCTGGTTATGATATATTCCTTACAGGGCCCCTTGATAATCCTGTTACGAGTGCATCTGCCGCTCACTGGACGTTCAGTAATATGGGTGGCAATCAAGATCCTGCAGCTAATTGCCAAGGTGGCACAAGTAATGACCCTTTGGAAAATGGAGTCACTGCACAGGCCGATTCGGCGATGAATTATATAACGTCGGGTTCAATCTGGAACTGTGGTCAGGCCTCATTTAATGTGATGTGCCTCTGCTACTAGTGCAGTAATCCAGACGCTTGCAAATAATAATCATAATTCCCCTCATAAATCGCGCAGTGGCCGTGATCTAAATGGAACACACGCGTTACGATGCTGCGTAAAAAATGGCGGTCGTGGCTTACGATAACTACCGTGCCATCAAAGTTTTTAATCGCATCCAGTAGCAGCATGCGTGTGGTGATGTCGAGGTGGTTCGTTGGTTCATCGAGTACCAATAAATTTACTGGAGTCGCCAAAATCTTCGCCAACACGACACGACTTTTTTCACCACCCGATAGTACGGAGATTTTCTTTTCCACACTGTCGCCACTAAATAAAAAGGCGCCCAATAGATTACGAATATAGCCGACGGTGGCCTCGGGAAACGTCTCTTGAATTTCTTCAAAAATCGTTCGCTGCGGATTTAAAACATCGAGCGCGTTTTGGCTAAAATAGCCCACGCGCACCTGTGCGCCCAGCTGGATCGACCCATTGGTTAACGGTGTTTGGTCGACAATGCATTTTAACAAAGTAGATTTTCCGGCGCCATTGACACCAACAACCGCAATACGATCAAGGCGTTTTACAACCGCATTCACGTTTGAAAATACCGTTTTTGGTTTTTCCGTAGCTAAAATAGCAGGGTATATTTTTTCGGCATTTTCAATGCGAATCACATCGTTCCCGGAACGTGGCGCTTGAGGAAAACTAAAATCAACGGTTTTTTCCTCGGTCGGAATTTCAATGCGATCAATCTTTTCTAGTTTCTTCACACGCGACTGTACTTGTGCTGCGTGTGAGGCTCGGGCCGCAAAACGCGCAATAAATTCTTCTTCTTTCGCCAGCATATCTTGCTGCTTTTTATGTGAGGCGATGAGCTGTGTTAAGCGTATGGCGCTTTCTTGTTCGTAGAAATCATAATTGCCCGAGTAAGTAGTGATGTTTTGATGAGCCACTTCAATAATACGCGACACCAGGTTGTTCATAAACTCGCGGTCGTGGCAGGTCATGAGTAACGCGCCTTTGAATTGTTTTAACCAGGCCTCTAACCAAATAATCGATTCAACGTCGAGGTGGTTGGTGGGCTCGTCCATCAGTAGAACGTCGGGGTTGAGTACCAGAATTTTCGCTAGCGCAATGCGCATCTTCCAACCGCCACTAAACGACTCGACGGGGCGGTGATAGTCGACACCTAAGCCTGTTAACACTTCTTTCGCGCGTATTTCTAAATTGTACCCATCGCGTTGTTCAAACTCTAATTGCGCCGAGCCGTAGTCTTCTAATAATTGGGCCATGGCATCGTCATCGATTGGGTTTATTGCGGTGTCTTCGAGTTGTTTTTCTAAAATGCCCAGGCGTTCGGCTAGGCTAGATAACGCACCGGAACCAAAACGCACTTCGTCTAATGCGCTGCGCCCACTCATGTCGGCAACGTCTTGAGAAAAATAGCCGATGACTAATTTATCGGGATAACTCACGTTGCCCGAGTCGGGTTTTTCTTCACCGGTTAGAATACGAAAAATAGTCGTTTTACCCGCGCCGTTGGGACCGACTAATCCGATTTTATCGTTGGGGCGAATCGTGAATTGGCCGTTTTTATATAAAATTTTTGAGCCGTATTGTTTACTGATGTTGTTGGCTTGAAGCATTATGAAATCCTAATATACATTTGCGGTTTGTCGATATTATAACTAGAACAGCGAGGTTTTAATATGTTACCGCGCTAGCGGTCGTCATCAAGTTTTAAGCTCGTTCTTAGAAAAGAGAGTAGGGTATGCGTCTAAAAACATCGTTCATTCTAAAAGTATGTAAAACATTAAGTCTACTGTGCTTAGCTGTTCTTTCGATGTCTGCCAAAGCCGGCGTGTTTGATCTTGCTAGCCACGTCGATATTGGTAATTGGTCGGCAGGGCTCGAGCCTGAGGTTTTATTAGGCAGTGATACCGGTGCTGGTATTAACCTAAAGCCGCGTTATGGAATCAGCGATATTCTCAACATCGGCGGTATTGTTGGCGTGGGTTCCTCCGCAAAAGCTTTTCGCGTGGGCGCCATTGCCGATTTAGATTGGTTTCCCGATTACAAGTCGCAGCCAGGTATTGCCACACCGCTATTTGTCGAGTTTTCACGACAAAACTCCGTGGGTTTTACACAAATCGGCGTCAAACCAATGCTTTATAAAGGCTTTGACGGCACCATGGCGCACTTTACACCGTTTATTGCCATTCCTATCGGGTGGAATTTTTTCGCAAGTCGCGTGCAAGCGTTTTCACAAATCGCTTTAGGTTCGATGATGCACATTCCTAGTCAAAAGAACGTCGCATTTACGTGCGAGGCTGGTTTTAATATTTCAAATACCAATTCCTATATATCTGGTGGGTTTACATACTTCCATTGATGGCTAGGTCATAATGCATCTCGACTTCAAAAAAATGCCCACAATAAAGGGCCGAAAGACACCACAAGAGTCGGCCACGTTGATTGCTCTGTTGGCTACGTTGCTATTAACAGGCTTAAAGTTGTGGGTTTCGGCTAGTACCGGCAGTGTGGGTGTGTTTTCAGAAGCCATTCATTCATCGTTAGATTTAGTGTCTAGTTTGGTAACGTTTTTTGTAGTGCGAGAGGCCATTAAACCGGCCGACGATCGTCATCCGTTTGGGCACCGTAAAATTGAAAGTTTAAGTGCGTTATTTGAGGCTTTTTTATTATTAGTGGCCGGCCTCTATATTGTTTACGAGGCGTTTGAAGCTTATCAGCAACCAGAACGTCAAATTACATCCATCAACCACGGTATCGCGGTGATTGCGCTGAGCATTGTTGTGAATGCTGGGGTGTATTTTTTAAATCGCAACGTGGGGCGTGAGCATGAGAGCATTGCAATCGAAACCAACGCGTACCACTTTTTAACCGATGTGTTTTCTAGTGCGGCCGTACTGTTATCACTCGTCATTTATAAATATACCACTTGGGTCTGGGTCGATGCTGCGGTTGCGATCTTGATTGCGGGTTATGTGGTGTGGGTTGGTATTTGTCAGATTCAGAAGTGTATCGAAGAACTGTCTGATACGGCGTTGCCCGAGGGCGAGTCGCAGGCGATTAAATCCATTATCGATCGGCATGAAAGTAGAACACTTGGCTATCATGACCTACGTCATCGTCGTGCGGGGCAAACCAGATATATAGAGTTTCACTTAAGTGTTTGTGGTGAAGATACCGTACATCATGCCCACACCGTCTGTGATGATATTGAAACCGAGCTTTCAGACGCGTTTAAAGAAGTAGATGTTAACATTCATGTCGAGCCGTGTGGAACCCACAACGACGATTGTAAAGAAGTTTGTCAGTTTTATTCTAGGCCGCGTAAAAATATTTAAATAAATATATATGAAGAATTTAAAAAACCTAGCGCATGCAGCTGATCTGAGTGCACTTAAAGTTCTGTTTTTCGATATCGACGACACGTTTTCTGGCGGTTTTTTTTCCGGTCAGAAGACCCATCAAATTACAGCATCGGCTTACGCCGCTCTCTGGCGTTTAAAAGAGGTGGGTGTGTACGCCGTGCCGGTCACTGGTAGACCAGCAGGCTGGTGCGACATGATAACACGTATGTGGCCTGTAGACTCTGTAGTGGGTGAGAACGGTGCATTCTATTTGTATCAAGATAAGAATAATATTTTAAAAAAAGTATATATAGAAAATGATATTGAAATTCTTCAAAATCAAAAACGCTTAAAAAAATTAAAAAAACAGATTGAAAAGCAGTTTACGCCTGTGCAATTTGCTTCCGATCAGGCCTTTAGAGAGTTTGATTTAGCCGTTGATTATAACGAAGACGTAAAACCGTGGACGTCGCATAAAGTCGACGAACTAATACATTTTTGCCGTTCACGCGGCGCGCAGGCAAAACTTTCCAGTATTCACGTGAATATTTGGTTTGGCAGCTACGACAAAATGACCTGTGTGCAGCGCGTTCTGAAAGACAGGTTTAAAATCTCCTCGGCAAAACAAAAAACATTGATAGCATATGTAGGAGATAGTCCAAACGATGAACCTTTTTTTAAAGATGTCAGTTTATCGTTCGGAGTAGCTAACGTTAAAAAGTATTTTGACGTTTTGGCATTCAAACCTAAATACGTATTACAAAAAGAATGTGGTTTGGGGTTTGAAGAATTAGTAAATAAAATTGTTTTACATAAACGGAGACAATTATCTCATGGACGAGATTCGATTGCAGACCGCTCAAACAAATCCCGCAACACCTGATTCTCTTTTAAATACTATTACGCTCAATCCACTTCCTGCTACGCCGCCGCCAGCGCCCTTAAAGCTTCGCTCAGTGCCTGATTCTTCGGCCTCGGTAGTCTCGCTGACTGAACGTCGAGCCAAAAAAATTCTGCAAGATGGGTTACAAAAATTTTACGAAGGTGAAGTCGAACTCGCTGCCCAGATTTTTAAACAAAGTTTAGAAGTACAAGAAACCGCCGATGGTTTTACCTATTTAGCCTGGATGGTGAGTTTTGGCGGGCATTTAGACCTAGCGATTCAGTTGTGCCAAAAGGCGATTGAAAAAGACCCTGAGTTCGGCAATCCGTACAACGATATTGGCACGTATCTGATGAAAAAAGGGGAATTGGACAATGCTATTCCATGGTTAGAGCGCGCTAAACAGTGTCTACGTTACGAGAATCGGCATTTTCCCTACGTGAATTTGGGGCGTATTTATTTAAGTCGAGGCATGTTTTTAAAAGCACTCGACCAGTTTGAGGTAGCTTTAAATATGGCTCCCAACGACGGCGAGCTGCGTACTGTTGTCGTGCATCTGCGCAAAAATTATCGTAAATAAGCGGGGTATGCCCGCAAACGCCAAGGATGCTGATTTAAAATTACCGCTCCCCTCAAAAAACCGTTTTACCGAGTTGCGTCAGCAAATTACAGCGCGTGAGGCGCGCCTGCGTGAATTGGTTGGGGATACGTTTTTAGTCACACACCTAATCGATGAAAACACACATGGTCTGCGCTTGGATCAGTTTTTAAAGCAGACGTACCCTCATTTTTCGAGAGCTAAATTACAAAAGTTTATAGCAAATGGCCGCATTGAGTTGCGCCGTGAGCGCGCTTTTATATCGCCGACTAATCTCAGAGCTAGTGCTGTAGTGATGATGGGCGATGAGGTCGTTGTGCATAGTCCGCGTGGTGTTGAGCCACCGGTAGATTTTGATTTTAGCGTATTATACGAAGACGATGCGTTGTTGGTTGTGAACAAACCAGGCAATCTGCCCGTGCATCCTTCGGGGCGTTATCTCTTCCATACGTTACTGATGCGTTTGCGTCAGGAACGGGCTGATGAAATCGCAGGCTCGGGTGTTGATTACCACTTAGTGCATCGCATAGATCGTGAGACGAGTGGTGTGTTGTGTTTGGCTAAAGGCTCAAAAGCAGCTGCCGAAATGGTACGTCAATTTCGCGAACGTTTTGTGGAGAAGTCGTATCTGGCGCTCGTAGAAGGTTTGGTACAGCTCGACACCGTGTCGATTCAGTACGATTTAGGTAGTGCGGTCGATTCTCCGATTCGGTTAAAAATGGCTGCATTTGAAACCGGCACCGGCGAATTATCGGCACGCACCGACGTAGTTGTTAAACAACGCACACCAACCCAAACGTTAGTGCAGTGTTTTCCAAAGACCGGCCGCCAACATCAAATACGCGTGCATTTGGCCAAAATTGGGCACCCAATTGTAGGTGATAAATTATACGGTCGGTCAGATGCGTTGTTTTTGCAGTATTTAGAAGACCGCTCTGACGTTGACGCTATGCCTCTGGCTAGCTTTGAAACCGAACGCCAGTGTTTGCACAGCCATACGTTAACGATTGACCATCCGGTTACCGGCCAATCAATGACGTTTGTGGCACCAATGCCTGAAACATGGAGTCGTATATTAAATGCTTGATATATTATCGCGTTCTGTTTTTGATCGCCTACCAACTAAAATTATTTATGAGCCCGTTGGTGAGCGCACGGTTACTTTAGAAACGTTAGAAGACCTCGACGCCGCCATCGATCTTTTATGTGAACGGGCTACTAACGATGAAAAAGAGCGTATCTATTTAGAAGAACTATGCCCCTACTTCGGGGTAGTGTGGCCTGCTGCAAAAGCGCTGGCACAGCATCTCGAGCGTATGGGTACGTGGTTACAAGGAAAGACGGTTTTAGAGTTGGGTTCTGGTCTATCGTTACCATCGATTGTCGCCGCCCAACATGGTGCTACGGTGGTGGCGAGTGACTTCCATCCGGAAGTGATTAACCTGTTAACAAAAAATCTGCGCCACAATAAAATGGGGGCCTTATCCAGCGATGGTGCATTTTATTATGCTTCGATTGATTGGCGTGATGCGGCCATGCGTGCAGATAAAGTCTTTGAGAAATTAGTAGCCTGGCGCACTACTGATGGGTTCCATTCGAGCTCAGATTGGTCAACCTCTGAACGTTTAGACATGCGTCAGAAGTGCGAACGAGGGTTTGATTTTATTATTGGAAGCGACATTCTTTACGAGTCCAGCCATCCGCAAGCTGTGGCCGAGGCGTTTGTAAAATTTTGCCACCCGCGTAGCCATATTATTTTGGCTGATCCGGGTCGAGCTTATCTGCAGGCCTGTATTGGGGCGTTGAGAGCTCAAGGCTTTCGCGAAGACATGTTTATTGTCGACGTTAAAGACCATTTCAAAGACCGCTCCGGAGACCGTGAATTTAAAGAAGTTTTTGTCTTTTCTCTGCACCGCCAGGTTTAGTGGGTGGGGGCGTTGTATCGACGCGATCTGGTGCACTCTGCGACTTCGTCATGCTGGTTTACGATAGTGGTTTTCGCCAAAGCGTGTTAAGGTGCGTACCGAATTCTATTTTATGTATATAGTATTTTATTTAATTAACCATTTCGTGCTGCGCATGAAACGTTGTTACTATGCGACGTTTCTTACGGCTCTCGCGTTTCTTGCTGCAACCCTTGGACTGCCACTATGGGCAGCGAGCTCAAGTGTATTGCAAGTGGCGGTTGAAAGTGCGTGTGATCCGCTACTGGTTGCCCCGGCTCCCCTCCTTCGAGATGCGGGGTATAATAATCCGGTCGGTCGATTTGAGAGGGTGGCCTTGCCATCGCATCTTGCCGCGATGCAGCCGGCTCACGAAGTCTACCGTGTCCATCTCAAACCAAAAGCGTTTCGTGTACCGCTGCCGGATGGGCGTGTGGTGCGTGTTGATCTGCCGGTGCAATCATTACTTGTGAGTGTAGCAGCGCAGCGGCCTAACGTAGTCGATCCGTTAGATGCGACACATGAGTCGGGGCAGTCGGCGGTGGCCATCCACCGCTTTTTAGTGGATAGCGCGTTGCAAGAATTAAATGCTCGAGCGGCAGCTATTGGTGCTAATGCAGCTACATTTGTATTAGATGCGTCGCTAAGAGAAAAAAATGGTCTTGGTAAAATTGTAAGTTTTGTGAGAGCACGCCAAACGATTGCGGTGAACAATCCTTCAATCCGCACGCGGGGTCTGAGCGAAGTCACGCTAGATCGTCAGTACGTTTTTAAAACGTTAGACGCTTCAGGATTCTATCGCACTACGGCCCTCAACGCTGTCGAGCGGGCTGTGCTGACGTTTATGCGTGAGACTATTAAGTTTCGATTGTTACAAGTCTGGACGGAGTTCTGGCGGGATACGTACGGCGCTGCTAACCCCTCTCGTGCCTTTTCGATCGATCTACTGGACCCGACGTTAGACGACTCTATGATACGTGAGGCTACGGCAGCATCGGCTAAAGGTCCGGTTACGGCAGCGGAACTTTTTGAGAATTTTGGTGTTTTGGTGGCCCCGCTGGCGTCGGTCACGCGTTCACAGACTGATCCTACACTTACTCAGTTAACGCAGCGTCAGGCCTCGTTGCCGAAAATACCCATGCCGCCCATGTCTGCTAGTGCCGCAGAGTGGGATCAGTATTTTCGTTTTAGCCTAGAACAACAGTCGATGCCGCCGGCATTGTTAGAACTTAATAACTACCTTGTTGGTTTTTCACATTGGTTTGTAAACCAGGTGCCTGAAAAAGAGCTACAGTATTGGATGTCGCGCATCACATTTCATAAAACCGTAAGCGATGCTTTGGCGGCTTTTCTATTGCGGTTGGAGCTGGCCGCAATCCAGCACCCCGCTGTTCAAAAAGCGCCTTGCAATCAAGGATTCCGCCCAGGTTTCGTAGAATTTGATGCCGATGGGTATGAGGCTAAACAGTACCGTTTTTTTCTCATCGACTTTGGTAGCTGCTTTCAAAACTTCGGACTGCAATTGCTACCAGATGGTTCCGTCAGGGTGGTTATTCTTGACCTGTGAGGCCGCGTCAAATCGTTACGAATACCGCAACTTTACTAAATACATGATCGAACGCCGCGCACACGCATCGCAGTATTGGAATTGCTGGACCATTTTATCAACGGTCGACGCTGCGAGTTTAGAGTCTTCAAACGTAGTATTTTCAGCTGCCGTCTGATTGTCGCGTTCTACTGTTTGCAACGCAATTGCACGGGCGATGCGGTTCAATTGGTCTTTTTGGCTCCCGAAATAATGATCGTCTAAGCGACGTATAAAATCGGGAAAGACTTTTTTATAATCCACCGGTTGATTCGGATGGTCTAACGCAAAGGCCCCAATTTGCGAGATCACGTTGTGCCGAAAAGTCTCTTTATCGCTCGCAATCGATGGCGCGCCTACAATCGTTTCAAACTCTTCAATCAAAGCACTATCGGCTGCGGTCATTTGGCCTGTGATGGGGTTTTTGATTTTCTCTTTTTTCAAATAAACCGACACATGTTGAATGTAGCGTTTTACAAAATCTTCATACTGCGTGGGCGCAAACACGCCTGTGGCTTCGCGCACTTCTTGATCAAGGCGCTGCAGGTATTCTCGACGTACTTGGTTAATAAATTCAAAATTGTCATGGTAGCCGTCTTTGACGTCTTGACGTAAAAAGTCGTACTCCGAGGTGCGGCGTTTTACAAAATCTTCAACTTCTTTAAATACCGCTAGAGGGCTCAGGCACTCGTATTCTGGGCTTTGAGCGGCATCAAATAAAATTGATTTGATCTCGCGCGCAGACGCGCCAATTCGGCCCTCATAATACGGCACGTGGGCATACTCATCGCGTAATTTTTTGATGGAGGCACGAAGCAGTTTGCGTTCTTCATTGTTTAAGTGAGCCGGTACTTCGCCGGTGTCATAGAGTTTAGCTTTTTCAAGTGGCGTCATCGAGCTAATTGCATTGGTAAGTTGGGGCTGATAACTGAGGGCGTTGGGTTTTTTTAGTCGGGTTAATACACTCCACAGACTAATCACAAAAGTCGTATGTGGAGACAGATGTTTTTCGCCGGCGATACGCGCAATATTAAAATCATATATACTTTTTTCTAGATGTACCTGTGTTAAGTACGGTACTCGTATCAGCTCGATACGTGCTTTGAACGAAGTAAAGTCAGGAAATTCTTTAAAAGCATCTAATTGCAATTCATTGGTCGAACCAATCAGAACACTATCGAGATACGCAATGCTAGGCCCAACGTTGATGTTGCCCGTCTCACAAGCCATCAAAAGGTATTTAAACGTATCAATTGGGCGCTTCAGTAAATCGGCGTATTCCACAATGCCGCGATTGGCGTCGACCAAATCACCAGATAGTTCATATAACGACAGTCCATGTAGCGACGCGGGTAGAAAAGCTAGCGAGCGGTCCATGGTAATTTGCCGCGCTTGGGCATCGACGTGCATTTGGGGCTCAATGGTAACGGCGCCAATGCGGTAGCGTTTAGAGAAATAAAACCGTTCAATCTGCGCATGCATCAAAACCCGCTTGAGATCGCCTTTATACGAACTCAACAACGCATCAAATACTTGTTTGCATTTGTGACAAAGGTCGCCGTGAAGAATATACTCCGG
>CAZYPH010000023.1:0-10731 GCA_964649095.1 uncultured Oligoflexia bacterium | reverse complement strand
AGATCTTTTTTTAATATATGACTTAAAAACTCAGCACGTTGTGGTTTTGGAATGAGTAGTAGCGGGTGGTCTTTCATCTCACAGTGCATGCGTGCGGCGATGTCCTCATCGCCTAAAAAGGCATACGATCCTGACGCCTCAGTGTTGTTCGAGTAGGTCTGGCTAAGCCCTAAGCCTTTCCCGCCTTTTAAAACTTTATCGACCGGAAATATCCAAGAAAACTTATATTGGGCACCTTCTGGTTTTTCGCTGTAGTATTCTAAACCACGAATCAAACACTGCACTAGGCTTGATTTTGCAGAGCCATTGGGGCCATGTAATAAAATTAGTTTATGACTCAACCCTTCACGTGAGGCATTTTTTAACGAACGTACGATTTGAGCCTGAGCGTCGTACTGGCCTACCACACGGTAGCGATCGTGCGAGCTACTTTGAGACGCGTCGTTCGAGGCAAAATCTAAATCAAAAATTTTATAGTGCGTTACGTTTTGGCCAAAATACGAGACTTCTTTCGAACCAAAATATTCAATCGCATCTAACAAATAGGTGCTGGCGTTACGTGTGTGTTGTTTTGGGTTGGTCTCTACCAGACGAACAAATTCTTCAAAACTTAAAATGCGTTTGGTGTGTTCAAACTCCGACTTAAGCTCTTTTTCGATCTTGGTAAGAATATCCGCCATTTCAACGCCCCCTGAAGTTAGAGTAGCGGGCATTCGTGGCAATTTACAAATTTTTTATCATGAGCCGCACGTACTAACGGCGAATGCGTGGTGCCGAGGTGTTAAAGAACTCCGAAGGTAGCAATGCTTTCTTTGCGCTGCGCAATCGAACGAAACGACTTACCGCATCGCGTGGCGTTTTACCGGCAAGTGGTGTGAGTAAAATCTTTTTATTGATAACTAAACTCCAGTGATCACCGCCCGAGGTCAGGTAGTCGGTAGTAATCACGGTATACAAACGGTTGGGAAGAATCGGCTGTCGGCTGCGACTGTCGAAGGCCGTTTTTACAGGTTTCTTTTCAAAAAGATCAAACGTGCCGTTGTGATCGCTGTCGGGCCAGAACTCAGAACCCGGCGTTATAGAGGCCGCCTTTTCGGTTTGAATTTCAAGCCCTGAAACTAATACAGTCGAGTGCGCGCCGCTTAGGCCAATATTCAATAAGGCTAATAAGTCGCGTCCGCGCATCGTGGCTAATACGAGCGTGTTATCGAAAGGCATCATGTCGTACACGTGGCCAAAATTAATACTTCCAGCGGGTAGATTGGCGCGTAGGCCGCCCCCGTTTGAAATAGCAAAGTCGGCACCATATTGTTTGCCGAAGGCTAACATAGAGTCGACCACTAAATTCCCAAGAGGGGATTCGTCGTAATACTGCCGTTCAAAGGGTTTTGCTAAAACGCCGACCGGACGGTTGCGTAGCGTCCACGCCTGAGTGCGGTAGTTTTTTAAAACGGCGCTGACTTTATATTTGGTGTGAGCAGGCAAGGCCTGTAGCGGTTTGATGTCTACATTCACGAGCGCGCCATTCTTAAACTGTGCAATGCCGAGATAGCGGCCATACGAGCCCGCCTCTGCAATCGTATTTGTTTCCGTTTTTAAAAGAGCTGCTTGGTGGGTATGACCCGCGATGATTAGAGGAATCGAAACCCCTACCGACTCAGCAGCATGAAGGGCTTCGGCGTGATCGGTCTTCAAAGTACAATCCGTACGCACCTCGTTTGGTCGCTCTACTTGTTGCGTTGAGCGTGGTTCGGGACAAACAAGTCCCGCATGCATTACGGCGATACGGTAGTCGCAGCCGAGATTATTAAAATATTGGCTCTCTTGATGCAGTGTTTGTGCGATTGGTTCTGCTCTCAAGGCATACGATTTCGAGCCGGTCTTAAACTGTGTGTTTTCTGGTTTCGTTATGGCCGTGACATACGCGGTGGTCGAGCCTGCAACGCAAATACGCACAGGCATCGTACCAGCTAGTTTTTCAAAAACATGTCGTGCCGGAAAAATAGTTGATTGTGACTGTGCGTTACAATTTTCAGATAGCGGCTTTCCGAAATCACTACAGTTTTTTGTGCGCCCTTCTTTTCGCAACAGTTCGAGCGCCTCATCGGGGTAAACGACATTGTTGGAAAGCCATTTAAACTTCGACAATCCCCGCATGGTCCAAAGATTGGAACCCAAATGGCGCTTCGTTACGGCATCAGCAGCCGGATAATCAAAGTCATGATTCCCGACACTCACAGCATCTAACTGCAGCGTGTTCATCATGGCCACAATCGCGCGTCCCTTAGATAAGTTCCCTTCTAGTGGGCCTTGAAACAAATCACCTGCATCAAGATACAAAAAGGCCGAGTTCGACTCTGTCGCTTTTTTTCGTGCAGCCAACAGAGATTCTTCAAGCGCTTCGGCCATCTCAAGATGATTATGGATGTCAGTAGTAAACGCTACCGTCAAATCGCCCACAGTATTTGTTTGGGACTCTGCCGGATTAATAGTGCGTGGCGCGCTGCTGCACGCCGTTAGAACAAGAGCCACAGCTGATATATATAGTGCTTCTAATATCTTTTGTTTCGCCTCTTTAAGATTGCTCGGAAGATACCGCAGCCATCGTGCACCACCACTAGGTTCAGTCGGTGCCTTGAGCGAGACAATAAGGCCATTCGGTGCACTCTCGCACTGACCTAAACAGGTTGTATTGATAGCTCGTCGCATTGCGCCTGGTTGATTCTGGCTCTGTAAGGCGGCTTTCAATTCTTTCTTTAAAATTTCGGCCTTGCCATTGTTCTCACAAGATTTGCCGTTGCAAATTAAAACAAGTTCGTCGTAAGCCGTTTGGTTTTGCGTCATGGTTGGTGGCCTCCGATAGTGAGCTCAAAATAGTTTAGACAGTATTGTTTCATGCGAAACAGCGGGTAACACATGCCTAAAGCCGTAAGGCCAAACAGTAATGGCGTGTAAAATGGTGGCAGGCGGATACCGTGTAACAAAAAGATTCCCAAAAAATAGACACTGAATATCAAAATCAAACCACCTGCAGCAGCCAGAGCCCAAAGTATTGTTTCAAATGGATGCATCGTAAATGGAATTTGTTTAATTCGTGCGATGCTCAAAAATAGTTTCTTAATCTGTCGCGTAATTCCAATCGTGATGACAATGGCCGAGAGGCCTAATAATACGTGCAAAAAGAGCGTCGCGATAAAAAAATTGGGCGCTAAATTACTGCGTGTCGTAAAGTAACCAAACTGCGCACTCACGAGGCCTACAAAACCCGCTAATACTTGTAGCAGTAAACTCAAATGGAACACGGTGACGACCGCCTCAATCGCCTTCGTTTCACGATCAAAGTTTTCAACGGCGTTCTTACTAAGACTAGCGGTGCGATGTGATGCGTCATTCATGACTGAGTTGCGACCGACTTACGGACGCACTAGTTTAATATCGCGTGTTTTAATCTGCTCTAACAAGGCTGCTACGGCCTGACCACGATGGCTGCGTTCGTTTTTTTCCTCAAGCGACATCTCTGCCAGGGTTAGAGTAGTGCCGGCAGGTTGAAAGATGGGGTCGTAGCCGAACCCAGCGCTTCCGCGAGGGGACTCTAAAATATGTCCCTCTAAAGTACCTGTAGTCGATAGCACGACGCCTTCAACAAAAAATACAAGCGTGCACACAAAACGTGCGGTTCGTTTTTCAAAGGGCACGCCTTTAAGTTCTTTTAACAAACGCTCAATGTTGGCTTGATCTTGCGTTACACCGCTTGTTAGTGCTGCAAAACGATGTGACTTAATGCCCGGTGCGCCACCCAGAGCATCGACTTCTAAACCCGAGTCATCTGAGATGGTAGGGTATTTGCCTGCTAAATGCGCCAGTTTGCCTTTATTAAACGCATTTTCATAATAAGTAGTTCCGTTTTCAGCTTCGCTCAGTGCTTTTGCATTAAACACCAATGATGACAACGGGCGTAGTTCTAAGTGTGGAGCCTGTACTTTTAAAATAGATTTGAATTCAGAAAATTTAGCCAAGCTCTGAGAGCCTAAAAGAATAATGTTTGTTGCGCGCATATTTTGAAAATAGAAATAAATGAATATACCGTCAAGTGATCATCAATTTACAGCAATTTGTGCGCGTGTAATATCGTTACACGGAACCACGTCGACCGTGGTGCTTCGTGTTATTTTGCCAGCAAGATTCAACACCAACTGTTGAGCCTTCTTAGAATCCGTACACACAAAGGCACGAATCTGGTCATCTTCGATAAGTACGACGGCCGTGCTCTTTGGTTCGATGATGGAGTTCCAACGCTGTATTTGCGGTGTCTCTTCAAACGGTGGGGTCTCGATAAGAATTTTTTGAAGTGAGCGGTCTAACGTAGTGTGAATAGGGGTCGATCGGTTTTTGGTGAATTTCAAATACCCAAGCGATCGAAATAGACTCAATTGTCCAATGCGAAACTGAGGTGTCAGCGTACTGATTGCGGGGTACGTGCGTTCCTGTTTATCGTTGTGCGCGTATAGTTGTTTGGGCGCTGATGCCGCCCATTTTTCAATAAAATGTAGAAACAATTCCTGAGTGGTGTGAAAACGTTGGTCGGCACGCTCGAATACATCGCGGTGTTGCGTCGCAGATACGATGACGCGCCACTCGTTTGGTGTGCCACCAAACCAAGGGTGGTTTTTAGAATTATTATTACGACTCAGTAAAAACAGCAGCAATGATTCGTGCGGCGATAGCTTTTGTGCTGTGTGGTCGAAAAATAGTCGCGCCGCTGATTCCACTCCAAATATGCCCGGCGCTAAGGGAACCAAGTTAAGATACAATTCCAATTGCTGGTCAGCCGACAGTTCGACGTTTATTTTTTCAATTAAACTATTTTTTGTTTCCGTTCGAAGTAGTTCTTGCGAGCTGTCGGTATCAAGATATTTTTGCTCGTATAAGAGCGCACTTAAATCGCGTGTTATCGACGGTGTTATCGACTGGAAGAGATCGCGTAGTCCTTGATCGATACTCGCTAGCTCTGTTCGAATGCGAATGCCTCTTAAGGCCGGACTGCACGTGTAATCTAATATACTGCCGTTGCGGTCTAAAATAGGTTGGCATTCTTTCGGACGGTAGCGGTTCATGCGCACGGCGCCTGGTTTATCAATATATATGTATATACCTATACATGTTGCGATAATTACCAGAACGCTGACGGCTATAATGACTGTTAATCGTGATTGTTTTTTTAGCCGCCGCGTCATGAGAGTGTGCTGTGCCCTATTACAGTGTGAGACCTAACCCATCATGACGGGGTTCGCTGACCGCTGTAAAGTCATTAGCCGCTTTTCGGCGTATCGCCGTCATTAAAACCGACTCAGCCTCTCCTCGTTCTACTTTATATCCAACCTGTTTGAGGCCTAGTTCAATAAAGTTAGGCATGGAGTTTTCAATTACGATCGTTTCCGATGCATTAATAAAATACGCCCGTGGAAAGGCTGAGGCCTCAAGGGCCGATAAGTTATGCACAAAGTACGTGTCTAAAAACTGTGCAATGGTCGCTGGAATACGTGTTCCACCGGCGCAGCCCACAGCACCAAGAAGTTTCTTCTTCGAATCAAAAATCAGAGTTGGTGACATGTTGCTTCGGGGTCTTTTTCCGGCCTTAGGGCTATTGGGGTGATCGGTGTCCGCGGTAAAATCCGACAACTCGTTGTTTAGTAAAAATCCAAACCCTGGCACTGCGAGCGCCGAACCAAAATGTTGTTCGATGGTATCTGTAAGTGAGATCGCCAAACCGCGATCGTCAATAATGGCTAAATGGGCCGTATGGTTTTTTGGCGACTCTCCTGATGGTGTTTCTTTTCGCAGCCCTGAAACCAAAGACGATACACTTTCAAAAATATCCGGCGTGCGTCGCCCTTCTAGGACACGTTCTTTGAGTTGTTTGGTTTTTGTATCAATAGCGTTTGAGATCTCGAGCCAGAAGGCTTTCTCTTTAGCCGAACCAATCCACGTCTGCGGATCGAACTTAGCGTAGCCAACATCGGCTAAATTTTCGTCACGTAACTTTTGATAAAACCGAAGCGTCTCTAAAGTAATAATAAAACGTTCCACCGAAAGGGCCGCTGGAACGGTGTGCGATTTATAATAGTATTCTAAAAAACGCATATAACCCGCTAGGACTGTCGATCCAGCGCTAGGTAGTTGGGCAGAGTAATAACTAAGTCCAAATGAATTAAATTGTAACGGCTTTGCTTCTCGCACTGCGTAGCGAGCGAGGTCGTTTTGATTGATTTTTACGCCTAATCGTTGAGCGGCACTTAACCAAGACCGACCCAAACTTCCGGTGTAAAAGCTTTGCCACCCCTCGGCGCCCAACTGTTCAAAAGTACGGCTAAGATCAATATTTTTTAAACTTAAGCCGACCGCTTGAGGGCCACCATCTGGGCCACTGAATAAAAGTTTTGAGTACGGAAACTGCGTCAAACGTTCAAATTCATCGACTAAGATATTGGAAAAATGTTTGCTTACAACAATGCCATTTTTTGCTTCTAATGCAGCCTGTGCCGTAAGTTGTTTCCATGGCAACTTACCAAAACGCTTATGTAAGGTGCCTAGTAGGGCGACCGTTCCGGGTATACCGACGGGGTTCGCTCCGGTAACACGCTCAGGGTAATAGGGTATCTTACCCCCTTCAAACTTCTCACTCAAAAACATCGTCGGCGTGGCGGACGCCGGGGCTTCTTCGCGCCCATCAAAAAACTGCACTCGGCCATTTTGAGAGACTACGGCTAACCCTCCGCCTCCAATGCCCATAAAAAAAGGCTGCCACACGTTTTGGGTAGTAATGGCGGCTACCATGGCGTCGGCCGCTGATCCGCCTTTTTTTAATACGGCAACAGCGGCATCGGTGGATGCTTTTGATCCAGAAACGACCGAGTAGGCCCATCCTGCAATTGGAGCCAGAAAAAAATAAGTACTCAAACACGCCGTCAGTAGTGCACTAGCGGGAGAATCATAACGTTTAAGCGGTTGTGTCGACATATTAGAGTTTATTTATCTGAAGCCGTCAGTTCTTAAAAGGTTTCGTTTTTCTTTTTTGCGCGTTATTTACACGATTGTTTATTCGATCATGCCATCAACATGTTTTAAAAAATTTATGAAAAATTTTATTACCGGACTTTCTCATCAGGCTCTCAACGTATCCGACTTATCGCGTGCAAAATCGTTCTATCAAGACGTGTTGGGGTTGCCGCTTTTATATGAAGATGCCGCTCACGTATTTTTAAAAGTCGGTGAGGATGCGCATTTTGGGATTCTTGCTTTGTTGGCGGCACCACCTGAGGGCATGCTTCCGCCGGAAAATCCACGCCTGCGCGTGGGGAATAAATACACTCACTTTGGTTTTCGTGCCCAGAGCGAGCGCGATGTGTTTGAGTTTGCCGAGTATTTGGCGCAAAAAAATGTCGAAATCATTAAAGGTCCTTATGCGCGGTCTGATGGGGCGTCTGTTTATTTCTTGGACGCTGACGGGCATACACTAGAATATCTTTACCTGAAACCTGAGGCCGATACGACGTTGCAATCACCTTCTACACATCAATCGGCTCCTGTTCTATGGCATCGTTATCAAAAATATATATTAGGTTTTTCCTATTTAGGTCGCCCAATTGAGGCTCACGTATTTTTGAGTGCCGCGGCATTAAATAAAAAAAGTAGCCGCCCCAAACCAGCAGTCACTGCAGAGCTTAATAACGTAGAGCTGCAACAGAAATGGTTTGATGACCATGGTCCGTGGCTATTAATGCTCGGTGCCGTGCATGGCAATGAAGTAGAAGGCGAGTGGCTATTAAGTGATGCGATAGAAAAATATAAAAACGAGTATATAGGTAAAAATATATCTTTGGTGGTCGTGACCGCTCTAAACGTCGATGGTTGGTTGGCTGGCTCTCGATTAAATGCTCGAGGTATTGATCTCAATCGCAATTTACCTACTCAAGACTTTACGACTACAATCAAAAATCCAAAATACCCACCCGGCCCAAGTGCCTGTAGTGAGGTTGAGAATCAATTATTAGTACGATTAATCGATCAGCTTAAACCAAAGGCTATTCTATCGGCGCATTCTTTTAGCGAAGTTCAGGTCAATAGCAATGGACCATCCGAAGCGTGGGCGCAAGAATTAGCCGCGATTACACAATACCCCGTCACAACTGATATTGGCTATCCAACACCTGGCGCGTTGGGCACTTATGCAGGCAAAGAGCGCAATATTCCGACCATCACGCTTGAAATTAAGCGTGGCCTTTCAAAAGAGGAAGTATTGAAAGGCCTCGGCGCAGTTTGTGACCAGTCGATTAAATTTTTCGATAAATAAATTACCAAAAACGAGGTGTTTCATTCATGAGCTTAAAGATTACAAAACCGACCATCGGTATTGAAAAGTTAGAAGATTTTTTTTCAACCGAATCGAATTTTAAATTACTCGAAAAACCTTCTGCCAAAGCCGAAGTCCACTTTCGGGCGCGCCTAAAAAAACATGCAGCTGCCGTGCTGTGGTATTTAGATCAGGGCAAAATTCGCGTTTGGAACCCAACCCAGCAAACGACCAACACGTGGGTAAAACAGGGCATATTAAGTTATTTTCCGACGCACAACAACGCCGCCATGAGTGCTGGGGTATTTGAATATTTGGATAAAATGCCCGTAAAAAAGCGCTCCGCGATGAAGGGTGTACGGGTAGTGCCCGGTGGTATCGTGCGCATGGGTAGTTTTGTAGAGCCTGGTGTTATTGTCATGCCGGGTTTTGTAAACGTCGGCGCGTATGTCGCCAAGGGTACAATGGTTGATACGTGGGCTACGGTGGGCTCGTGTGCTCAAATTGGCGAGAACGTGCATCTATCTGGCGGCGTTGGTATAGGCGGCGTGTTAGAGCCTGCACAAGCGGCCCCTGTCATTGTTGAAGACCACGCGTTTTTAGGCTCGCGTTGTATTGTTGTAGAAGGCGTACGTGTGCGTCGCGAGGCCGTGTTAGGCGCCGGTGTGGTGCTGACGGCATCCACAAAAATTATTGATGTAACCGGTAGTAAACCAGTCGTGTTGATGGGTGAGGTGCCAGAACGGTCTGTTGTTATTCCAGGCTCCTTGCCAAAAGAATTTGCTGCGGGCACCTATCAAGTACCGTGTGCGTTGATTATCGGAAAACGAAAACCGTCGACTGATACAAAAACATCACTAAATGCGGCATTAAGAGATTTTTCAGTGTCCGTATAATGGTCCGTTTCGCGCATTAACAGTAGTCGTAGCAGTATTAACAACCTGGGGGGCGTGTGGTTATATTTAAATTTATAGATATATTGTTGGCTGCGACTATAGGGCGACGCTGTTTGGTTCCCGTGCTTGCTCATCCGCCAAAGCGCCTTGGTTTTTTATTGGGCCTCATAGTGTTTACGCTCGTCATGCCGCGTGGGCATGCGCAACCCACTGCAAACCAGCGCCTGTCGGTATTTCGTAGGGTCGGTATTTTTGCGCCCCAAACGTATGTCGCTCAACACGATTCGGGCTTGACCATTGTGGTGTTAAATCGGCCACTGCAGCAATCAAGCCCAAACCAACTTGACGATGACGACGAAGACGCCAACACCGAATCCGACGACGGCGATCTCGGTTCTGACGACACATTTTCTCTACATTTGGTTATCAATAGTGGCATGCAAGACGAACCCGCAAATGCCCCTGAGGTCGCGCATTTAGCGGAACACCTCGCTTTATTAAGTGTGCCATGGCATGCGTTGGCCGATGCCGTCACCAGTGACGAAGAGGAGCCGCGCCGTCGTCGAAGGCGGCCGCAAGCCTCTTTTTTTAATGGTCTTGAGCGCTTTCAGATAGATGGCAAAAATGCCACAACAAGTGCTGATCGCACGGAGTTTACATTCAGCGGCGTGCCACTCTCTCTGTTGCCGGTCTTCACTTTAGCGGCTGGGCATATCGTTTCAGAAAATAACCTACCATCTCGAGAGCTCTTTTTGCGCGAGTCACGCGCTGTGCGGGCTGAGGCGTTTGCTCGACGTATGAGTGCCGCTGAACTTTCCTACGACCAACTCTTAAGACTTTTAAGTCACGAATCGGGGCATGCGCGTTTTGAGGGTGGGCGCGCTGCTCTACCAACCGCTATTTCCAATCTGACTTTAGCCGACGTCGAAAGTTTTATGCGAGGCCACTATCGGCCTCAAAACACCGTTTTAATTTTAGAGGGGTTGTTAAGTAATACCGGTGATGGCGATCGGGGTTTTGGTGCTCTGAGAGCGTCGTTAGAAGCGGCCTTGTCGCATCTTGCCCCGGCCTCTACTAGTGATCCGCTACCGGCACGTTCTTCGGATGCTTGGCTATCCATGCCAAGGGCCCCCAATGAGGTAACGGTGTACTCAGTGTATCCCAATCGAAACCGAACCCGACGCGGGCCAGTCGATTCTGTGGTGCACCCGCGTGATGAACTCCTTGCAGGCTCTACCCCTCTGTTGCAGTTGAGCTGGGTTTTGCCCACTCAAGACCCCGATCGGATATTTGGACTAAGTGCTTTATTTAGAAGCCTCGACGGCACCGGGCCGCATAGTTTTGCGGCGTGGCTCATCGATCGCGGTTTTATGGATTCGGGGAAGCATCCACGAGCGCAGATTGGGCACCTGACCAGCACCCATACTATCGTGCTGCTAACCCTCCCAGTAAATACTGCTGGACTGGCACAAACCGACGCGATCT
>CAZYPH010000022.1:0-25889 GCA_964649095.1 uncultured Oligoflexia bacterium | reverse complement strand
TATAAATTAAAGCGGCGTGATTTATTAATCGGAATTCACGGGCAGACACTGTGGCACGAACCAGAGAGTCATTTTTCGATTCAAGCTATTAATACATCGATAGTCACAACACAAACAGGTTGCACTACAGTCTACAACTTTCGCGCTAAAGACCTGGCCCATGCAGGGGAAGGGGCCCCTTTGGCTCCAAATTATTTACGCCTATTCTGTGATCATCAAAAAATTAATGGCGTCGCATTTCACAACATAGGTGGAATTGCGAACACAGCGGTATTAGATAAAAAGAAGAATATATATCTTGGCTTTGATACGGGCCCGGGAAATTTATTAATCGATATGGCGGTTAAGCAGTTCACCCGGGGCAAGCAGTCGTACGATCATAACGGTCAGATGGCACTGGCGGGATGGTCAAGCATTAACGAAAAACGCTTAATCCAATTATTAAAAAATCCATTTTTTAATACCCCGCCGCCCAAAAGCACCGGCAAAGAAGTCTTCTCTGAAGATTATTTGAACGAATTTCGATCAAGTGGGCTACAGCTCATTGCCGAGACTACGTGTTTCACGGCTATCACCATGGCTTTGGCTTATAGAAAATTCGTTTTGCCAAAAACTAAATTAAGAAAAATATATATAACGGGCGGTGGTGCTCATAACCATACCCTGATGCGCGCCTTTGCACAGTACGTCAATGTTAAGGCTCCGTTTATTGATGTAGCTCCGCTGGGAATTCTGGGTGATTCGTTAGAAGCCACGGCATTCGCACGGTTTGCACTAGAGGGTTTTGCGCACCGCCTTATTTCTGACAAAGTTTTTACAGGCGCGCATACGAATTCGTTCGGGGCTTCGATAACAACCGGTGATAACTATTTAGAGTTGGTAACAAAAGTTTTTAAATAGACGCCATTGGCTAACACGCCTGAAAAAGGCGCTTCGAGCGCCGCCGCAGGCGGTTCTAAGCCAACAAAGTTAGGGCCTACGGTCTTAATGTCTTCTGACTGATGGTTGATCCAATCACCACTTAAATAGGCTGGGCCCGTGATCGAAACACCTCTCAAAAATAAATCGAGAGTAGATACGTCGATAGAGTGTTTATCGTAGTAGATCGGTAACCCATTTACACTTCTAGAGCCCACATGCTGTTTTACAAATTGCTGGGTCGATGGATCATCATACACAGAAAACGTAGTAGCTAATAGTTCATCGAGCGACCCCGTATCGTACCACGTACTGTCAGTCACATGCGCAAATACAGCCTGAGCCGCCAAGGCGGGATTAAAAATCTCGGCACGCCACTCTGAAGCCCCAGATGGAACACCCTGCAACAACGCGCCATCAATGACATAAGTGCCGGTAAACAACGTGCCTTGCGACCTTTTTTCTCTCAACCCAATGATTTGCCCACTCGGTAATATATCAATATTGGTATATATAGAACCGTCTAATGGGTTATTAAATGCCTTAACTTGAAGCGTCATGATGGGGCGTCGCGCTTTTTCTCGATAGACCTCGTGGCTTTTTAACAAAGCTTTGATGTCAGCAAAACAGATCGTATCGGCATTGTGTACAAGTATGGTTTTGTTAACGAAGTCATTTTTAAACTTATAGAAGGCTCCTGCGGAGCCTAATACGGTCGGATGTTCATAACTCTTAATAAATGTCAGTGGCTCGCACTTCGCATTATAGGCATTGAGGGCGGCATCTAAAGTCTCTGATAGATGGCCTAAATTAATATGCACTCGATTAAACAGACTCGATTGACGCAACCAGTGCAACGAATACCAAATGGCGGGGATACCTAAAATAGGTAACGCCGGCTTGGCAACAAGGTCGGTTAATGGTTTCAGTCGGGTGCCGTAGCCAGCAGCAAGCACATACACTTCTAACGAATTTACAGGCTGTGTTTTGGTATTGGCTTGCATACTAAAAATAATAATAGCGGAATAATAAACTACGCAGCTCTTCGAGGTCTTTAAATTTCAATAAATTCCTTCGCACATTTTCAAAGGTATTGCCGATAAACTTTAAATAGCGCACATCTTGACGTTTTGTATAAAACGACGAAAACGAGCCGATAGCTTTAAAGTTTCGTTGAATAGACATAAGGTCAAATACACGCACAAATGATTTATAAGTACCGCGCGTCGCTACAGGTAACTTCGAATAGTAGTATTGGACCAATTCATAGACCGTCTCTTCTTCTAGTTGGTAGTATGAATCGCGCAGTAACGAAGCTAGGTCATATTGCGCACACCCCAGTCGTGCATCCTGAAAATCAATCATACAGAGTACGTCATCATGAACCATGATGTTGCGACCGTGGTAATCTCGATGAGTAAACACCCACGGCTGAGAGGCCAACTCGTGACATATAGCAGAAAAATAATTTAATACTTTTTCGCGATCAATTGGCATCATTTGACGCGCGAGTACCCCATTGTAAAAATGGGTTAGAGTAAAACCCACCTCCCACATAAGTTTTTCGACGTCGAAATAGAGACCATAAGCGTCAATCGCTGCATTCTGTTTTGCAGTGGCACGCTGCATCTGAACCAGCAAATCAATGGCACGCTTAAACCAAACGATTTGTTCTTTCTGTTTCGATACGTTCTCTAAACACTTCAGTAGAGTTTCGTCACCGAGATCACTTAATAAAATAAGCCCATGCTCGGCGCTATGGTGATGTACTTCTGGCACTGGAACGCCCACTAAATGTAAATAATTCTGCACCTGCAAAAAAGGAATTCGATCGTCGAGATCTACAAATGGTTGCATGTACATTACGATGTAAGATTTTTCGCGATGTTTAATACGAAAGTAACGTCGTGACGAAGCATCACCCGGTAATGCGTCAATTTTAGAGTGATCGAGTTTCCATTTGGTAACATTAGTAACCCAGGTCATCACCATAGCCTTGGCATTATCGGTGTTATTAACTGCTAGACCAACTGGCGTCGGCGGCCGCAGGAGTTTTGTTGTTTTATTAGTACTCAACTGCTTAGTGGTCGGGCTTACCATTCAAACACCAATCTGCACTTTGAAAGCAAGGGTCTAAGTGACCAATTCTTTTCAGCGGCAATCGTTACTAAATTTTTGCGTTAATTTTTTTCACGTTCGAAAGAAATTTTTCAAATTCACGTGACTTGACAATAGGATCTCTTATTGGCGGAAATTTCGCAACCTCTTCGCGCATGATGACTTTTAGTTCGGTTGGCTCATACCACAAGGCGCGAAACGAACTCACATCGGATAACTTTATGGCCGATGAGTCTCTATGTTTTTCGAACACACGATCAATAATGGTAATAGCACCGCGAAGGTCATAGCCGGCGGCATGCAAGTGTTTGAGGCTCTGTTTTTTTATCTTTAAATATTCTAAACCACCAAAATCAAATATCCCGTCAGGCTCGAAATATTTTTCAGGGGAAGTATTTGGCTTCAAACCGAGCGCGTCATAGTACTTCTGAACGACTCCACTGTGGCGCATCTCGAGCGCCATACTTAATAGAAAACCAAGCTCATTTTCATATTGTAATAAATTAAGAACCCCTAAAGATACATAGACATGGTTTTTCGGGCTAATGCCGAGAAAACACTTCTTCGCACTCAAGACACGCACAACTATATTTTGTTTTTGCAATATTGCGCCAGATGTCCCTTTGCGTGAAATCTGAACAAGAACCGATCGAATATAATCGGAAAGGACATCGCTATTAAGAAGTGAATACTTCTTTTGTATGCCTCGATCAAAACTAGCTTCCACATCAAGAGCTGCTGATTGTGTTGCACTTGTTGGATGATCAGAGGCCATTCGCGCTGTTTGACAGCCGCTAAAAAATATTAGTCCACAAATCGTTAGAGTAAGTGCCTTCATATGTGCACTTGTTACGGTATAGAACTTACCTCAAAAGATCTAACCCAGATTTTACAGTCGGTTTCTTTGGGTTAGCCGCTGGCAAACGATCGGGTGTCTTAATTTTTACTGCTACGGATGCTTCTCGCGGCGATAGGTTTCGTGTGTTTACTGGGTTCATGGGCTTTACATATCCACCCTCAATCATACTTGTAAGACCACCACCATTAAAGTCAGGGCGTTTTGGCTGCAAAGCTCTATCAGATACCGACGTTGCAATGTTACGATTTGGTTCGCGCATGTTCGTAGGACGCGATGATCGACCGGCGTAGGCCTTAACAGGGCGATAATTTGGAGACTGATGTTGAGCCTGTGCTCTTAAGCGTTGGGCCTCTTGGCGCTCTTCCTCGCTAATTTGATAGTATATATAAAATCCTGCATATATTTGATTCGGATTTTTAATAATATGTTTATTGTTTTCGTATAAACGCTTCCAGTACTGACGCTTTGCGTAAACGTCTTGCGCAATAGACCCTAGAGTGTCGCCTTTCTTAACTAAGTATGGCTCGCCATTGGTCGCCTTCACTACGGCCTTTGACATGCCGGTTTTTAAAACCATTCCTGATTTCAGCACGTTCGCATCTGTAAGTTTGTCTTGATTGAGATCGAAGATTTTTTTCCACCGAAATACATTACCGTAAACGTTAAACGCAATACGCATTAAAGTATCGCCAGGCTGTACGGTATAGGTGCCATCGCCAGCAACCTCAGTTGAGACCGAGACGGGGCTAGCAACAGAAGCATCGGCTGATCCAGCACTATCAATCGAGTAAACAGTACTCTGCGCAACATTGTTGTTGTCGTTTGCACTGCTGTCGATAGATACTGGCTCGCTCACAGCTGTCAGACTATCAGTGGGTGTTTCCATGGGCAAAATAGGGGTCGCTGTTTCCGTAACGTTAGCTACAGCACTAGTAGTGCCTGCCTGCTCTTGTGTGGCTGCTACAAAACCATCGCCATCTAATGACACGGGCGGCGCAGAATCCACCGCTAAACTTTCTGATACCGCTTGATCATCGGTGAGTTGCACGGATGAACGCTGCCCAGAGTCAATTGGAGTAATCTCAATAGTATCGGCTTCCACAATTCCCGAATCATTCTCTAGTGAATACGATTTTTTAGTCCCGCTACAGCCGCTACTAATAATCAGCGAAAGGGTCAGCACAATCTGGGCTGGACCATGTAAAAGACTAAATCTTGATTTCAAACTCGATTCCATTTGCTGTCTCCGAAAAACAGGTGTCGTTACAAGCCATTTTAATGGGCGAACGCACGCGTTATAACTCACTACTTGCAAGTGAATCGACAGAATGGATCGAAAATTAAACTAAGAAAATTTTTACTAGGTCAGAATTGCCTAGCGGCCGAATGAACACGATCTAACACATAGGCGGCGTCATCTTTTCGATTTACGAAATCTAACGTATCTGAAGAAATAATAACCTTCTCGCCTAATGAGTAAGAATCAACCCAGTCATCATAATAACTATTAAGGCTTACAATATAATTAGGATCTATCCCTGCCTCATACGTTCGATTGCGACGTTTGATGTTATCAAGCAAAACCTCGCTAGACTTCTGCAGATAGATTAATAAATCGGGTGGGGTTAAAAATTCGGTCATCTGCTCGTAGAGTGCAATATAACTAGAAAACTCTCTGTACTTCAAAAGGCCCGATTCGTTATGCATGCGTGCAAATATATGTCGATCTTCATATATACTGCGATCTTGAATACAGGTCTTCATTTCATCGCGCACTAATCGCTGAATCAATTTATGAGCACGAAACCGTGTTGTTAAAAAGTACACCTGGGTATGAAACGACCAAAGCTCGGCATTACTATAGAGATCAGCTAAATAAGGGTTGTCATCCACCGACTCAAAATACGGCTTGTAATCAAACTCTTGAGCCAACAGATTAGTTAAACTTGTCTTTCCGGCACCAATATTACCTGCAATAACGATGTGAAGTGGCTTCATGATTTAACTTTGTCGAACTTGCGTAAGTTCAGCAATTTGTCTTTTACTTTCAGTTATCTTCTCTTCAATCCGTATGGACTGTTTTTGATCTCTAGGCAGCCCCGAAACGCGCTGCACAAATTGTTGAAACGCCTTTAAAGCCAGATCACGTTTTAAAGGATCTGGCTGGTATAATTTCGCCAATTCAAACCAGGCTTCTACAGCTTGAGTCTGTTGTTCTGTATACCGCTTTAACAAATCAATTGCATCAGATGGCTTAGACAACCCCTTTAGTGCCTGAGCTCTCAAAATAACAAAAAGTTCTAGTCGCGGTTTTACTACTTTGGCGAGCTCGATTAATGCTTCTTCAAAGTTACCCTTAACAAACTGAATTTGTGCCATGGCTACCAAAAAGCGTTCATCAATATTAGCTTGGTCAAAGATATCTTGCGATGGATCTGGTAAATAACCGGCCGGCATCACGTTCAAACGCAGCTCGGTTACCAGCGGACCAAGATCCTCTAATTTCTTCTGTACCAAGAGACAGTCTAACTTTTGTAACTGAACCTCTACGTTAGAGTTGTCTTGTTTTGAAATCCCTTCAATTAATTTTAAACAGGCGTCAGGACGGCCCGCTAAAGAAGATGCTCGCGCGTTTTGATACAGTTGAAAGTTTTTTGTTTCGTAAAACTGAACTTGTATAAAACGATATAATTTCTCAAGACCGGTTCGCTGCTCTCGAGTTAGATTCTTCTGCTCTAGAGTCTTTCGTAAAAAATAGAGGGCTTTGTCACGCTGAAAACTATCAAAAAGCTGTGTGGCCTGACTAACCGGATCTATCCTTTGTGATTGCACTTTACTGGTCTTAGCGTAACCAAAGACATTGGAAGATGCGATACCTAGAAGGGCAATATAAATATATAAATTCATATATTTATTCCTTAACTATCTTTGCTGACTAAAACACCAAGCATGCCTTCTCGATGCGAATCAACAAAACACGAAGCAAAGCCACCTGAATTGAGAAATAATATTTTTTGGCCGAAACGGGTATTTTGATTCAAACACTCTTTTACTAAACCAAACAACGCTTTGCCGGCATACACAGGGTCAAATAAAATACCCTCGCGTCGAAAAACTTCGGCTAAAAACTGGTACTGCTCAACGGTAGGCTTTGCGTAGGCGATTCCGACATAACCACCGATGACGTCGATATCATCGCGCCCCAAAGAAATTGGTAAACGAAAGCGCTGAATTGCTGCAAGGGCGACAGTTTTTGCCTTTTCGATCATAACATTGGAATCGCCAATGATATCGAACGCAATAATCCGCGTAGTTTCGTTGGCATCAAAATAGTTACGACCCAAAATTAATCCCGCGTGCGTGCCCCCCGAGCCGGTGGCACATACGATGGAATCAAAGTGAATGCCCATATCTAAACTCTGCTTCTGAATTTCTTCGAAGGCAGAGAAATAACCTAAGGCTCCAAAATCTTGCGATCCGCCCACGGCAATAAAAAACGGCAATACACCGTCACGAATCTTGAATTCGTCGGCATGTTTTAAGAATACTCGGGCGGGTTCTTTTAATTCTTGTTCATCAACCCAAACCACCTTGGCGCCCGCCAGAGTTGTAAGATAAAGGTTACCCTCTACTTTAGGAGCCGCCTGTTTTATTTCGAGCGTTTCTTTTAAAAAGACCACACAGCCCAGGCTAAGCTTGGCACAAGCAATTGCCGTAGCCCGTACGTGGTTGCTTTGTACTGCCCCGGCAGTAAATACCGTTTTAGAGCCCTTACGTTTTGCCTCGGCTAGAAGGTATTCTAATTTCCGAAGTTTATTACCACTCATTTCTAGGTGGGTAAAATCGTCCCGCTTCACATAGACATCACGATGTATTAGCTGAGAAATATATTCTAGTTTCTGTATAGGAGTTGGCAACTGAGCCAGATTCAACTTGTTCGGAAGTTCGAGGTTAGACATAATTAAAGTAAATGATGAATCTCAATAGATTCGCAAGTTTGATTATTTCCTATCTGAAGCCTATTAAGCTTGCGATCGTTATCTTTGCTTTTGGATTTTTTATATCAACCTCATCATTTGCTGTGCCTGAAATTGACGCCGAAGAATTTAACGTACGGCTGTTACGCACATCTTCATCGAAGCGTGTCTTGTTACTTGAAGATATTAATTCTAGCTCGCCCCGACCGGGCCGTGTGCTGTTGCTTAAAGATGGCGACAAAGAAGTCGCTGCAATACGTGTATTAAAAAGTTACGAAGACAAAATTCCACAACGTTTTGCTGCAAAAATTGTTATTCGATTTAGCAACGACGGCGAGGTTATTTCAAAACAATATCGCGCGCTTCGAAAGCTAGGCGACCGCGTAACTCAGCTAGTAAAAGAGGCCGATGCCAAGGCCGGCATCTTAGACATGAATCGCGTCAAGTCTGACGAGGCTTTGGCCAATGAAATTCCCCCGGATGACTCAGAGCTCGATCGCGGCATTCCGAAACCAGCGGAAAAAAAACCGGAAACCGAACCTGCAACGACCACAGAGAACAAACAGCCGCCACCACTATTCACCAAAGACGGCATTGAAATTGATGACCTAACTAATGAGGACCCGAGCCAAGACAACAGTCTGATGGATGAGCTCGGTGATTCTACACACAAAGGGCCCGTCCTATTAGACCCTTTTCGCCACGGTGTTTCAATTCAATACGCTTCGTACAGAGCCATTGGGTACAATGCTACAGACCGAAACTACTTTAATAAAACCTACAGCGCGGTGGCTTTGAAATATTCGTTTACGGCTGCTAATCGCTTATTTTTTAAAACGCTTAGCCTGCAAGACCAGTTGAGCTTCGATTTAACAGGCATGTATTTTTCGATTGTAGAATATTTTAAGACTGGCGATGCCGTACAAGTATTTCCAATCCTGCTCAATGCGCGCTACACACTGTTAGTAAGTGAAAACTTTGGTTTTTTTGTCTACGCCGGCGTTAAACGAAATTTTGTGTCCTACGATGACCCTGATCTGACCACGGCTGTTGAACAATTGCAGACCACAGGACGCTTTTTTGGCGGCGGTGTGCAGTTACGAATTGGCCCACAATGGGCTCTAAGAGCCGATATTGGCACCGAGGGCTTCGCGGTTGGTGCGACCTTACGATTCTAAGCTACAATTGGCGACGAATCGATGGTAATTCTAAGCATAAATGCAGCCACTTTCTAAAAGACCATTTTTTGTAGTTTCCGTAATACTTTTCTGTTCGCTCCCTACATTGACATGCGGTGTGAAGGGCCCGCCATTACCGCCTATTAAAGATATCCCACCGGAAAAAACAGAATCTATTTCTGAAAACGTGAAAGACCACGACGAAAAAAACACAGCCTCAACCAACTCTAACCCTACCAACCAAACAACCAAAAGAAGTCGCAAAAATGGCACACGATAGTTCATGTAGTTATAAAGGCTCTGCGTTATACGTTGAAGACGTACCTCTGCGGTTAATTGCCGATGCCGTGGGTACTCCAACCTACGTGTATTCCAAAGCCGCGATCGTCGATCGTGTGCAACAGCTGCGCGCTTCGGTAAAAGGCCTCAATCTTTCAATCTACTATGCTGTAAAGGCCAACTCGAATCTTCACATTCTACGCCTAATGAAACAACTAGGATGCGGCGCTGACATTGTGAGCGGCGGTGAGCTGTATCGCGCCCAACAGGCTGGCATTGCAGGTAAAGAGATCGTTTTTTCAGGCGTTGGTAAGACACAAGAAGAGATCTCTCAAGCACTAAAAGCTCAGGTTGGTTTTTTCAACGTCGAATCGATTTCAGAGCTGCACCAGATAGATCAGCTCAGCCATTCGATTGTAAAACGCACAAAAAAGAAAATCTCTGTCGCGCTACGCGTCAACCCTAACGTGGATGCCAAGACGCATCCGTATATTTCAACCGGTTTAAAAGAAAATAAGTTTGGACTAGACCAATCAGAACTACAGTCTGTATTTAGTAATTTCAGTATATTTAAAAATATAAATATTTGTGGTCTCAGCTGCCATATTGGTTCACAGATTTTAGAACTTAAGCCCTACGAACAGGCTTGGCGCGAGGTTTTAAACATTGCCAAAAATGCGCCCATGAAAATAACACACATTGATCTAGGTGGTGGAATGGGAATTTCTTATTCCAACAAAGGTCAAGCCCTGCCATTTGTAGAGTTCGGAAGCTTAATTAAAAAGGTATTTGGTAGCAGCAATTTTCATCTGGGGCTCGAACCTGGTCGCTCGCTTGTTGGCGCAGCGGGGTATCTATTAACCGAGTTAACTGCGATCAAGGCGCGCCCGAACAAGATCTTCTATATCGTAGATGCCGGTATGAACGACTTACTAAGACCGGCCCTTTATCAGGCCCATCACGAGGTGTTAGCCGTAACAAAACATGAGACTTCTAAGCAGAAGGTACAAACAGTAGATATTGTGGGCCCAGTCTGCGAAAGCTCTGATGTATTTTTAAAAAACGTGAAGCTTCTGCCGCAGACCGAAGGTCAATTGTTGGCGTTTATGAATGCTGGTGCCTATGGACATTCGATGTCCAGCCGCTACAACTCACGCAAATTACCGGCTGAAGTTTTAATTGATCGCTCGAAATTTACATTGATACGTAGGAGAGAAACATATGCTGATCTCATCAAACACGAAATTTGAAGGTGTTTTTACGGCCCTTATTACCCCGTTCAAAAACAATCAAATAGACTACGAAAGTCTTGACCGCCTGTTAGATCAGCAGTTGGCGGGCGGAGTAGCTGGTGTTGTGCCTTGTGGCACCACAGGCGAAAGCCCCACGCTCTCGCACGATGAAAAACAACGACTCATCAAAACCACGGTTTCAAAATGCAAAAATAAAATTTTGGTGATTGCGGGCACAGGCAGCAATGACACGACCCAAACAATCGCATCCACCAAAGAGGCAGAGGGTCTTGGAGTCGACGCCGCTCTAGTAGTAGTGCCGTATTACAACAAACCATCACAAGAGGGTTTATACCAGCATTTTAAAGCCGTAGCCGACTCTGTGAAGATACCAATTATTCTATATAATGTTCCCGGTCGCACCCAGATTAGTTTAACCGCCGAAACCGTCGCGCGATTGGCCGAGATTGAAAATATCGTTGGCATCAAAGAAGCTTCGGGGCAATTGCACTTGTTAACAGAGATACGCCATGCGTTGACCAAGAGTGGTATTAAACGATTTACGTTGTTATCGGGTGATGATCCGACTTTATGGCCATTTTTGTGGGCCGGTGGCCATGGCGTGATTAGTGTCGCATCGAACGTAAATCCGAAGGCAGTTGTAAATTTGGTGGCTGCAGCTGAAACTGATCCGCGACAGGGTTGTATCTGGAACGATCAATTAATAGTCTACTTCAATACACTTTTCTGTGAGGCCAACCCCGTACCCGTCAAAGCCCTTATGGCTAAACTCCACAGCTGGTCTGCCGACGTACGATTGCCACTGTTTGAAATGAATCCTGCAAATTTTGAAAAATTATTTGCGGCCTATCAGAGCCTGCCCACAGAGTTACAGCAATAACGATATCAGGAATAAAAATGACACCTACAAAAATTAACTGCGGACTTATTGGCAGCCGAGGCCGACTAGGCTCTTTAATTATGGCTGCCTCGCAGCGCCTTCCACACTTGGCTATAGTTGAAATGTCACGAGATCAAACGTGTAACATAAGCCAGCACGTACAAGGCCTCGATTGTATTTTAGATGTATCCTCTGCCGAATCTACGATCGCGGTACTGAATCAACTGCTGCAACTCCAGAAATCAAAAGAGCACCAAAGCATTCCCTACATTGTTGGCAGCACCGGTTTTTCACCCAATGAACTAAAGGTAATTGAAAATTATGCGATGGTAGCACCGGTGATCTTGGCGCCAAATTTTTCAATTGGTGTAAACATACTGTTTGATCTTGTGGCACGTGCCCATGCCGCGATAAAGGCGTTCGATTACGAATCTGTTTTGCACGAATGGCACCATAACAAGAAAAAAGATGCTCCCAGCGGAACGGCCAAAGAAATTTTGAATCAAATGCCGCAACTAAGTCAAAAAACACAAGTGCACTCGTCACGCGCGGGATCCATTGTAGGCACTCATGAGTTACAATTTATTTCAGAAGGCGATATTCTAACGCTCAAACACGAGGCCTTAGACCGCCGCATTTTTGCGCTAGGCGCACTGAAAGCAGTAGAGTGGCTAACGCAAGACCACAAGACAGCGAAAATCTACGCTATGCAGGATGTTCTATTTTCCTAATTCATTTTTTGAATTTTTTGATGCCGCCCCAAAAGCGGGCTGACTAAAAAAACAAGACGCCTCCGAGCAGTTCTAGTAAATATCCTAGTTAGAGTAGATACTGTTCTAACAAGATCGATCATGACTATTTAAGGAGGCGTCTAGAAGACTATGAACATATTTGTTTGTATCAAGCAGGTTCCTGCAACCGAGACAAAAATTAAAATTAATGGAACAAACAACGGGATTGATTCCACTGGTGTGAAATTCATCGTAAGCCCTTACGATGAATTTGCTATTGAAGAAGCTCTTCGCGTTAAAGAAAAAAATGCGGGCAGTACTGTTACGGTTTTCACACTAGGCCCCAACCGCGCGACAGAAGCCCTACGCACCGCGCTAGCTATGGGGTGCGACAACGCCGTTTGGGTAGACGCCCCAGAAGATTTCGACTCTTTTCAAACAGCAAAAGCCTTGGCTGAAGCCGTAAAAAAAGAGGGCGCCTTTGATATTATTTTTACAGGAAAACAAGCTATCGACGACGACTGCGCACAGGTAAGTCAAACACTCGCGACATTTTTAGAAATTCCTTACGCTACAGTCGTTTTGTCCGCTGAATATGGTGATAAAATCACTGTCAAACGTGAGATTGAAGGCTCAACTGTAGAAGTCATTGAACTTCCTAAACCGTGTTTAATTGCGGCTCAAAAAGGGTTAAATGAACCCCGTTTTGCTTCCTTGCCCAACATTATGAAGGCAAAAAAGAAAGAGATCAAAACGCTAAAAGCAAGTGATCTCGGCGTAAGCGAAGGCGACCGAAAAATTAAGATTGTCAGCCTACAATTGCCTCCAGCAAAACAAGCCGGCAAAAAAATTGATGGTGATGCAAAAACACAAGCTGGCGGCTTGGTTGGCGCACTTCGTAACGAAGCAAAAGTCGTTTGATATTAGTTGTGATCATTTAGCAATGAAAGGATGTTGCCATGGCAATAGCTCTTATTTACGCAGAACATAAAGACGGAAAAGTTAAAAAAGTTACTCATGAATTAATCAGTGAAGCCAATCGCTCGGGCTGTGAGCCTGTAGTATTTATTGCAGGTGTTGGCTTAGATGCCCTCACACAAGAGCTTGGTAAACTTGGCGCAAAACGTGTGATTGCAGCACAAGGTGATGCGGTCAAGTTCTACTCACACGAATCGTACGGCAAGCTGATTGTCGATGCTGTTCAATCGGTAAAACCAAATTTTATTTTATTTGGAGCGACGGCACAGGGTAAAGACCTAGCGCCCTATGTTGCCACTAAAGTAGGCGCTGGTTTAGCCAGTGACTGTACAAAAATTCGTATCGATGGCTCTACCTTAAAAGCCACACGCCCAATGTATGCTGGGAAGGCTTTAGCTGATGTTGAGTTTGTAGGTCAGGGGCCTCACTGTGCAACAGTACGCCCTAATGCCCTAGCTGCCGATGCTGCTACAGGCGCTAGCGCGGCAGTAACTAATCTATCGCTTGATTTGGGTGCGTTAAAAAGCACGATTAAAGACGTTGTAAAAGGCGCCACAACAAAGCTTGATGTTACCGAAGCGAACATTGTGGTCTCTGGTGGACGGTCTTTGAAAGAAGCGGCTAACTTTAAAATTTTGGAAGACCTAGCAGCAACGCTTCCGAATGCCGCCGTCGGAGCATCACGCGCCGCAGTTGATGCCGGTCTACGCCCTCATGGCGATCAAGTTGGACAGACTGGAAAAGTGGTTAGTCCAACCTTGTATATTGCGTGCGGTATCTCGGGCGCCATTCAACACTTAGCGGGTATGCGCACTTCGAAGATCATCGTAGCGGTTAATAAAGATCCAGAAGCTCCAATTTTTCAGATCGCCGATTACGGCATCGTGGGCGACTTGTTTGAAGTGGTACCTCTATTAACTGAAGAGTTTAAAAAAGCTCTCGGCTAAGTATTAAATTAAGCGCAACCGCTGCGTTACTTTTTAATACGCAGCGGTTGCGCTTAAATACTAGGCAAAATATACAGCCTGGTAGATATATGTTTTTTTACATATCATCTAAGAACTTACTAAATTCCAACAAAAATTCTTAACAGAGCTGTACTTATCACTACTGGAGCACGCGGCCATGACCATTTCTTCGTTTGTATTTATCTTCGTCTTTTTAGTAGCCCACGCGATTTTTGCTTACAGAGTAAAAATTCTTTTTAAACTGGCGCAAGCAACCAAAGGGCAAACGTGGAGCGGCTCTAGATTTGATCGTACGGCCGAACGTATTCAAACGTTTATTGCGAACGTTATTGGGCAAAAAGCGGTGCTTCGCAAAAAGAGCGCAGGCATTATGCATGCCGCCATTTTTTGGGGTTTTATTATTATCACCCTCGAGACCGTTGAGAACTTCGGGCGGGAGCTCTACGCCGACTTCTCATTTGCTTTTATTGGGCATAGCGCCTACGGCACCCTAGTTTTTGTTCAAGATCTTTTCACGGGTGTAGTATTAACCGCAGTTCTATACGCCTTTTACCGACGCTTGGTTTTAAAGCCTGAAGGCCTAGGTAAATCAAAAGACGCGATAATTGTGCTTATATTTACCGGTGGCCTTATGGTTGCCCTACTTGTCATGCGTGCCTTTCGTATTTATGGTGCCCCCGAAGAAGTCGACAGCTTTATGTTGATTGGTAATTTTCTATCTCAGGTTTTTGTGGCACCGCTCAACATGGATACCGAGATGGCAGCAAACATCAGCGTTGCGTTCCGCTGGTTGCACCATTTCTTAGTATTAGGATTCTTGGTTTATATTCCAGGCAGCAAACACCTACACGTATTAACAGCTGCTCCAAACACGTATTTCCGTTCACTAGACATCGCAAAACCGATGCGTAAGGTGGTGCTTGATGACGAAAACGCCACAAGTTTTGGTGCGGGTAAAATAACCGACTTGTCGTGGAAGGATACGCTCGATCTTTACGCGTGTACCGAGTGTGGCCGTTGTCAGGATGCCTGCCCTGCGCACAACACAGGAAAGCCATTGTCGCCGAAGCGGCTGATCATGGACCTGAAAGACAATCTATACCAAAATAAAATGGCTGCCTTGTCGGGCCAAACAGACAACGTGGGCCCAATTTTAGGTGACAAGATTACAGACGATGTCATTTGGGCTTGTACCAGTTGCCGGGCATGCGAAGCAGCCTGCCCCGTATTTATTGAACAGACGGATAAAATCTATGAAGTACGACGCAACATGGTACTCATGGAGAGTCGTTTCCCTGCAGAATTGCAGACCGTATTTAAAAATTTAGAAAATAACTTTAGCCCATGGGCTATGAGTCCTGAAGACCGTGACAAGTGGACAGATGGCCTGAAAATCAAAACTATGGCTGAAGTAGTCGCGTCAGGAGAGTCGATAGAATATCTATTTTGGGTTGGTTGTGCTGGATCATTTGATGACCGCAACAAAAAAGTATCGCGTGCTCTAGTGAACGTGATGCAAAAGGCCGACGTGAAGTTTGCGATTTTAGGTAAAGAAGAAAAATGTACAGGCGACCCTGCTCGACGCGCTGGTAACGAGTATCTGGCTCAGTCGTTGATTCAAGAGAACGTAAACGTATTGAACAATTACAATGTAAAAAAAGTCGTCACGGCTTGCCCACACTGTTTCAACGCTATTAAAAACGAATGGAAAGATTTCGGTGGTAGTTTTGAAGTGATCCACCACACACAACTCATTAGTGAATTGATTACTAGCGGCCGTATTAAACCAAACAAAACATTAGCAGACGGCAATATTACATACCATGACTCTTGTTATTTAGGCCGCTGGAATGGCGAATACGAAGCGCCGCGAAATATTTTAGAAAAATTGCCGGGTGCTAAACTAACCGAAACAGAAAAACACAGTGCGAATGCGCTATGCTGTGGTGCTGGTGGCGGACGCATGTTTATGGAAGAAACTGTTGGGGTGCGCGTCAATGAAAAGCGTACAGAGCAACTACTAGCCACCAATGCCAAAACGATCGCGGCAAACTGCCCTTTCTGCATCACGATGATGACCGATGGTGTGAAATCTAAAGACTTAGTAGCTAGTGTCCGGGTTGCAGATATTGCAGAACTCGTTGAAGAGGCGCTTAGTTAGTTCAATTGGGATATAGAGTTTGGTTGACGTCTCACGTGCAGCCAAACTCAAAATGCTATTTCAGATGTTGTGCTGTTCTGGAAAATAGTCTTTATGCTGTGAAATAAAGCGTTTCAACGCGATCGTGACAAGCTCGTCTTGCGTGTAACGACTGGCATCGGCCATCACTCGTAATTTTTCGATTAAGGCTTTTTCTAAAACCAATTCTAATTTATCTGTCGGGGCCTTGATTAACGGTTCACCATTTGTTGAGCGCATATTTTTAATTTAATCGACGACCCTAAACCCGGCAACGTGTTTTCGTAGCTCCTGCAGGAGTTGCTGAGAGTGTTCTAGGCCCTTTGTTTCTAGAGTCAGGTCGACTACTGTTTCATTTAGTTTGCTGCCCGGCGTATCACGTTCATGCATGGCTTGTAGAATGTTAGCCCCGTTATCAGCAATAACTTTGGTTAACTGCGCAAGCGAGCCTGGTCTATCCGATATCGACACGCTGAGTCTTAGTCGTCGCCCCGATCGCACTAGTCCACGGTCAATGATGCGCCCCAACACATTCACATCAATATTGCCGCCCGAAACAATCAATACGACGCGTTTGCCCTTAAATTTTGACTGGTGTTTTTTCAACACAGCAAGCGGTAACGCTGCAGAACCCTCAGCCACTATTTTAGCTTTTTCAATTAACATCAGTAACGCTTCGGCGATCATTTCATCGTCGGCGTGCAACAACTCGTCGGTCACAGGTTTTAGAATGCGTAACATATGAGGCGAAGCCTGTTTCACACGAATGCCATCGGCGAACGTATCGGCGTTACCAAGATCAACAACTTTACCTTTTTTTATAGATTCCACTAAAGATCGACTACCGCTTGCCTGAGTGCCTACCATACGCACCTGTGGGCGTAGGGCCTTCATCACAATGCCACAACCAGCCATCAAACCGCCGCCGCCCATAGAACCTATTACGACGTCGAGGTCTGGTAATTGCTCCATAAGCTCTAACCCAACGGTACCTTGGCCTGCGATCACGTCTCTATTTTCATAAGCTGGAATAAACACGGCGCCCGTTTTGGCTTCTAATTTTTTGGCGTAGGCAAAGGCTTGGTCGTAGTTTTCACCTTGCAGCACCACTTCGGCACCTAGGGCACGTGTATTCTGAATTTTTGTTAAGGGTGCCGTGGTAGGCATCACTATCGTAGAGACCACACCAAACTGCGCGCAACCCCAGGCCACACCCTGCGCATGGTTTCCAGCGCTCGCAGCCACCACACCACGTTTGCGTTCGGTTTTTGTAAGGCGCGATACTCGATACGTAGCACCGCGAATCTTAAATGAACCAATTGGGTGCATGTTTTCTAACTTTAAAAAAACCTGACACTGAAACGCATCGGATAACCAAGGATTAAAAAGAAGCGGTGTTGGATTGATCAGTTTTGCCAACTCGAGTCTTGCTTCTTCAATATCAGCTAGTTTTACATTTAAAGTTGCCATACAAAATACATTTCCAGTTCTATATATATTTAATTATTGATCCATTTTTTGGTGGCCTCAATACTCGCTATTGGACGCTGTAACGTATGCGCTAGTGACGCCACGCGCTCCACCAACTGTGCATTAGATGTAGCAAGCTGTCCCTTTGCAAAATAAATATTATCTTCTAAACCTACTCTAACGTGCCCACCGGATAGAAGACTATAGGTAGCGACAGGCAGTTGGTAGCGGCCGATACCTGTTGCGGTAAACGTGGCATTGCTCGGCAATCGATCGATCAATAATCCGATATTCCGCACATCGCCCGACAGTCCATGCGACGTTCCTAACACAAAGTTAAAATGCGCCGGCGAGGCCAAGAGGTGCGCCTTGATCATACGTTTAGCCACATCCATCATGCCCAGATCATAGACCTCGATCTCGGGTTTAATTTTAAGCTGCAGCATTTTTGTTGCAAGTAACTCGACGTCTGCTGTTTTGTTAATAAAGACATCATCACCAAAATTAATCGACCCAACGTTGAGACTAGCCATTTCAGGTTTTAAATCGAGTGGCCGCGCACGATCAGCAATCGAGTCTCCTACGGCCCCGCCCGTAGATATTTGAATGACGATTGGGCACTTTGCCCGAATACCGTCGATGACTTCTTGAAATCGATTGCTATCTTGAGTGGGCGCACCAGAATCATCACGCACATGCAGATGAACAACCGTAGCCCCGGCATTGTAGGCATCGATTGTCGCTTGAACTTGTTCTTTTACCGTGATGGGCAAGTTAGGGTTCTGCGACTTTAAGGTTTCTGCACCGGTGATGGCACACGTGATAATAAGTGGCTGCATTGAGCTCCCTATTTAAATAGTATTTTATTAATATACTAACTTCTCAATAAAGATCTAATAGCATTGTAGGTGGACTTAGGCAGTTCTTGAATCTTTTTCGCTTCAAACAGCTGGCCATGGCCTAGTCGAACTAAATCTTCTAATAATTTGCGCCCAGCCTGATCACGCCCCAGTTTCATGACATGCAGGCGCTTAAAACGCTGTGCCAAATAGGTTGGGTCACGGCCCTCGGTATATTTTCCATCCGTCATTAACATGATGTTGGGTTCTCGAGATGCGGCCTGCTTGATCACTCTTTCGGTTTCTACTAATGCCAATTCAATATTGGTAAACCCCCCCGAGGGTAGCTCTAATACACGCTCGATGACGCGGCTCGCATTTTTTATCGGCGACTGGTTCTTAAATAGTGGTTCATTAAAACCTTTCAGAGGTCGAATTTTGGAATCAAAACCAAACATACACAAATCGTCTGGACGCACTGATAGCGTCACGACAGCGGCAGTTACGGCTAATAACGCAAGTTTTTCTCCGGTCATACTAAGGCTTGTGTCGAGAATAACAATTACTGGCTGCCGACGGGCGATCTCGGCTTGATAAAAAAACTCGATGTTTTGATTTGCGATGTAGTGATCGAGCGTACTGATGACGTCTAAATCTGAACGCTCCACATCAAACAAAGCCAGGTCGGCTTCCGGAATAATACGCGTCCGAGTCGGATAACTAACCCGTTTTAAAACTTTTAAAGCTTGTAAAAGAATCGCGCCCACAGCGCGGCGTTTGAAGGCCTGCTTCTTTTCTTCCGAAAAGTGACCCAGGCGATTTAAGTCTTGAAAACGAATCGCGACATCCCAAGAAGACCGGTACTCAAAATCATCGTTTGGCCGCGAGGCCATTGTCTCTGGCGAAACAAACGCATAACTCAAATTTTTTGGTTGGCTAATATTCGCCGAATCGAACGCTTTTTGAGTAGTCACATCAACGGATTCTGCGGTTAACGATTCCGCATCACTTAAGAGTTTTTTTTTACGGCATCAATAAGTTCCGCCAAAACTTGCGCGACCACGACTTCAAAACCTACGTCGGTATCGGCATTCAACAACTCGATGCGCGTGGGCAAGGCTAGTTTGATAGCCCTTTCAAACGTCTCAACCGTCGGTATTTGTGCGGCCTTTAAAATCTCTAAAATCGCAATACCAGCCCGAATAGAAGCTCCACGTTTGATTTTAGGGTGGTTTCGCGTCAGACGGACTAGTTTAAGAGTTGGAATGGTAAATTCACAATCATATACATTTTCTAGTATATGCAATTCGTCTTCTTCAGACTGGTAGGTCACATGCAACCACTCAAAACGATCTAACAACGCCTCGCTTAAGTGCGACGTCGCCACAAACTCGCGCGGATTTTGTGTCGCGATCACAATAAAATCAGGATGTGCGCTGATCGTAGATAGCTGTGGAAGATGAATCAATCGCTCGTCTAGAGCTGGTAATAGTATATTTTGAACGCCCTCGGGCATGCGGTTGAGTTCGTTGATAAAAAGAATCGCACCACTTTTCATCGCGCGTGTGAGTGGTCCTTCAATAAAATTGTCTGGTTTATAGCCGGTCTTTAAAACGAGGTTGGGGTCGAACCAACCTGTTAGTTTTTGCTCCGTAAACCGAGCATCGCCATCAATGCGTACTACTTCACGGCCCATGGCGTGCGCTACGGCAGAGGCTAAAAATGTTTTCCCCACGCCAACCGGCCCCTCAATAATAGTATGACGACGGGCACTAATAGCTAAATACAAGGCCTCGATTTCAGGCACACGGCCGACTAGTTTATTTTTTAATTCGTCGAGAACGGCGTTGAGGGTTTTCATTTTTATGGTGTGCCCTTTTTATTTTTTCGTTTAATCAGCTCATCCACAAAGTAGCTGGCTACTTCAGACGGCTTCGAACCAACCCCAAACCCCGCATCAAATCCACATTCCAAAGCAATCTGGTGCGACAGACGCGGGCCACCGGCTATAAATATAAAACGATCACGCAACCCCATTTGTTCGGCTCGAGCGATCAAATCTTTTAAATCGCTCAAATGAATATCGTGTTGCGTCACCACTTTTGAAACAAGAATGACATCGGCATTGGCTTCTACGGCTTTTTTAAGCAGCTCATCGTTTAAGACCTGAGCCCCAAGATTACGCGCATCAAGATTTTTATAGCGCTCTAACCCATAGTCGCCAGCAAAACCCTTCATATTCATAATCGCATCAATGCCTACGGTATGTGCGTCGTAGCCTGTGCACGCACCCAAGACGACAATCTTGCGATCAAACTGGGCCTCTAATAAGGCGTCGAGTTCTTTCATCGACAACGTCGGCGATTCTACTTTAACGACTTTGATCTGCGTAAAATCAACAATATGCTGCACCTTAGCATACACAACAAACATGCTAAAACCTGTTGCAGCCGGCTGCATAGTCGCGATTTTTATGTCTTCAAAACCCATTTTACTGACTAGCTGCCTAGCGGCTTCTTGAGCCTCGAGCGAAACTTCAACGGGTAACGTAAACGACAACTGCACGACACCATCGTTCATAATGTCGCCGTAGGGTTTTAGTTTTTTTAGATCTACCTTTTTTACGCCTGACATGGTTGTACTCGCTTAAAGCAAATCAAAAAATGGATTGATATAGTCTTTCTCTTTTTCAATAACACCATCGAGTCCTTTGCCTCCCTGCAACGTACGCGAAACGTTGGCAAACGCTTTGTCTTCAATCGCTTTAAACAAGCCATCACGTTCGATTTTTCGTAGATGTGTTAACGTTTGATCTAAAACCTGATTGGCCCACTTCGCGATCACACCATCGCGTTTGTAAGTAATCTCTTTACCCAAATCACGTGCCGCACCGAATACGTAGTTGGCATTTTTGATACTCATGTAACGGTCGTGTAATAGCGGTGTGTGCATCGCCTCGGTAGGCATACCCAACAACTGAATGCCTTGATTCGTCATGACACCCACTAAATTAAACATGGCATCCATGAGGTGCGAGAAAAAGATATCCCCTACTTTGTAGCGTGTTGGGGGCATGTATTTTATCGGCGCCTTCGGAAAAATATCGCGTGTCATCTGCGCACGCGCGATCTCAAGCAGCAGCACGTTCGGATGCCAAGGGTCCATCTCGGCCGCATGCCCTAAGCCCATCTGTTCTTCTTTCATATGGGCTTCTAACGCAAAACGTTCGTTGATGAACTGGCTCGACAAAACCTGGTGACCATTTTCAATAGCATCGGCTGTTGTTAAATAATTATCTTCACCCGTGTGAATCGTGATGTCTGCGTGTGCGATAATAAGACGTGAAAAGTGCTGATCAACCAAAGTGCGTTTCATGTTGATGTCACGAAACAGAATGCCATACATCGCGTCGTTTAATAGAAAATCTAAACGCTCAATGGCAGCGATGGCAGCGATCTCCGACATACAAAGGCCCGACGAATAATTAGTAAGCCGAATATAACGCCCGACTTTTTCACCCATCTCATCTAACGCTGCACGCATGATCCGAAAATTTTCTTGCGTAGCATACGTGCCACCAAAACCTTCGGTAGTAGCGCCCTCTGGAACATAATCTAACAAACTCTGCGCGGTGGATCGAATTACAGCAATCGCATCGGCACCGTTTTCTACTGCTGCTCGCGCCTGAATAACGTCTTCATAAATGTTACCGGTTGCTACGATGACGTATAAAAGCGGCTTACTTTGAAACGACGTATCCAACGGATCGCGTTGTTGTTTGCGCAAACTATTGCGCTGCTCGCGGATGGTCGTTAATCGCTGCAGAGCCTCTTTACAAAGATCGGTAGCCAGACGTTTTACTTCTGCCGGACTGGCATGATGTTGTTGCGTTAAAATAATCTCGCCTTTTTCCAACGCTAAACACAAATGATTGAGATCTTTGCCTGTCTGAATTAGCGCATTAGCAACCCAATATAAAACACCTTTTGCTAAACCGCGGTCGTTACGCAATTGATCGACGATAACGTTCACTAACGGAATAGGCTGATTGTTCTGAACCACAACACCCTTAACCCCAATTAGTCGGAGTGCTGCGCGTTCAATACCAACACTGGTATGTGTATCAATAACTGGTTTTACTTTGGATACAATCTGCGTCGCCAATTTTCGACACTCGATTAGAGTGTGTTTGTTGAGTTCAAGTCGAGCCATATTTCGCCTCATAGAATGATCGGATTTCGCTAGAGTCACGTAGTATTTGCAACGTCAGCTCTGCGTGCCCTGGCGTGTACCCGTTACCCATAAGTAACGTAACATTGGCACCGACGCCTTCAGCCCCCAGGGTAGCTTTTGCAAAATTTGTGGCCATACTAAAATAATAGGCTGTGCCACCAGAGCGTGCGCCAAGAATCGTTGCCATTTCTGTATTTGGAATATTAGCAAAGTTAAATACGATATCGGCTAATCGACCGTTAGTTACTCGGCGGATCAAATCATAAACCGCTAGACTATTAGTCGCATCGACGACATACGCGTCATCTATAAATGAAAATGATTTGCACTTCTCTACGACGTCAGCCGAATAATCGAGGGCAATAACTCGGCCACTAACACCGACTTTCTTTTTGGCTTCCCATAACGAGAGAATCCCCGACTTACCGCCGCCGCCAATGGCCACTACCGTTTGACCAGGCGCACACAATTTCGCGGCTTGAGCCGGTGCCCCACAAACATCTAACACCGCTAACGCAAGATTTTCATGAATATCGTTCGGCAACTTAGCATAAACGCCGCTCTCGAAAAGAATCGCATGGCCCTTGCAATCCACACGATCGGTGGCCATATGTACTTTAGAAATTTCCGTCAAATGCAATGGTGTCAGCGTAAGAGACACCAACGTCACCACCCGATCGCCTACTTTGACAAACTCCGCAGGGCTTTTGTTCTTTAAAAAATCAACGCCCACTTCTCGCACTCTGCCTATCAAAACACCGCCCGAGCCTGTCACCGGATTTTGCTGTTTACCCTGAATAGATATTAAATTCTGTATATGCCGCGCGATAAGTGTTTCATCGTCGTTAAACTCTTTGCGCATCTGCATAAAACTTGCGGAGTCGATATTGAGCGCTTCAACGTCAATCAAAAGCTCATTGTCTAAAATAGGTAGGCTAACATCTAGTTTTGTTGCGGCCTGAGGTAAGACATTGGTGGGTTTTAGAACTCGGTGTGTACCGAAAGGGCATGCTCGATTTGGATTATGATGTGGCATTCTAAGAACAAAAATACCGCATAAGAGTGTTTCCGACTAGAAATTCGATAGTTCAATGATCACTCAATGATTGAACTGCAAAGAAATTTCTGGAGCGCTGCGTTACGCAACGCTCCAGATTTTAGAGTTAGATCTTTTTTTGTTTCGCTGCGGCGATGCGCTCTTCTGCTAACAAATCAGCTACACGATGCGGTGGTAGCTTCTCTTTTTCAGAGCGATCGAGAATATTTTCGATCGTACGATAAATGCCCGCAACATAATCATACGCACGCTCTTTATTGTAGCCACCCAGCTCGTGGTAGATATTTACCAAACCCCCGGCATTAATAGCGTAGTCGGGCGCGTACAGTATGCCGCGACGCATAAGTTCAAACCCATCTTCGTCCGTGGCTAGTTGATTATTGGCAGCGCCGGCCACTACTTTACATTGAAGCTGCGGGATTGTCTTTGCATTGATTGCTCCGCCCATGGCGTTTGGCGAAAACACATCACACTTTGTGCCGAGAATTTCATCAACCGGCACTAACGAAACACCAAACTTACTCTGCACCAACTGCTCGCGTGTGCGATCAATATCAGCCGCAATAACTTTAGCGCCCTCTTTCGTAAGATATTCAACCAACGTGTAACTCACATAACCCAGACCTTGCACCGCAATCGTGCGGCCTTGTAGCGAGTCTGAACCAAAGGCTTTTTTTACAGCCGCTTTCATGCCGTTGTACACACCCCACGCCGTTACTGGACTAGGGTCGCCGCTAGAGTTTGCGACACCCTCGATACCCAAAATATGTTTGGTTTGTGTTTGAATGATTTGCAAATCAGGCCCTGTAATACCCACGTCTTTAGCTGTGATGTAACGACCACCAAGGCCTTCAACGAAACGGCCAAAACGTTTTAATAATGCTTCTGTTTTAACGGTGCGTGGATCACCAATAATCACGGCTTTTGCGCCACCTAAATTTAATCCGCTAATCGATGCCTTGTACGTCATGCCTTTTGAAAGACGAAGAACGTCTTCAAGAGCTTCGGTCTCAGAAGCATACGGATACATTCGACATCCGCCGGTGCCTGGCCCTAGTGTGGAGTCATGAATCGCAACAATAGCTTTTAAACCGCTGTCACGATCTTGGCAGTACACAATTTGTTCGTAATTTTCGTCGCCCAGACGCTCGAATAAGTTGGTTTCTTTTAGAGTGATGCGCACAGAAATGACCCTCCATGAAATGCGAAAAACGCGTATTTTTTTGTCCCGTCTGAAAAGACATATCGAACGGAAAACACACCGACAAGGCCATGCCTGTCGAAGTGCGAGAAAATGTCTTGCGTTGGAGCCCAGGCGTACGACTAAAACCCAACCGCGTGTATAGAGATTCGACGGTTTTTTTGGGTGTTAGGTAGGGGTCCGGAGGTTTTGTCTAAGTTTTCACATTAATAACAAGCACTTGCAGCCCTATTGGGTTCCAACGTTTTTTGGGTAAATCGGCCCGCAGTTTGCTTTCTCTTAACCTTGAGAGAGAGTTACTATGAGTCAGAAGAAGCCAGTTCGAATGCTACCATTCTACTTGGTGTTGAGTGTTTTTTTTAGCCATGCTTGGGTGGTTATTGCCCAAACACCTGAAACCCCGTTACAACAGCTTAGTGTTTTTCAAAGCCTGCAATCGGGGATGACTACGTATCTGGGCGGCAGCCCAAGCGACCCTCAAGTCGCCAGGCGCCGGCAAGCGGTCATTCAATATATTAACTCGCGTGAAAATTTAAATTTTCTTAGAGAGCGCGCCCGCACCGTGCGGAATCAATCGGCTCGTAACGTGGACATGTATCGCACTAACAGCCTTGTGATGCTACTCACTAGCGCCCTGGGGTCAAATGTCGATACCGCTAGTTTAACTGAAGAAGAGAGCGAACGTTTAATCGATCAGTTATCGGGTTATCTTTATCCTGAAATGGCGCCGGCAGCGACTCCCGATGAATCGATTGACTTGCCCGGTGATGG
>CAZYPH010000021.1:18087-25909 GCA_964649095.1 uncultured Oligoflexia bacterium | reverse complement strand
TATATACATCGGACAATAATCGATTTTTAGACTGCAACTCGGGTTTTCGGTGCTTTCGGAAATCCGCCTTTTTGAAATGGGGTGTTACTAGCACGGGTATGGAATTCGCAAGTGAGATGCTTGTCAAAGCTGCCAAGGCACGAGCCACTATCGGCCACGCACCAATCACACTTTACCCGAGCCCCGCTGGTCGGATTCCTCATTTGAGAACTTGGCGAGACGGCATGCGACACCTTTTGCAAATCGTACTAGAAGCGCCATTTCTGTTTGCACGATTAGGAGGGGCTATATTTATCGCCGCGTGGCTCACCATGCTACTCTCTCTACTCGGGCCATTTCTAATACCAAATCCGTTGGCAAATTTTTGGTATTGGTTAGAACCTAGTTTTTCTCTTTTTGGATTACACACCCAATTGTTCGGCCTAGGCCTTAGCGTAATTGGGCTAACGATCTGGAGTATTGGTCTCTTTCTATCGGCGCGAAGCTCTGAAGCGGTAGGTCTTTATGCGCGTATCTGCAACCTATCTGAAGATACCTTATTTTGGCGCTCAGTCGGCTTGTTGTTTGCATTAAGCGTCATCACTATGGCGTCAGTAGGTTTGATGGTCGTACGGTGGCGCTCAATGCACTATACGTTTTTAGATTTAGAACGCCCTACCGTAGTTGTTGTTGCGGCGCTGACCAATGGAGTATTACTAGTATCGCACTGTTTAACAGCTCACTTATTAAAGCGAAGGCATTAGAAATCTATAGTTTCCAAACATAGGTTGGGTGCTGCGTATTGCGAAGAACGATTACGTCGGACTGCAATTTCAACTGCTCCACAAATTGAGGTAGTTGCGGGTAACTATACGCATCGGTGGCTACGACAATCCAATGATAATTTTCTTTTCTTGCTCGAAGCTGAAACTCGTTCCAAGTAAGGCCGTCAAATAGCTTTTCAACCAAACGTGACTCTTGAGTCACCACGGGAAAACGATCAAAATATAACAACCCTTTTTCGGTAAACATCAAAATATTATTGTCCGACGGTATGATCTTCTTTAGGGACTCCAAAGTCGAATACATCAAATGAAACTGACGAACATATGCTAAGGGCTCGGAACGTGCGTGGATAGAATAGTACTTTGGAACCTGATGTAACGGCATAGGTAGCACTGCAAAAACACCCAACGCCGCAACGGCCCCAGCTTTTCGGAAACACCCTGTGGGGAGTAGACTTAAGAGCCTATCTATTACAGCAATGGCACCAATAATTAATGCAAATGCACCATAACGACTATCAGCTGCTGGACGAATGATAGATACCGTACATATTAAGAATAATATATATACTAAAACAACTCGTAAAAACGCATTTCGACTAAGAATATTGCGGTATAACAAAATTATGGGACCACAGACCACAATTGCCAAAAGTACTCGTCCACCAAAACGATCAGGCACCACGGCAACAAACCACGCGAACATCGACTTAAGATGTTCCCAGGTAAAAAGAGGATTCCCTAATATTGATTCATTTGATAAGCGCCAAGGCCCCGCAATCCAATGAGGTCCTAGCAGATTATCTAAGGCTGGAAACAAAGGATTTTTAGCATTGAGATAGTTACGCATCAAAAGCGGAAACAATCCCAGCACCGTACCAATCCCAAATTGCAGTATGCTCTCGATTCTAAAGAACCGCTGATTTTTAGGCGACGTAAAAAGTATCGATAGTGTCCCCAGCAAAATTAAAGGCAACCCAAGCCACTTACTAAACACCGCAAAAGCAACAGCTAGACCGCTCCAAAAATATTCTTTTGATAAAAGAAGAACACTAGCAACAACAGACCAACCTAAAAACATCGCGTCATTTTTCGCGAGCGAAGCTGTCCAGTCCACCGACGGCTGAGCCACAACAAAATAACTAAGCCCGAATAAAAATGGCCACAACCTGACATTAGCTACCGATTTCTTAAAATGGCTATACAGGCAAAAAACAATAAGACCCTGGCCAAAAATCAGGTGTAATAGTTGACTAAAAATTTGAACACAAACGATCATTGATGCTTCGCTTCCAGTTTCACTTCCAAAGAGAGCAAATGGCAATCCGTAGATAGCCTCAATTAATGTCGCCTGAGAAAAGCTTGGGTGCTGCTGATCAAAAACAATTCGACCGACATGAGCCCAATATTTTGGTGCATAAACATGGTAGTAAAGCGGATCGCCATGTTCATGTGGCAGAAAAGCCATGTGCAACCTACTAATAAAATGTAGGACTGGAATAACAAAAAAGGCCCCGCCCCAAGAGATAAGACTCAACGTCGGAAGCTCTAATTTTTTTATTCCTAATCCACGCGACCGCCAAAGAAAAATACTAGCTACAAGCGTCACACAAAAAAGTCCAACAAACAGCAATCGAGAATATTCAAAGACGCTGCCAAACAACACAATTGCGGCGGCCAGGACCCCAAAAGATAATATATATCGAATTACATATGTTATTGATTGCAGTGGACGCCAAAATAGAACCCGTTCAAATAAAGCCACCCAAATGATCATAAAACCTAACAGCAATAGTGCCTGCAAGTCGACTTGATAGAGAAACTGTGCCTTTATAATATGGCCTCCTAAATTTACAAACTTAACGTTATACGATTCTATTACACTTGCACACGGCATTTAAGGTGAAATGAATATGCTAAAAACTCTATTTATCAGATATGGAGCCCTCGTTGTTGTCTTAGGGTTCGTAATAAAAATGCTCGGCACAAACTTACACTACGGCTCTGAACTTCTACATGTGGATATCGATTCCGAACGAAACTCCTATAAAGGGGCTATTCACTGGCTTGAGAATAAAAATTTTTTAACAAATTTTGGTCTGCCCACTTATGGAAAATCAAATAAAGATTCGGGCTCAGAAATAATCGCAAATGCCGATATCTACACACACTACTTTCCTGGGCCTGACTACGTAATCGCTGCATTTATAAAACTCACGGGCAACCAAAACCTATTTTGGATGCGTTTTATTCCATTGCTGCATGTCGTATTGGCGTCGCTATTACTTTTTCTAAGTTTAGGAAGATTATTTTTCTCGAAGATACCTTGGTTTGTATCCATTGCCTTGGCATGCGTTCTGTTTAGTCCGGGTATGAGACCATGGGTTCTAAGCTTACATGGCCATGCCTATACCAGTTCTTATATATTAATCGGATTATATATAGGACTCTCGCACTTTACAGCGACGAACAAAGTTCGAAAGCTGCATTATTGGGTGCTGTTTATCATAGGTTTATTTTCAAACTACATGTTACTGACAGCTGCCTTTGTAGTTTGTTTTGCCCCTGGCATTGGTCGAATGTTCGTATGGAATAGGTCTATGTTGCGCGATCAGATTCTATTATTGCTCGCAACAGGCATGGGCTTGGTAACAGCCTTCGGCGTACACTTTTTACAAATCGTTGGTAAATTTGGGTTTCAGGAAGCCCTAAAAGACCAGCTAGAAACTATGACAGTGCGTGGTGGCAAACACCTCACCGATACCACTCGGGTCATGTTATTGGGGCAATACAGTAACCATGCATTTACTTTCTGGGGTCTTAGCTGCATCCAAATACTTTTTATTGGGGCCCTAGCCGCGTACTGCACTCACCTTACCAAAAAGAAATACCGCCTACTGTTGCCCAATCAAGCTTTTGCCCTAAGCATTGCAAGCTGCGTTAGTAGCTATTGCTGGATTATGGCCATGGCAGGACACTCTAAAGAACACGTCCATGTGAATCCGAGAATATTTTTTCTGCCTTACACAATCGGTATTATTTTAATTGGGATAGTACTCGCACAGTACAAAGCTCAGGTAAAGCGCGAGCCGTATCAGGAGCACCCGACTAAAATTTAATGGGAGTGGCGCACCTAGCAACCACCCCCTAATTTCTTAGACGTCTTTCGTATTATTCACAAAAGAACCTACAAGCGTCGACTGCAAGGCTTTAATAGACGCATGAGCGGCTGCGAGGCGCGCGATAGGCACCCGGTACGGTGAACAACTGACGTAGTCTAAGCCGAGTTTATGACAAAACTCGATCGAAGCCGGATCTCCACCATGTTCACCACAAATACCCAACTTCAAATCAGGACGTTTCATGCGCCCCAACTCGGTCGCCATACGCATTAACTTACCTACTCCGACTTGATCGAGCGTTACAAACGGATCGCGCTCGTAAATCTTGGCATCGATATAATCGCGCAAAAACGTACCGCTATCGTCACGCGACAAACCATAGGTAGTTTGAGTCAAATCGTTCGTACCAAAACTAAAGAAATCGGCATGGTCTGCAATTTCATCCGCGGTGACTGCGGCACGCGGCAACTCAATCATCGTACCTACGGAATACGACAACAATACTCCGTAACGGGTCATAACAGCCTGACACTCGGTTTCAACCTGTGCACGCAACAACTTTAACTCACGCCAATCACCGACTAACGGAATCATAATCTCTGGTACGACCGTTATACGCTCTTGTTTTAGTAGTTCGCAGGCCGCCTCGGCGATTGCACGGACCTGAACGATATAAATCTCCGGAAAACTAACACCCAAACGACACCCGCGATGGCCCAACATTGGGTTGAACTCATGCAAGCTTTTAACTTTGTTTTTTAACTTATCAAAACCAACACCGATCTGCTGACTCAATGTTTGAATCTCGTCATCGTTATGGGGCAAAAATTCATGTAATGGTGGGTCTAATAATCGCACAGTGACGGGTAGACCACGCATTTCGCGGAATATGCCGATAAAATCGGACTTTTGCATGGGAAGTATTTTTGACAATGCCTTCTCTCGGCCTGTTTTGTTATCTGCCAAAATCATCTCACGCACTGCTGCGATACGATCCGTCTCAAAAAACATGTGCTCGGTACGACAAAGGCCAATACCTTCGGCACCAAACTGTCGGGCGATTTTGGCATCATGCGGCGTATCGGCATTGGCACGTACTTTTAGCGTTCGTACTTCATCCACCCAGCCCATGAGCGTCTTAAAATATTCGTTTACCTGTGGTGCAATTGTTGGCACCTCACCTAAGATGACTTCTCCCGATGCGCCATCTAGGGTGATAAAGTCACCTTCTTTAAGAGTATGTGTGCCCAGGGTAGCTTGTTTTAACTCGTAAGAAACATTAAGAGCACCACAACCGGCCACACAACACTTGCCCATCCCACGCGCTACGACAGCGGCGTGCGAGGTCATGCCGCCGCGCGCTGTTAAAATTCCCTGAGCGACGCTCATACCGTGGATATCCTCAGGACTTGTCTCGACGCGCACTAAGATCACACGTCTTCCCAATTCATGTACCCACTTCTCAGCAGTATTGGGGTCAAATACCACCTGACCAGTTGCAGCACCAGGACTGGCTGGCAAGCCTTTAGCCAAAAGTTTTTTGGGAGCATTTGGATCTAAACGTGGATGCAACAATTGATCTAGCTGCTCGGGCTGCACACGCAAAATCGCGTCTTTCTTTGAAATCAAACGTTCTTCAACCATTTCAACAGCAATACGAATTGCTGCGGCCGCGGTACGTTTGCCGTTTCGAGTCTGCAGCATATACAACTTATTTTGTTGTATAGTAAATTCTATATCTTGCATGTCTTTGTAATGGGCTTCTAAACGCTCATATACTTTTACTAAATCAGCGTAAGCCGCTGGCATTAAAGACTCTAGGGTTGCGGTGTGCGCATTACCTTCGTTTTTCGAGGCGTCGTTGATGGGCTGTGGAGTGCGTGTTCCAGCCACGACATCTTCCCCCTGAGCATTAACCAAAAATTCCCCAAAAAATTTGCGTTCTCCAGTCGAAGGATCTCGCGTGAAGGCCACCCCGGTTGCACAGTCTTCGCCCATGTTTCCGAACACCATGGCTTGTACGTTTACGGCCGTACCCCAGTTATCTGGAATCTCATGCAAACGTCGATACGTAATCGCACGTGCTGAATTCCACGAACCAAAAACAGCGCCAATCGCGCCCCATAGTTGTTGGTGAGGATCTTCTGGAAAAGCTTTCCCTGTCGACTCTTGAATGATGCCTTTAAACTCACGAACCAAAGACTTCAGATCCTCGGCGCTGAGCGCGGTATCTAAATGGACATTGCGCAGTTCCTTTTTTCGTTCAAGCGCTTCTTCAAAAATCTGACTATGCACACCCAAAACCACATCGGCGTACATAGAAATAAATCGGCGGTAACTATCATACGCAAAACGTGGGTCGTTTGTGTTTTTAGCCAAACCCTCTACAACGCGATCGTTAAGACCAAGATTGAGAATCGTATCCATCATTCCAGGCATACTCACACGTGCCCCAGAGCGCACAGAAACGAGTAAGGGCTTTTCAGGATTTCCAAAACGTAGGCCCATTTGTTGTTCGAGTTTTGCGAGAGCGCGCTCGACTTCACTTTGTAGTTCTTTAGGGTAACTGTTCTGATTGCCGTAATAAAACGAACACACCTCGGTTGAGATCGTAAACCCTGCCGGCACAGGCAGACCCAGGCTGGTCATGTCGTGTAAATTAGCCCCCTTGCCGCCCAGTAATTCTTTTTGAGTTCCTAGGCCTTCCGCTTGTCCACCACCAAATGAAAATACAAATTTCTTTTCCATAAAGTTTCTACCCCAATAATTTACTTAAACAGTTAACTGCCACTGATCTAATGATTTTTTTACATATTCATGCAGGCGACTCACATCGACACGCTCTTGAATTTTGCTATCGCGATGGCGCACCGTGATCGTGTTGTGTTCGATCGTGTCAAAATCTACAGTTAAACACAACGGTGTACCAATTTCATCATGGCGATAATAACGTTTGCCGATGCTACCTGATTCGTCATAACTCACGCGCCATTGCGATTTTAATTCTGAAAAAATACGTTCAGCTACGGCTGTCAGTTCAGGTTTTTTCATCAACGGAAAAATAGCGACTTTGTAAGCTGCAAATTTTGGATGCAGTGCTAAGAACACACGATCACCCTCTTTGCGATACGCATCAGCAAGAATTGTTAACAGTGTTCGATCACAACCTGCTGACGTTTCAACGATGAAGGGTAAGTAGCGGGATTTATCCGTTTCATCGTAATACTCTAGCTTCTTCTTTGAAAACTGTTGGTGTTGGCTCAAATCAAAATCCGTTCGGTTGTGAATGCCCTCTAATTCTTGCCACCCAAACGGGAACTCATACTCGATATCAAATGCAGCCTTGGCATAATGGGCCAATTCACCAGCACCATGTTCATGAAAACGTAATTTTTTCGGTCGAATGCCGTTGTCTAAATGCCACTGCAATCGCTGTTCTTTCCAATAGTCGAACCATTTTACATCTTCCGTGGGTTTGACAAAAAATTGCATCTCCATCTGTTCAAATTCACGTGTACGAAAGATAAAATTTCCTGGAGTGATTTCGTTACGAAATGCTTTACCAATCTGTGCAATACCGAACGGCACCTTTTGACGCGCGCTGGCAGCCACATTAAGAAAATTAACAAAAATACCCTGCGCCGTTTCGGGTCGCAGATATACAATATTGGCTTCACTCTCAACGGCGCCCATAAACGTCTTGAACATCAAGTTAAACAGACGAGGCTCCGTTAACTCCCCTTTGCAGTCTGGACATTTTTTCGAGACGCGATTTTCATCCGGGAGTTTATCTTCACGAAAACGTTGTTTGCATTTTTTGCAGTCCACTAAGGGGTCCGTAAAACCAGCCACATGCCCCGAAGCCTCCCAAACTCTCGGGTGCATGAGAATAGCGGCATCAACCCCTTCAATATTGCTGCGATCTACCATGGATCG
>CAZYPH010000021.1:0-18077 GCA_964649095.1 uncultured Oligoflexia bacterium | reverse complement strand
CAACGCCGATAGGGCCGTAGTCCCAACACGCATTAATGCCGCCGTAAATTTCGCTACTTTGAAACACAACACCTCGACTTTTTGCCAACGCCACCAAGTCTTGCATGTCGTTTAACGACTCGATGGGCTTTGAAGTCTGGTTAGCTTGGGTATTTGATACTTCTGGTGTATTTTCCGTCATATAGGTTTTTATCCATTTAATCGTTTAAGAGGCCATAAAATCGAGAGTACTCTCCACCAAGACCTAATAAGACCTGGTGAGTTCCTCGCTCGACTATAGAACCATTGGAGACGACCAAGATTTCATCCGCCTCACGTATTGTCGACAATCGATGAGCCACGACAATGGTTGTTTTACCATTCATTAGTTGCTCTAGGCCAGCCTGTACTGCCTTTTCCGATTCACTGTCTAAACTAGAAGTGGCTTCATCCAATAAAAGTATCGGGGCTTGTTTTAAGATAGCCCGTGCGATGGAAAGACGCTGGCGTTCGCCGCCTGATAGTTTTTGACCACGATCTCCAACAACCGTAAGTTCTTTTAATGGTAGCCGCTCAACAAAGCCTAGTGCTTGTGCGGCGGCCAGTGCCGCTCGAATTTCCCCTTCGGTAGCGTTTGGTCGAGCGACACGCACATTCTCAAGCACAGTGTCGTTGAATAAAAAAACATCCTGGGTAACCATAGCGATTTGAGATCTCAAAGAGGCAAACGATAGTTCTCGCACATCTACGCCACCCACAAGAACAGCACCCTCATTGCAATCATAAAGACGAGGCACTAAATTCAATAAAGTTGATTTACCCTGTCCGCTAGCACCAACGATAGCAACTACTTTACCTGCAGGCACTTCAAACGAAATATTTTTCAACAAATACGCACTGTCTGTTTCACTGTGAACAGCATCACATCCGCTCTTGGAATAACGAAAAGAGACGTCAGAAAACTTAACCGACAGAGGGTACTGAAGAACTTTATCCATCGGGTTAGCAGACTCTAAAATATCTGTTTTTAACGCCAAAGTTTCGAAAATGCGTTCTGCACTGGCTGCGGCTAGATTCAATTTTAAATTAATATCATTTAGGTTACGCACCGGGTTAATCATCAAACCAAAACAAGCAAAAAAAGCCATTAAGTCGCCTGGCGATAATTTACCTGCCAAAACATCATGACCACCAACATAGATAATGAGAGCAATGGCAATCGCTGAGGTGAGCTCTACTGTTGGACCTACAGCCTCTTCAACTCGGGCTGCGCGAAGTGCGTTGCGTACGTAAGTGTTATTGGCATCGGTGAATCGTTTTACGGCGAGAGCCTCTAAAGCATAAGCCTTCACGACTCGAAAGCCAGAAAAACTCTCCTGCAAAATACCGACTAACGCACCGTTGGCATCCTGCATGTGTAACGCATAACTCTTCATGAGACGCCCCGCTCTCGAACCTAACCAACTCAAAATGGGCGCGACAAAAAGGCATAAACTTAAAAGTTTCCAGTTGAGGTGGATCGCGTAGAAAAACAAACATAAAAAGGTGACAAGATCGCGAATTAAATTAATTAAATTGATAGTACCCTGACTCACGTAGAATACGTCATTGGTAACTCTCGAAATTAATCGCCCCGTACTGCTGTCAGAAAAAAACGACGCTGAGAGACTGAGATAATGATCAAACAATTTCACCCTGATGCTTTGCAAAATACGTTCTGTCGCTAAGCGTGAACAAAAAGTACTAAAATAACGCACCACTAAATTAATAAGAAATATGCCCACAATTGCGAGGGGCAAGAGCAATAACATTCGCTCGTCTTTTTTTACCAAAACTTCATCTTGAAGATATTTCAGCAAAATGGGCGGACTTGAACGCACCCCAGCCAAGGGAATGGCAAAAAAACCAGCAATTAGAATCAACTTTAACTGTGGCCTAAGAAATGGATATAACTTTAGTAGTGATCGCATGTAGTAGATATTTATGTATAGCAGCAGATAGGTGATGTCATGCACGAACGAATATTGGTAATTGGGGGCGCAGGCTATATTGGCAGCCACGCTGTGCGCAGACTAATTAAAACAGGCTATCAAAACGTATTTGTCTTAGATAATTTTTCAACCGGCCACAAAATACTGGCAGAACGTGCTCTAGGCGACACCAATACACACCAGAATTTACCAACAATCATCACAGGCGATTATTGCAATAGCACGTTCATTCGCAATCTTCTTACCCAATACAAGTTTGATGTAATTATGCACTTTGCGGCAAAAGCCTTGGTCTCAGAAAGTGTTGAAAATCCTTTGTTATACCACCGCAAAAATGTAGTGGGCACGCTGACACTGCTCGAAGCCGCTTTGGAAAATAATGTACGTGGTTTCGTATTTTCCTCTACGTGTGCAACCTTTGGGTTACCAATCTCAGAAACGTTAGACGAGCAGCATCCACAGAACCCGATCAATCCTTACGGATCCACAAAACTCGCAATCGAATTGTTACTGCGCGATCTGAGCCATCGCTATGAAATGCGGCATGCGATACTTCGTTACTTTAATGCTGCAGGGGCTGATGATGCGGGTGATATTGGTGAAATGCATACGCCTGAAACCCACCTCATTCCAAATCTTTTAAAATGTGCGCATGATGGCCAGCCTCTAAATGTTTTTGGCGATGACTACCCCACGCCTGACGGCACCTGTATTCGAGACTATATCCATGTCAACGACCTTGCAGACGCGCACATTCTTGCAATGCGTTCAATCTTAGATAACAAAACTAATCTAGCGCTTAACTTAGGCTCTGAGAGAGGCTCGTCAGTCAAAGAAATTATCCGATCTGCAGAAGCTGTATTAGGCCGCCCAGTGCCGCACACCGTAGCACCACGACGGCCTGGTGATCCGCCACGATTAGTAGGTAATTCCTCGAAAGCACAATCACTCTTAAACTGGAAAACAAATTATACACTTGATCGTATTATCGAAACTGCAAATACTTTTTATTTAAATCAAGAACGGAACTTACATTGAACGCCAAACGCACAAATAAAATTCTATTTTTAGATCGTGATGGAACTATCAATATTGATTTGGGCCCACAGTATTTGAACGACCCAGCACATGCCAAACTGATACCGGGCGTTAGCACTGCTTTAGTTCTTGCAAAAAAGCACGGCTTTAAAATAGCGATTATTACAAATCAGGCAGGTGTTGCTAAAGGCCGCACTCCGATCGAAGCATTAGATAAAATCCACCAAAGACTTTGTGACCTCATAACTGAAGAAGCAAAACTCACAACGCCATTTGTTTTTGATGATATCCGCTATTGCCCCCATCATCCTGATGAAAAGTGCCGTTGTCGCAAACCAGAAGTAAAAATGTTGCAAGACTCCCTAGAGGCATTGAATGGCTCGGTAGAAGAATCGTACTTCATTGGCGATAAAATATCAGACCTGTTGTGCGGAAATCGTATGTCTATGAAGTCTATTTTGGTTCTTACTGGACATGGCCTTGAAAGCCAGGCGGAGTTAAAACTCTCAAGACTAGTAGAACCTGTGTTCGTGGCAAAAGCCTTGGATCAAGCCATTGAGTTTATTATCGGCGAGACATCACAAAACGGAATTAAATAGCTTTAAAGATTCAAAGCCTTTTTTAGGGTATTGATTCAGATGGAGTTTTAAGTACTCCACCAATAAATTTAATAAAAACAGCCACTCCTTACGAGGCCATATTGCAGCCGGACGCGTCGTGGCCCATTGTTGTCGTAGGGCTGACCATGAAAGCGCATGCTCTAAAAGAAAATTACGTAAACTTTTACCCTCAACTAAAATACTGGGCCCCAAAACTTGGCAATTTGAACAGTGTAAACCGCTCTGTGTAGGACTCCATCGTACGAATTCAAAATCATAATCTAAACTTAATTTACAGCTCAAGCAGTGGGTCAAATTAGGCTGAACGCCTAAAATAACCAAGGCACGCCACATAAATAGAGTAAGAATTTTAGCGACCAGGGCATCATCGCCTTCGAATGGTATCTTTCCCCCAGCCACCTCGGACAACGACACCAACGCCTGACACGCTTGCACAAAAAGATCACGTGCCGGTGCCTGCTCTTCTAAGATACGATAACAAAACTCCAGGATAAAACTGGCCGCGTAAAAAACCTCTAAATTTCCCGATAACCCGCGCAATTCATGATGCAATCGCGCACTTTGAATATGGCCTAACTGAGCATGATTCTTTTTTCGCACGTCAATTTTAGAAACAGCAAACACATCTAAAGCGCCCCCAAAACGCTTCGAACTGACGGCTCCACGAGCAAGTACATTTATTTTTCCATGATGCTCCGTCAGAAGCGTGACAATGCGGTCGCGCTCCTGAAAGGCATGCACACGTAAAACTAGAGCCAGCTCTTCAAACTGTTCAATGGCCATAGCTGTTGATTCTAATCATCGTCATAATAATCGTCATAACAATCGTCACATTCGTCGGCACTCATCAACATTCATTGAGAATGAATCTGAGAAGAATTATCCGGAGCCTACGCAATTTAATGCTCCATCCCTATTCTTCGATATTCAAAGTACATAGATTCCAATAACACACCACTATGCACATAGCGTTATTCCATGACAGCATCATACCGGCACTTAAGTACGGTGGTACAGAGAGAGTTGTGCAGTGGCTTGTCGAAGATCTCCTTGATCTCGACCCTGCATTAAAATTAACGCTGATCTGTCAAAAGTCGCCACAGGGCGATCGATGGCGTCGATGCCGAAGACAATCACACCAAGAGCGCCTTAGCATCTGCGAAACGGCCGACTACCATTCAAATAGAAACACACCAGTCAACTTTGATCTCATACATTACTTTTCACCACCACCACCGACAGAACAGCACAAATGCATCGTAACAATTGGTGGCAACGGTAAACTTGGTGAGGAATTCCACCGGAATACTGTTTTTGTGTCACGGCGCCATGCTGAAAATCATAGTTCAACGCAATTTGTTTATAATGGCGTACGAGAAAATCTCTACTACTCAAATTCAAACGAATCTATTCGACGAGATTTGATTTTTTTAGCAAAAGCGTCTTGGAAAGTTAAAAACCTTGCCGGTGCTATAAAAATCGCGCGACTCAGTAAGCGACGGCTAATTGTTTTAGGCAGTCGAGACTATCCACTGCACCTACAACGCCTGGTCTCACAATTACTCTCACATATTTCAGGAGTTATTTATTACGGCGGTGCAACAAATGAAGAGAAGGCAGAAATCATGAGCTCAGCTTATGGATTCCTATTTCCCGTACGTTGGCACGAACCGTTTGGAATTGCCGTAATTGAAGCGATGGCTTCTGGCTTGCCGGTCTTTGCCACGCCATATGGTTCGCTGCCTGAAATCATAACGCCGGCTACTGGTTTTCTAAGTGATAGTAGTGCGTTGCTGGCAAAGGCCATTAATCAAAACACATATGACCGCAACTATATACGACAATATGTATGCAATACGTTTTCATCGCGCAACACCGCGGCGCAGTATTATAAACTTTATCAAACAATAATCACACAACCCGAAACGTTTTCACTTAACCCAATAAAACCAAAATGCCGACAAATAGGCGCCGACGCGATTCCCGGATTGTCGAGTGCGACATTGCTGCCGTTCAATTAAGCCCAATGTACACAAAACGACGATAGCTCATCTGCAAAATTTGAGACGACATTTGGTATTGCGTCTCTGATTGCGTGTAAAGCTCTTCCAATAGTCCTCGCTCACGCTGACGTAACGAACGCAATTCATTCACTTCGACCTGCGTACTCGCCACACCGCTACCACGTAATAAAGTAAACAAACGCGCGTAGACGCTTTCAAGTTCATCTAAAAAAACCTGCCCATGCACACGATTTCCATAAGCCTGCACATTCACGTTCGGCGCTAAACAGGTGACTTGAGTCCAGTAAACCCGGTACTCTTGACGTTCTCGCTGAGATATACTTCGGTGCTGCGCAGCTTCGCGGTAACGTTGTCCGACCTGATTAAGTAAGGCATCAATCAATTGATCAATGGTCACCCTAACCTGTGGCGACATGGTAAATAGTTGGCGTTGCTCATCAAACACGGTCCCGGCCAAAACATGTGAGCGAAGTTGACTAACAATAGCCCAAGTAGCCGTACTAACCCCTAAACGTTGGTCGATCTTACTTAAAAGCACCACGGCAGGGATGGCCGCCGTAAGTTTAAAAATAAGATTCCCACGCACAAACTGCTGACGAATTAAACCAAACGAATCATTAAAATCCGCAAATCGATAGTTTACCTGCTGTGCAAAGTAGGTCTCATTAAAATTTGGTGAATTGACATGCATCGGCAAAACGTTGATCAAAAAATCGAGATCAAAAACATCCTGGCGCCGCAAAATATACCGATTTGAAAACAATCGCTCACGAGAACGCTGAATGTCTTTTTGAAGATCCCCCAACCACTTTAAATCTAATTGAGTGGGGGTTGAAGGCTGATCCATTCGACACCCAAGGGTTGAAAGAGAGAACGAGCCGATTAGAATTCCTAAGAGCAAAAAAGAACTAAAACGCCTAATTTTCTGTGGAAACTGCATACATCCCTCCCCCGCTCAAACACATCGAACGCCCAGCAATCTGGTATCAGAAGAAAAAGTACCAAAACATTGTTTCGGGACATAGGAAGGGTGAACAAAATTCAAAACCGTAATCGAGACTCGAAAAAGACAAAAAAAAACGTCGTTATTACTAACGACGTTTTTATGAAAACCACTTAGCACCTGCTGCCTTTGAATCGCTGCGCCTAAATCACGACTACAATTTTGTAAAACCTTGCTTAGATCAACACGCTCGAATCAAAAAGCAGCAGGAAGTTAAGATCAAAAAAAACTACTTACGAGTTTTTTTCTTAGCTGCTTTCTTTTTTGCTGCTGGTTTCTTTTTTGTCTTCTTCTTTGCTGTTTTTGCTGCCATTTTTATTGCCTCCATTATTTAGAAGAAAGGTAACTACGAAAAATATGTTACGCGATGTTTTGGAAATTACAAAAATTTTTTTTCGTGTCTTCACGATCATGTTCGTTGTTCAAATCTATTCTACAAACATTGCATCGGCACAAAACTCAAACGACAACTCAAAACAAAAAAGCAATTTATCTACATTGCAGCAATGGCAGCACGAAGTCGCAAGTTTAACAAAACTCGATTCATTGTCTGCAAACTTTTCACAAGTGAATTTTGACCCATCAATCGACAATGGAGAAAAACATACTGCTTTCGGAATATTCTATTTTCATCGACCGAATCTATTCCGTTGGGAGATAGAACGACCTGAAAAATCGATCCTGATCTCGAATGGACAAAAACTATATATATATTCACCGCCAGTGTTCGAAGATGAATCGGGACAAACTATAGAAGAACCGCTACAAAAGAACTTCTCATTACCGATAGAAATCTTAACGGGTTCATCGCAGGTGACTAAACGTTTTACAGTCTCTCGCCATCTGCAACCCAAAACATTCAATTTAACCCCCAAAAAGCCTTTAAAGTATGGTAACAGGGCCTTAATTCGGGCCTTAGTGACGTTTGCTAAAATTGAAAATTCGATAAACTTAGTTTATAAACTAGATCTATTTTTAAAGGCCCCTAACAAAGCTGAGCTACAAGAACTGCAACTCTCGTTTTCGGACTATAAGCTGAATCCGCACGTTGAAAAAAAAGAAGATTGGAAGACGTTTTTTTTAAAACCTAAAACCACAAACCAAATAAACACTCACAGCACCGCGACAAAAAAACTCGCACCGACGACTAAATAAGAAGGACACCGACAAATGCCATCGTTTGATATTGTTTCAAAAATTGATCTCCAAGAGGTCGACAACGCGGTTAATATTGCAAAAAAAGAAATCTTAAATCGTTTCGACTTTAAAGGCAGCAAAGCATCGATTGAATTTATCGGTGAAGAAATTACATTGATTGCTGATGATGATTTCAAACTAAAACAGTTGATTGAAGTTTTAGAAACCAAACTAACTAAGCGCGGCATCTCTTTACTGAGTTTAGATTACCAAAAACTAGAAGACGCTTCGTTAGGCACTCTTCGACAAAAGATAAAACTCAAACAAGGCATTGATAAAGAGAATGCAAAAAAAGTTACGACCTTTATCAAAGACACCAAACTCAAAGTACAAGCACAGGTGATGGACGACCAGGTGCGCGTGACCGCAAAAAAAATTGATGACCTTCAAGACATCATACAAACCCTTAAAACACAGACCTCTATTCCATTGCCCCTTCAATTTCAGAACATGAGAAGTTAAATTATGCAGTATCAATACCAAACTGGCCGTACGACCGCTCAAGGTGAGTTAAAAGAAAAAAACGTCTACTTTGTGTCCTTAGGGTGTCCTAAGAACCTCGTAGACTCGCAAGTAATGTTAGGCCTACTCAAAGCAAATGCCTTGGGTGTGACGGAAGATCCGCAAAACGCGGATGTTATTGTCGTAAACACATGTAGTTTTATTGAATCTTCAAAAATGGAGTCCATCGATACTATTTTAGAAATGGCGGAATACAAAGACTCCGGCCGTTGCAAAACTCTAGTGGTCGCTGGATGTTTGCCACAGCGTTATAAAGCGCAACTATTAAGAGAGATGCCCGAGGTCGATCTCTTCATCGGCACGGGCGAATACCAGCGCATTGCAGAGCTAATCGACTGGCACGAAAAGGGTGATTTACCCGAGCGCGCCTACGTGAACAAACCAGCGTTCATCCACACAGAAACCCATCCACGCTTACAAACCGGTGAATTTTTTTCTGCTTATTTAAAAATATCCGAGGGTTGTAATCGACGCTGTAGCTTCTGCATCATTCCAACACTTCGCGGAAATACCCGTTCACGATCGGTGGAGTCTTTAGTAATCGAAGCGCAACAATTAGCGGCACAAGGTGTAAAGGAACTAAATTTAGTAGCTCAAGACCTTACCGAATACGGCATGGAGCACCGCTATAAAGAAATGACACTCGAAAAACTTTTGCCGGCGCTTGCCAAAGTAGACGGCATTGAGTGGATTCGTTTGTTCTACGCCTACCCCGACCAATTCAGTGATGAGTTGATCGATATCATGGCGTCGGAAAAGAAAATCGTTAAGTACTTGGACATGCCGATTCAACATACTAACGACCGTATTTTACAAGCCATGAATCGTAAGTTTACTAAAAAACAGATCTTTGACTTTATTGAAAAGCTACGTTCAAAAATGCCCGATATCGTTTTACGCAGCTCGATTATTGCGGGATTTCCATCAGAGACTGAGGCTGAATTTGAGGAACTTTTGGCAGATCTGAAAATCCTACGATTTAACCATCTAGGAGCATTCGCTTACTCAAAAGAAGAAGGCACCAAAGCAGCCCTTTTAGAAGATCAAGTCCACTCCCGCACGCGCATCAAACGTCAGCGACGCATCCGCGAGCTCCACCAACAAATTTCAAACGAAATTAACGAAAGTTATTCGGGCCGTATTCTCGAAGTACTTGTCGAAGGCGTCTCTAAAGAAACCGATCTATTACTTCAAGGCCGGTTCTATGGACAGGCTCCAGATATCGATGGTCAAATTCTGATCAACGATGGCAACGCGCGACCAGGTGATTTAGTCCATGTGCAAGTGACGCAGGTCATGCCGTATGACCTAGTAGGCGGCATCGTCCATCAGGCTTAGTGGGAGTTACGTAAGTCTCGCCACGATTTTCCAGCCCGAGCAGCCGCATCTAACTGAAACGATTTTACGGCCTGTAAATGGTCTTGATAGTTTTCTGTAAACTGATGGGTGCCGTCGTTGCGCGAAACAAAGTACAGATAGCGGGTCACCTCGGGGTAAACTACGGCTCGCACAGCATCTAGCCCTGGGTTGGCAATTGGACCATAAGGCAATCCCGGCAGCGTATAGGTGTTATACGGACTAGGTGTTAATAAATCCTGTTTAGTAATATTGCCGCTATAGTTTTTAATGCCGTAAATTACCGTCGGATCACTTTGCAACCGCATCTTTTTCTTTAATCTGTTATGAAATACGGAGGCAATTATCGGTCGTTCAAAGCTAGCCCCTGTTTCTTTCTCAACCATACTTGCTAAAATAATAATTTTTTCATTACTGAGCCCGCCAGCCCAAACACCAGAATCGGCCGAGTTTTTTAAAAACGACTGCACGACTGCGACATGCCGGCGCAACATCTGGCGAGCAAAATCAATGGCAGTGGCCTTACGCTCGATTACATAGGTATCTGGGAACAAATACCCCTCTAAACCACGCTCTAAAACAGGCAAGCCAAATTGTTTTGCAAGGCCCTTGAGGGCCATTGAATTGCTTTGCAGCTCAAGCCATTCTTGTTTCAGCGTGGGCCGCACGGCATCTAAAAGGCCTGCTATCTGATGGATATTATGCCCTTCAGGCACGGTGACGCTAATGCCGTAACTAATCCCTGATTGTAAGACTCTAACTACGTCATGTACGGTCATGTCACTTGAAAATCGGTAATCTGCGGCTCGCACTGACCGAAAACCACCATTAAAGCGTAAATATACCGAGAACCAAAAAGCGCTCGTAACAATGTGTTTTTCGTACAGTTCTTTAGCAAGGCGTCTGGCACCAAGACCGCTATGTACATCGAAGTAGGTATACTGCTTTGATGTCTGGTAGGCGCTCATTGGGGTAGCGTGTTTAAATTGAAGGTATTTCCACCCCCCATACCCAACACCAAGCATTACCAACAAACCTATACCGGCTGCGAGCTGTCGTACTCGTCGCAATTTCTTGTGTAATGCCATTTGCATCATTCCCCTTGTGGCTATGCATTGCTATATTTTTCAAATAGATTTTATTGACACAAATCCATAGAGACACTACAACAGGAACAAATTTAGAGTGTTAATTAAGTTTCTAGGCCAGCTCCCGATACAACTCCAAATTATAAAGCTAAATCATTAAACAGATTCTATTGTTTCACCAATTTGACGAAACTAAAATACAAACTAGAACAACGCTAATTTAACCACGACTTCACCAACTTTATTTGAAACATTTCGAAAGAGCCGCTCCGATAATAACCATCAAACCTAATGCAGAGAAGTCTCTCTGCGCACCCTCTTCTGGGAGAAAATAATGCAACTGAAAGAACTAAAAGAAAAAAAGATTAGCGACCTTACTGAGCTCGCTAAAACGCTTGGCATCGAAAATGCTGCTGGCTTGCGGAAACAGGATTTGATTTTTTCTATCCTCTCTAAAATGGCCGAACAGAATCAGGCTATCTACGGAGAGGGTGTACTCGAATGCCTTCCCGATGGTTTTGGTTTCCTAAGATCTCCAGACTACAATTACCTACCCGGTCCGGATGATATTTATGTTTCGCCCTCACAAATTCGCCGATTTAATCTACGCACTGGCGACACGATTTCGGGCCAAATTCGCCCTCCAAAAGATTCTGAGCGCTATTTCGCTTTGCTAAAAGTCGAAAGCCTCAACATGGAAGACCCGATTCAATCGAAGGAAAAAATTCTTTTTGATAACCTTACACCGTTGTATCCGACCGAACGTATTAACTTAGAATTTACGCCAACAAACTACTCCACTCGCGTCATTGATATGTTTGTGCCACTCGGAAAGGGTCAACGATGTCTGATAGTTGCCCCTCCGAGAGCGGGCAAAACCGTATTACTACAAGACATTGCTCACGCAATCACTGAGAACCATCCGGACATTGCTTTGATTGTATTATTGATTGACGAACGCCCCGAAGAAGTCACCGATATGCAACGCAACGTGAAGGGCGAAGTAGTAAGTTCAACGTTTGATGAACAGGCTAGCCGGCACGTGCAAGTCGCTGAGATGGTCTTGGAAAAAGCCAAACGTTTGGCGGAACACAAACGCGACGTGGTCGTGCTTCTAGATTCGATCACTCGTTTGGCGCGCGCCTACAACGCCGTAGTGCCGCCATCCGGTAAAATTTTGTCAGGCGGTGTGGACTCTAATGCCCTACATAAACCGAAGCGCTTTTTTGGAGCCGCACGTAACCTAGAAGAAGGCGGCAGCTTAACAATCATTGCCACAGCCTTGGTTGATACGGGTTCACGCATGGATGAAGTTATTTTCGAGGAGTTTAAAGGCACGGGCAACTCGGAGATCCACTTAGATCGCAAGCTTATGGAAAAACGCATATTTCCAACGCTCGACATCAACAAGTCGGCTACGCGTAAAGAAGAACTTTTACATGATAAAGATTTCTTAAATAAAATCTGGATCTTACGTAAAGTTTTACACCCCATGAACGCTTTAGATGCCATGGAGTTTGTATTAGATAAAGTATCGAAATCAAAAACAAACCACGAGTTTGTAAAGAACATGAATTCGTAAGATTGCGAAAAGCACAGCATTTTGGTAAGCATGGGCGCTTACGAGCTGTTGCGATCGACTTAAGGGCTCAAAAAGTTTGAATAAAGCTTTAAACCAACATTTTAAGAGAGGTTAGTAATATGAAAAAAGGTTTACACCCAGTGTACTCAGACACAACCGTTACTTGTGCATGTGGCAGCGTTATTTCTACACGTGCGACACAAATGGATATTCGTGTGGAAATTTGTTCAGCCTGCCACCCACTGTATACAGGCAAAGCTAAGCTTATGGATACCGCTGGCCGTATTGAACGTTTTAATACGAAATACGCTAAAGCGGCAGCAGCTCAAAAGACCCAGCCTAAAAGAGCTCAGTAGTCCGTTCGGTCATTAGTTTTTTTAAAAAAGCTCGTCGTGTTATTAAACACTACGAGCTTTTTTTGTTTCATTTCACAGCGAATTAAAGGACTGCGCTCATGATTTTTGATCGAATTGCCGATGTAGAACGCCGATTTGAGGCACTAGAAACAAAGTTATCAGACCCCGCTCTCGCGGCCCGTCCACAAGAGTTCCGTACGTTATCTAAAGAACGATCTGATATTGAAGATCTTGTAAAAACCTACAGACAGTACAAAAAGACTCAAACCGACATTGCTGATAACAAACTGCTTCTAGAAGAAAATGATGAAGAATTGCGCTCAATGGCAAAAGAAGAGCTGCAAAGATTGTCTGGGGAATTAGAGCATCTTGAATCGGAAATGAAACGACTACTGCTACCGAAAGATCCGAACGACGATAAAAATATTCTTTTAGAAATTCGCGCAGGTGCTGGCGGCGAAGAAGCAGCGTTGTTTGTAGGCGAGCTTTTCCGGGCGTATGAACGTTACGCAAGTGAACAAGGCTGGCGCGTCGAACTCATGAGTGTTTCACATACCGGCATTGGTGGCTTCAAAGAAATCATCGGCATGATTAGCGGTCAAAAAGTATATTCAAAACTGAAACACGAAGGCGGCGTACACCGCGTTCAGCGTGTACCGCAGACAGAAACACAAGGCCGTGTCCATACTTCTACGGTGACAGTAGCAATTCTTCCAGAAGCCGAAGACGTCGAGGTACAAGTCAACCCCGCTGATCTGCGCATTGAAACATTTAGAGCCGGTGGCCCGGGTGGGCAATCAGTGAATACAACCGACTCAGCGGTGCGTATTACACATATTCCGTCTGGAGTGGTGGTGTCTTGTCAGGATGAAAAATCGCAACACAAAAACAAAGACAAGGCATTGCGTATTTTGAAGACACGTCTACTTGAAGCCGAACGTGAGAAATCGGAAAAAGAATTATCAGATGCCAGAAAAACAATGGTCGGTACCGGTGATCGTAGTGAACGCATTCGTACCTACAACTTCCCTCAATCACGTCTCACGGACCATCGTATTGGCCTTACCATCCATCAACTACCCGAAGTGATGGAAGGCAAATTATCACCCGTTATCGATGCCCTGATTGCGTATTCACAGGCTGAGTTGCTCAAACAGCAGAATTGGTAGAACATTCTAGTACTTGCCCAACACACATCATTTACCGAAAAAAAGGGGAGCCGTACTTGTCGACAATTCCCGCTCATGAACTTCGTATCTTAGAGGCCCACATCCGTCGTGTGCGTTTGGTTGATTTAACCCTGTCTCAGATTAATCGCCCTGAGTTAAACGAATATGAGCAACGCGACCTAGCAGAGTTGATTCGGTTGCGCTCGCAGGGGTTGCCGTTACAGTATTTAACGGGGACTCAAGATTTTTACGGTCGTGAGTTTTATATCAATACGCATGTTTTGATTCCAAGGCCCGAGACCGAGGCTTTAGTTGAACAAGCACTGCAAGAGTTAAAATCATCGCATTTTTCAGATTACGAAAACCGGAAACACACCCTTCGTGGACTGGAGCTGGGCACAGGGTCGGGCTGTATCGCGCTAACATTGCTAGCTGAGATGCCTCAAGGCACGCCAGATTTTAAAATGGTGGCTACAGAGGCTTCGTTTGAGGCCATTAAAGTAGCTTTAGAGAATGCTCAGAATCTAAAACTCGATGATCGGTTGCAAATTATTCCAGTGGACTATGACGCCGATCACGAAAGCGCTGTCGCATCGTATCGTTCGCTTGGAACATTCGATTTTTTTATTAGTAATCCGCCGTATCTAACAACAATAGACGAAATTGCAGACGATGTATTGCAACACGAACCCCATACAGCGTTGTTTGCTAAAGACGATGATGGTCTAGACTACTATCGTCTGGCCATTAAAATTGTTAAACAAAATATATTTACTACAGATACACGGGACCAAGCCATTATCGAACCACGTTTTGCAATTTTTGAAATTTCTCATGACCGTGCCATTAAAACCAAAACGCTTTTTAGCGAAGCATTCCCAGAACACCAGATTAGCGTTATTAACGACCTATCTGGGCGGCCCCGAATCATATTAATAAAAAACTATATATAATATTTGAGATCAAACTATGGATAAATTAGTTATTTCAGGCGGCCACAAACTGTTGGGCGAGGTCTTAATTTCCGGAGCGAAAAACTCGAGTCTCCCTTTGATGTTTGCAGCCCTGCTTACAAAAGACACGGTTAGCTTGAATCGCGTTCCTGACCTGGCTGACATTTCTACGACAACTAAGTTGTTAAAAAATCTTGGCTGCCGAGTGGAAAACGATGCCACAGGGAGCACTCACATCACGGCGGATTCTTTAACAAGCCTTGAGGCGCAATATGATTTAGTGCGTACCATGCGTGCGAGTGTTCTTGTTTTAGGTCCTATTTTAGCGCGTTTTGGCGAAGCCTTGGTCTCGTTGCCAGGTGGTTGTTCGATTGGGGCGCGTCCGGTGGATTTGCATTTAAAAGCGTTAGAGCAAATGGGGGCGAAGATTGAATTAAGTGGCGGTTATATTCGCGCTACGTGCCCTAAATTACATGGGGCTGAGATTGTGTTCTCGCAAGTTTCTGTTGGAGCTACCGAAAATACGATTATGGCGGCCTGCCTGGCCGATGGGGTCACGACGATTCGCAATGCAGCGAAGGAACCCGAGATAATCGATTTAGTGCATCTGCTAAGAAAAATGGGAGCCGAAATTTCGGGAGAAGGCTCATCGACCATTGTCATAAAAGGCCAACAAAGCCTTCACGGTGCCCAACATGACGTGATTGGTGATCGTATTGAAGCGGGCACATACCTATGTGCTGGGGCGATTACTCAAGGTGATATTACGGTGCAAGGTATCGAACCGGAGTACTTATCCGCACTTTTAGTAGCACTCGAAGCCGCGGGTGCAACGATTACGCGTCTACCCAATGCTGTACGCCTGCAAATGACCAAACAGCCCAACCCAGTGGACGTCAAGACCATGCCATTCCCTGGGTTTCCAACCGATATGCAGGCCCAGTTTATGGCGGTCATGACGTTAAGCACTGGGACGTCTGTTATTACAGAAAACATTTTTGAAAATCGATTCATGCACGTTGCCGAGCTTTTACGCCTAGGTGCGGATATAAAAATTCAAGGTCCAACAGCCATCGTACGTGGCCTACATTCAAGCCAGAATCTGACGGGTGCCACGGTGATGGCAACCGACTTGCGCGCCTCAGCCTGTCTAGTCTTGGCCGGTCTAGCAGCGCAGGGTCAAACCACCGTGCGCCGCATTTACCACCTCGACCGCGGTTATGAGAGCATGGAAAAAAAATTAGCGGGGTTAGGCGCCCTCATCGAGCGGCAGCACGAAGCTAGTTAGTTCATCCGGAAAAAGGCTCATCTGGGCCTTTCGATTGGATTTGCTTGTTAGGCGGAGCCCAGGGCAGGCGTGTTAGCGCGACGCGGGTATTTGAATTTTAATATATCCCCGAAATGCTGCGCCGGCGGAATCGCGCGTCGCCATGCCAGCTAAGAGATCGGTATCAGATACCCAATAGGGCTCGTACCACTCGCGGTCAGGATCTAACACCAACACCTTACGAGTTGCCTGATCGTACGCTGCAAGCGGGGCAATATGCCCTACTTCGGCATCGTCCGTGAATGCTGCTTGATTGAAATTAATGACGATGAAATTCATCCCAGATGTTTCGTTTTCAATAAGATCTCGACGTAGGCGCTCGAGAGTAGCGCTCGACGCATCTGATGTGTGCACCACGGCTACAGACGCGCCCGTCACACCGTAGTTTAATAAACTCGCCTGAATTAAACGCCCCAACTGATCTAAGTTAACCCCATGGCCACGCGGACCTACTCGACGGCTCCAATTCTCGGCAGTCACACGCCTTAAGAGATCGGCCTGCGTCACTAGTTTATCATCCGATGTTAAATTCGTATTTCTGCGAACAGCATTCACAAGCATAGCCACTGACGCCACAGAACAAGAAGCACCGGTATGTTGGTCTAAATAATAAGGCATGAGCGCCCAAAAATCGGGCGATGGATGTTCCGCACTACGAAAATAATCATTCGAACGTGATAGAGGGACTGCACGCGGGGCATTGGCAGGCCCGTATTTTGGTTTCGGTGGATCAGCATACGCACTGAGACTAATTACGAAAGCCACTACGAAATATACCGGACGCAAATAGGTTAACATTTTGATTCTCCAAAAATTACACTGGTCTCGATAGATTATCGTCTATGCTAGGTAGGTTTCAAGCACCCTCAAAACTACGCAAACACCCCGAGCGCTGGGGCGCTGAGAACATGCCAATGGGTATGCCACACAGATTGGCCGGCGGCAGACTGGTTGTTGATCACCACACGGTAACCCCGTTCTTTAAAACCTAATGTTTGTGCGACCGTAGCTGCGGCGAGGAATACTTTAGGCACTACCGTCTCAATGAATCTGGCGTCGGCGTCATTGAGTGAAACAACATGCTGTTTTGAAATCACAAGATAATGATGTTCAGCCAGGGGATTGATATCTTTAATGACAAAAACAAACTCGTTCTCAAAAATCTTTACAGCAGGAATCGTGCCTGCTGCAATTTTGCAAAATATACAATTTTCACTATGTATCATAACGTTTGATTAAAAAGTTGGATCACTATCAAAACTCCAGGCGGTACGGTGCGGGATTTTACGGGATCCGTTGCCCCAATACCGTACAGCGCCACACGAAATACTTTACCGCTGGTTGCAGGAATAGCTCGGTTTAATTGCACGTGCAACGCTCGAGCCCACATCTGCAAAACGGTAATCGATGCAAACTGGAACTCGTCATGTAATGTCGAAAAATACCGAACCTCACCATTCGCAGGATTCTGCAACAAACTAATGGCCACACTCTGCAGGTTTGCGGCTACTTCTTGCGCAGAACGCTGGCACCAAACACACGCTCCCAACACAAGACTAGAGTTAGGAGTTGTGGTATGTTCTGAAGACGCGCTCGACGTAGTACCCTGACTTAAGTGCCAAACACTGTAACGATCGGCCAAAAATCCATTATTCGGCTCGGAGGTCACACCGTCCACAAGCACCACCGATTGGCCGCGATATTCAGGTGTTGCGAAATCGGCAATGGCTGAAAATGGAATCGTCACTTCATAATCATCAGGAGCTGCGACAGCTGAGGCACCTGATTCGACACTAGGCGGCGCAGATAGAAAGGTGTTACAATCATAACGCTGATCACCAAACTGCAGTACAACCCCTGGTTGTTGAATAC
>CAZYPH010000020.1:19585-26169 GCA_964649095.1 uncultured Oligoflexia bacterium | reverse complement strand
GATATTGTACGTCTATTCCAGAATTACTTTGCAGCGTATGTCGAGAATCCATCGACCTTGCGTCTTAGGGTAGACCATATTCCGATTTCGAGGCAGCCATGAAGTTATTCCATCAGCGAAACAGCGGCCAGATGACCGCAGTATCGGCACGCGTATTCTTTTGGGTGTTTTTGTGGGTAAGTGTTGTGCACTTCGGTGTGACTGCGGCTATGGCCCAGCAAACCGACCGCCAGCGCCAGTTTGAGCAGCGTAGATCAACGGTGACTGCAGAGTTTCAGCGAGCCGTGCAGGCACCGGCTGATGCCTTGTTGCAATCGGTTAGTGAAATCGAGTCGCGATTGGCCTCGGGCAGTAGCGACCTCGGTAGCCGCATGCAGCGCGCAGTGGGGGCCTTGCAAACTATAAAAACAGCCCTGCAAGCCTTTGCCGCCCAGAATGAAAATCGTGATTCAAATAACGAGGAGGCTCGGGTCGACTATCGTGACGCCGCCGCACGCCTTCTTTCGCCGTTTTTGCGGGTGTATCATGATGCGTTGATGCGCATCGAAACGGCCGACCACGCCAATCAATACCTTCGCCGTGCGGTGCTACCGAATAACCAGATGGCGATTTCAGGGTTCGAGATTTTATTGCCTCTAGAAATTGGCCAGCGCGTGCGTGAAAATGTCGAAGACACGGGCCACCAAGCAGGCCAATCGTTTACCGCGATTGAAGGTCTGAGTTCATCGTCCCCATTTTATTTTGAAACCGTGACCGGGCAAAATGCGGGTTTTCGCCTGCGATTTTACAGTGCGCCGCGGGTTCAAGCGCTGTATGGCGGTCTACAGCATGTGCTCAATCGGCCGTATTTAGGTAGTGCCTTGCAGACGGAAGCCTTAAAACTTTCGGTTTTAAAACAGACGGTCGTAAATAACGTTTTGTATGAAAACGAACGTTTGGCGTTGGCGTTACCCTCGAGTGTACCGCCGATCGTACATGAGCTGCGCGCACAAAGCGTCGACATGGTTCAAGAGCGTTTATACCGGCTCAAGGCTCGTGGTTATTTGGTGCGGGCGTTACAAAAATTTGCGGCGATCACACCGCGCGCCCAGGGTAGATGTGCTGAGACCAGTGCGGCGTCGCCTAGTGCTGACCGGCAGTATTGTGCTGCAGCGGTGGCATTTAACAACATTATCACGCAAACGATCATCAATCGTTTGAGTGGTATTCGAGCGTGTGGTGCTACGCCCTCGGCTGATTGTATCGCTGGTGTGGCTCAGGTCTTTGATGTGCGTAAAATTGGTCGTTTAGGTGGAGACTTTGGTGCCATAGCTGCGGCACTAGTGAGTCCGCACCAGCATCCAGTACCGCATTTGCTCGACTACTCACGACGTGTCACCGTTGCCGTGGTGGCCCGAATGATGGAGAGTGTCGCGCGCAGTGACCGGTTGGCTTGGGAGTTGATTCAGAACGAACCCAGTCGTTTTTCGGGAAGTTCCGAGTCGCAAGTACGTTTTGTGATGCGGTCTTTGGCTAAGCAGCTACGAAAACAACTCATGGTTAAAGCGTTGGACGATTTTGTACTGTTGTCGAATGTCGATTTTAGTCGGGTCACGCCACAAAACCAGGTGCAGACGGCACAGTGGCGCGATGCCATAACAGCTCAGCTGACGGTTACGGCGTTAGAATTAGAAGGTATAGAAAGTCAATTGGCCTCAGAAAGCGGCGCCCCGGCTAGTTTTGTAGCACTTCAAAATGAACGCAGTAGAGCATTGGCCCCTATAATTCAATCCCGACGTGGGCACGACCTTGACCGTGCTGTCGCTGTAAAACGTGCGATCTTAACACGTGACCTCGTCACGGCAGCAAATCGTATGTACCGCATTTCAAGCCATATTGTGGCGCTTGAGAGGCGTGCTTTAACACCTGATCAGTTACCCGACGATATCGGGCCAGGCGATGTCGTCAATGCCATCCTCAGCGCACCAGCGCCCGTGTCGACGCCGCTGCCAGAGTGGGTGCCCACCATGGTGGGTTTTTATGGCGGTATTTCTGAAGCTGAAAGCCGCGTGTGTGGTGAGAATGCGCAAAGCCAAGAATGTCGAACAGCACAGACAAAGCTGCAGCAAGCCTCACAGAGAATCTTTCGTGTCACGCCTATTGTGGCTCGTGGGTTGGACTTAGTGTTGCGCCGTTGTGGCTCAGATGGCGCTGTTTGTGCCCAGGCTATCAACCGTCTACGAGGTGCGATCGCACGCGATGCGAGTGATCGTGCTTTGGCGTTGCGACGCCTGGACTGGCAAACACCACGCCGTACGTTTGAGCAGTATCTAGCCATTGTGAATGACACCAATACGACGGTGTTAACGTCTGAGGATCGCACTCTTTTGCGCCCTGTGCTGGAGGCCTTTAACCAGATGTTACTCGTCAGTAAAGCCTCTATGGCCACGGGTTTGTATTCTGGTTTGCTTACGGCTTTTCAGGCGTTGATTGGTGATAATTCCATTCGTCTGGATGATGTTTGGTCGCTGCGTCTTTCAGCCGTCGAGCGCCGCCTGTTAGATAGAACTGGCCGTTTAAGTGCTTTGCAGAGCGAAGTGCGGGCGGCGGCAGGGTATTTGTCGCAGCATCAGCAGGTTTTAGAAAAACTTTTTGTGCCAAGACAAGAACGCCAGCAGTATTTTAGAGGGCGTTTGGCAAACGATGTCACGCTTTTGGTGCGTTATTATTCGGCCATTGTGCGTTTTTACCAACAGAGCTACCCGATTTTATTTAACGAGATTCCGTTGCCTGCAGCGGTGGCGGCCACGTTGCGAGAGCATGTTATTAGCCCAGCTATATCATCACCAACGGGGGTTAGGCTCACGACGCCGGCTAGTATGAAGTTGTACGACTTGATTGGTAAACTGAGTGATTACTTCAACTCTAGCCCCGATGCGAATACGTTGTATGGTCTCATCGCATCGATTCAGGCCAATAGAGCGGACTCGAGTGCCGCTTTGAATCAGCCTATCGGTGGCGACGCCGATCTTTTACAACGCATCATGGTTGCCGCGTTCACACGCCCAGGCGAAGTCACCCGATCATTGTTACCGGGACTGAGCCGCACGCCGTTACTCGATATCTTGAATCGTGCGCTCCATTCCAACAGTAGTGTGAATTTCGATGGCATCTATGAAGACCGCGATTGGCCGACGCGTATTTTGCAACGGGATGTGCGTCCGTTGATACTGCGTCAACTCAATCCGGCGCAGGCGGCCACTCAAGCGGTTGTCGGGGCGATATTAACGCCGTATTTAAGAACCGCGGCTAGGCGTTTGCAGCGTGAGATTACGATCTACGCAAGCCCAATGCCTACGGGTGGTGAGGGTGCCGACCGTTTGCGTGATTTGGCCAATAGCGAGGCCGGGCAGTTGTTGCACGCCTTAGGTGATGGGGCCGTGGCCGCAGAACTCGATCGTATTACGGGTGAGACGCCCTTGGCAGATCGTGCCTGGGCTAAAGCAAAACACTGGGCGGAGCAGGCCGAGGGGCTTTCGGGCTTTTTGTTTAACGTAGATCTTTTTGTGCCGCTGTCCCCTGGCTACCATTCGGGGCTTATGACCTACATGGTTGTGGCGGCGATCGGTGATTTGGTGACGGATTTTGGTTCCTTATACGTTTTCAGCAGTAACCACAATCGGCTGACTGCTTTGGGAAGCACCGGTATTCAAGACGGCCCGATGGCGGGTATCGCGACGCTCATGGGTTTACAAGACCAAATAGCCAGTACCTATAGTAAGATTAACGAAAGTTTTTTAACTCGAGTGTGGTTTATTCATGGTTTTGGTCGGGGGATGATTGGGCAGTTTTTGCGGGCGCGTGAAATGCAACGCTTTAGCCGGGCCCTGATGGCCAACTCACCGGTGCCCCTCCTCGAAAACGCTCATGTGAGTCATCTAGTAGCTACGTATATGGCCGAACGGGGCCGATTGAATGCTCTAGGCCAGTTAGCACAGGTGGCTTTAGAGGCCGCCCCAGCGGTTGAGGTGCGTAGCGAGGGCGGCGGCCCAAGCCGCGTCGCCGGTGGCGTAGCCCCACGCGATATGCAGCATCCTAATTATGGTTATTCACGGGATGCCATTCCAACGTTCGGGGAGTTGCGTCAGCAAGCGGTGGAGTTGATCGCGAATAGTGTAGTGCGGTTCACACGTACAGGTAGCAGTGGAAGCGCCGCTGCCCGTGATGACGCTTTTAGAGCCTTTTTAGGGAGACGTCCGCGCGGAGTGGAACAATTATTTGATCATCTAGTCACGGCCCTGATCCGCGAGCCCGGATTTCGTCCCGACAACTTGACGGCGGAAAACTATCGACGGGGCGTCGAGCGTTTAGCAGGGCGCCTTGAGGCTGAGTTCCGTTCGTCGTTTGAGCGAGAGGAGAATCTTCGACTGCCGAGGCCAGAAGTAGAGAGTGATTCAGTAGGGGATATTCGTCCTCCAGTGGCCGCACGTACTCCGGGGGATACCCGTCCGGGGGCTGAGAATCTTGCTCGTGTGTGGGCGGACTTTATATTGGGTATGGAGCTGTATGGTGCTTTGCAGCGATTTGAAGACCATTTTTCTGGAATACCCCCTCGTGCAGTGGATCCATCTGAAGGCGCAAGTGTACCGCCGCCGCGGCAGCAAGCCGGCGAACCTGAACCACACTTTTGGAATGCGCGCCAGGATGCACGCCGAGCCGAACGATTAGAAGCGGTGGATTCGCTATATCGCAGCATCTACGAAGGATCAGATACCGTACGAAGGCAGCAACCTTCGAACCCCTATCAATCACGGATTCGGGTGACGCCGGTGGCACCAGAATCGGCACCGCCCACACCTACGGCACCGGGCTCTGGCGGGACACCTAGGAACAACGGCTCGCGGTAGATTCTTCGGTATTAGGTGGGAGCGCTGAAATATGTGGCGCTCCTAACCAACGCAGGATTCAAACCGATAGGCCGCAGGTGCTTTTATGAGACAGCCCTGCCTTTTGCTCTTGCAGTCAAATTAGGCGGGGCGGGTGTCTGCGACTGTTCGACATCTCCACTTTTATTTAAAACGGGTAGCGTTTTGTGCCTTGCGGGGGAATCCCAAGGGTGAAAATGAAACCGCGACACATTTTCATGCGTCTGCAATACGATTCAAAATTGTTCTTTTTTTATGGCTACTCTTTTCAATAATTCTACTGCAGAACGTCGCTTTTATTTCCATCGGATAATCAAAAAGTGAGCAAATTCTATTTGTGAAGAGTTGAATGGATTCTTGACATGCGACGACAGGTCCCACGGGAACCAGTATAAGCTCTAGTAAATCTTTCTTTGTTTGTACCAATTTGAACATAGCGACACCTGAGGATTGGTTGGTAAAAGACGCTCCCAAAACGGCCAAAACTCTCATCGGGAGAATTTTTCCTATAGTTGGACTCACTAAAAATTGATCCGCTCTGCCTTGAAATGTTTTCAATCTTCGAAACTGCGATCCACAGGCACATGGCATTATGTTTGTATCTAGTTCCGCAAGATCTCCTTGATCATAACGAATGATCGGCATCGGTCGATTCCAAAGTTCGGTCCCTATTAGGCGATTAGCTCCAGAGACCCCAGACGACAAAAGCTCAACATGTGTCACGTCTTCAACAATGTGATAATGATATTGATTGCATTCGTATGCGATTAACCCCAATTCTTCTGATGAGTATTCATCAAGTATGGGCACACCAATCCGTCTAGCAACACTCATTCGATCTTCTTTTAAAGTAGTCTCACTATGAGTCGAAAAGCATTGAACACCGTAGTCTCTCGGGTTTATGGCCTTTTCTGCAAATCTTTCAGCGATTTCGATAATTCGATTACCCATGCCGGCAACAACCACCGGGCGTATATGTTTTACGTGCTCGATCACGGAATCAACCGAAGCATTAAGGTTCACGGTAAAACAACGATGGGTCCCTAAAAATGACGTTATAAACCATCGGGTAAAATCCACATTGTACCGATACTCATGAGGCTCGATAGCTCGGCCGATCATGAGCTCGTACATTCGAATTCTCTCGATTGTGTCATATTTGACCCGGTCCCAGTCGAGAAGCATGGTTAGTGGCGATCCGTTTGATCCGGAGGTCTTAATTTTATGGCAGAGATTGATATCAAAGCCCTTGGCAACAATTCGAGAGGGAAAATTATTTTTAAGGTCTTCTTTTAAAATCAGCGGTAGCGCTTCGAAATCCCGCCATGATCGAATTGCTCCTGGTGAATAACCTGCCGATTTATAAAGTTCGTGATAAAAATCCGTATTCAAAAAAGCAAAATCTACGATTTTCTGAACACGCTTAAATTTAAAACTTTCAACTTCTTCGGCAGAAAATAGCGCTCGCCCATGGAGTTCATTCCGACGAGTTTGCCAAATTTGAAGAAGTTCTTCCTGTTGCTGCAACGTTTCTGGAGTATTAGAGGGAGAGTATTTAGAGTTTGCGATGATTGCATCTAGGTTAAAAGTATCCTGGCCTACGTCATATAAATGCATAAACAAGTTTGAGAGTGAAGGTGAGGTGAGAGCTAAATCTCGTTTATTTAGCTCTCACCTGAA
>CAZYPH010000020.1:18466-19575 GCA_964649095.1 uncultured Oligoflexia bacterium | reverse complement strand
ATGACAGCGAGAAGGCTCATTAGCGCTCTCTCTGAACGCGATGGTGTTAGTATTTGGCAAGACAGTTATTTGCAAACAAACGCCTTCAACTTCAAACCCAAGGTCAATATTTTCAAATTGATTCATCTTTAGTCCTCCTGTTTATGTGCACAATAAATAAGACGCTCCCACTTATTGTATAGAGGTGATCTAACACATAAATACATCCAACGTAACCTTTACCCCCCAAAGTTATTAAATCGAGTAAGCAAATATCTTAGTAAAAAATGAAATAGCAGTGACAGGCCAATCAACGTGATGGCCAGATAAACCAAATACGTTGGATCACTTTGAAATACTAGAGCCGCACAGGCTGAGGCCGTAAACACCAGTGGTAAAAAAATCAAAAGAGTCACTCGAAGCGGCTTTGGAAAAAGAGTAGGCGGGTATTGGGAGAGTCGGTTGAGTTCTCCGACAATGAAGCTCACCGGCAATTCTCGCGAACTCAAGAGTGTGGCTAAGCAAAAAATAGCAATTATCAATAATTGAACTAACGTTCCAACTGCGGCGCCCAAATATCCTAGTGCGAGTAGTGGTAACGAGATTGGCTGCCCCACAACTTGAAAAAAAAGAGGGGCGCAAAGTGCGATAACAAAGCCAACAAATAGATTCCCAGGCCGACACCAGCGAAAGAAGATTAGATATTCGAGCAGGACCGGCTTCATGAGATAGGGATCTATTTTCCCACGATGGGCTAAAGAAAAAAAATGATAGATAGAAACATCAAAGCTTCCCGCCCATGCAGTAATTAACAATGAAAAATATAAAATACCTAAAACGTCAGTTCTATTCCAACCGCCAAGCGTCGGGGTCAGCTGATACAAACTATCGATGAAGATAAAACGAATAGCGTAAATAACTAAAAGCGTAAAAACATAGCCAATAAAGTTTGTTTTGTAGACCGCTTGGCTTCGAAGACTCTGCTTCATCAAAAATAGAAAATCCACTCAACCACCTACACTAACGTATTTGCGGATTGATAATTTCCAGACGGTGTAAATAAATACGGAAAAGAAAATAATAAATGAGATCGAGACCAAAAGCGCTTGAGCCAACTCTGAATAGGATGG
>CAZYPH010000020.1:9371-18456 GCA_964649095.1 uncultured Oligoflexia bacterium | reverse complement strand
GTGAATCATTAATTCGGCAGGAGCAGCTATCATGTAACGAAATGGATTATAAAGCATAATCGGTTTGATCCAATCCGACCAAAAGGTGGGTGGCAAAAGGCAACCGCCAAAAAAACTAGATATGACCGTTATCAAAGAGAGCAGCAGATCTGGTTTGATCAGCCAGAACGCGCCCAGAGCGATCGCAAATGCCACCGTAAAACACAAAATTTGAGAAAGAATAAACTGAAACACGATGCCCAACAAATAAACGGGTTGAAATGCGAGCCCGTTTAAACCATGTGCCCCAAACGAATGTACAACTGCGTGGAGAATGAAAACCAACAAAACGGGAGTGCCCTAAAAGAGTCCTCCCCCCCAAAAGTCAAAAAGGCGCTGCAGGGGATAGGGACACGGCCGAACCACCTGAAGCTCAAGAGTGCCTTCATGAATGGAAGAGGATAGATGTTGGATAATATCGTAACCGTTGTTGAGTCGACTCAATGAAATTGCGTAGGCATAATATAAAAGCAATTGCACTTCACTAAAGCCAAGAGTCGATGCTGTATTAGTCTCTAGGTACAGCATTTTCCATATTAGAAACTGCACTAAATAAGGGATGGTGGTTGCGAGCATGAAATCAGAAATCAGTAGACCCCAGTCCGCTACCAGTAGTTTTGCCGCAGCGCCTGCGTAGACTCTGAATGCTGCAACTTGATTCTTCAGTGTATCAACGAGCATGATTTTCCTGATGCCACTCTTGGAATCGTTTTACTAACATCTCTTCCAGAGAATCTTTAGACGAGCCCGTACCCATTGCAGAATTGGACAAATTGGAACGAAGCTCTTGAATCGTTCCGGTAAATCTAAAACTACCTTGGTGAATCAAAGAAACCCGATCGCAGCATTGCTCGATATCACTAACGTCATGAGAGGTGAGCAATATTGCCATTTCTCGATCGCGTACCCACGTGCGCAAACAATCGCGTAATTCAGCTTTAGATGTAATATCTAAACCAATAGTTGGTTCATCAAGAAAAAATAATTTTGGATCATGAAGCAGGCTCACCACTATTTCGGCTTTAACTCTTTCTCCCAAGCTTAAAACACGTACGGGCCTGTCGAGAATTTTTTCCAGATTCAACATCCGAGTGAGTTTTTGTAAATTGTTTTGATATCGTTCTCGCGGAATATCATAGAGAATTCTGGCGGCTTCAAAACTATCGATCACGGGCAAGTCCCACCACAACGATGACTTGTGACCAAAGACAATTCCAATTTGCTTTAAGAAATGTGCTCCTCGGCGATAGGGCTCTTGGCCAATGACCATCACGTTACCGTCTGATGGCAGTTGTAAACCACATAGGATTTTAATTAGCGTGGATTTACCCGCTCCGTTTGGGCCCAGGATTCCGAGGCATTCCCCGACTTGCAAATTCATGTCGATGTTTCGTAGCGCCGTAAACTCTTCATAAACGGGAAACAGTTTTCGCAACCAACCAGAGTTTGTCGTGTTTGAAGCTTTCACTCGAAAAGTTTTATTTACGGCCTTAACAGAAATAACGGAACGATTCATCGTGTTATGCTCAACGTTTACAATTTAACTCAAATAGCTTCTTAGTTTTCCAGTTCGTCTAACATCGAGAGTCGCGCAGTGAAACGAGCCTCCGAATGATTGAAAGTTTCGGAATGGCAGTCCAATCGGCTGAAATCCCCATTTCTTAAATGCTTCGATAAGAGGTTCTTCTTGTTCTTCAACTAAGACCCGCTTTTCATCTAACATTAGAACATTAGTGCTGATCCATGCGCTTGTCATATAAAGTGGGTGGGTTTGCGGAAGTACTGACTTGGGCGGATGTAAAATTTCCCAGTCTTTAAAACAGGCTGGAATTTTACTTACCCATTCGCGATTTACTAATACTTTCCCAGGAGCGAGGGGCAGTATTGTTGTATCGATATGCATTGGCTGCGCATCGTCAAAATCATAAATATGTATCTTGTATTCGGGGCCTAGATGGCGCTGTAACCACTCTACCCCGCTCCGGTTTGTTACGTGGCTCAACTGGCCTATGATGTCTAGGCCGAGTCTAAAGAAATCTGCGGCATCAAAAACTGGTTCAAACTCTGTCAAGACAGACTCGAATCGATCGGATCTGCGAATAAAATCACGGCGATACAAGTCGTCGCACAACGTCGGTTTTGGAGCTGAAATCCATCGTGATCCACGATTAAAATAATCATTCAAAATTCGACGAAAGCCAAAAGTCTCAAAGTATCGGCTTCGCCATGCCATCGGAGCCTCAATAATAAGATCGCCAATGGCCAACAGACAATCTCTTGGCATTGCTGAATAAAAACTGCCTGAGGACGTAAAGCATGGTGTTTGAAAGGGAATATTTTCTAAAGGAGTTGGCCGTACTACCTTGATCCCTTCCGACGTTAGAAAATCTGCTAGGCCATCCAGCTCCTTTTGTGCCAACAATATCTGATCATGAGGAAATAGGCCTGCCTGGTGTTTTTTAAAAAAATCTAGACCATTCTGAGGAAGTACCGATTCCAAAGAAACATGCCAATCCGGAACACGGGCGTCTAGGATTTCGCCAACAATCACTTCTTCAAGGGGCTCCCATTCCGTGTGCACAGAGACCGGACTTGAATCTTTTGGTGCTCTAATTTGCGAAGCAAACTGATTGTTCTGAAACGTACTCATAAATCCTTCCGCACGCTAATTGGAAGAATGGTAGATGCCCTGATCGATTCTTCATCGATAAACCGTGGAGTGTAACTTAATGACTTGAGCCTGGCGGTCATCTTTTCTAATGGAGATGGTAGCAGTTTTGGACTGCCTATAAGCCAAGACCAATCTTGTTCCGGCATGTCAAAATAAACCGAAGTTTTGAAAACCTTTGAGAAGCGTTCCCAACTCCTTTTCAGCGTGGCATTTCGCCAATAAGTTGGGCAGCCGGCTTGAGTAATCAGAGCACCTTCTGGCGTTAGTAAATCTACTAATTGCCTAAGATAATTTTCATCATAAAGTCTATTTTGCTGGGCTTCCTTAACTTCGCCATCCTCATCAGGTAGATCCATTACAATCACATCAAATTTCTGACCGCCTTTACGAAATTTTTCAACGGCCGTAAACCCGTCCTCGCACAATAGTTGAACATTAGATTTACCATTGAGTGCATCCTCTACATCGTTTGCGGTATACCCATAGGGGAGATATTGAGCGCACAATTCTACACATTCTTGATCAATATCGACATGCACAACTTTTTCGGCACCGCATTCCAAAGCCATTTTTGAAACCACGCCTTCACTAGATCCGATAATTAAAACATTTTTTAGTTCTCTTGCGAGGAGGGCCGCAGGAATGAATTGACCTTCATGATATATTAATTGGCTAAGTTCAGTGCTTTGGCGTTCGCGATTGCAAAAAAGCGAAACACCTTGAGCAGTCTTTCCAATTAACACCTCTTGAAATCGGGTAGCCTTATGAAAAATTGTGCTTTCAATATGCCACGTCCGAGAGAGACCGGGTGCTATTGTTTCTTCGATATCAACCTGATCATTTGCCTTCGCCGGTGGGAAGCTATCTAAAAGTGCCCCCCTCTGGATCGACCTGACATTGCTTTCTTTGGGCTCGAGCTCTGACATTATGTGTTCAACAATTGCTTCCGGGTTTGCCTTACCGCACGTGAAAACGTCAATGTAAGCAATCCGATGTTCTGGATACGTATGAATGGTTGCATGAGATTCTGCAAGCATTGCGACACAAGTCACACCGTGGGGCTCAAATTCTTTACTCTGGATGCTGCAAAGTGTGGCATTACCAATTCTAATGCCATCCACAAGAATTGACTCTAAATATTTTCTGTTGTTTAACTTGTCCGAAGAAACGCCGCTCATCTCTGCTAAGATGTGTAAGCCCTTGAAACTATGCATTTAGCGGGCCTTCTTTACTAATTCGATAAATCTAGAAACAACGAGTAAGATCATCACCCCTAACCACGTTTTCGGAACTATTGGATCTGATCGCACTCGTCGAAAGACTGAAGTTGGCCCCATCAATGCGATAATCGGTACACCTAAGATTTCCATCAAAGGGCCACTATACGTTAAACTTAGACGTCTCCATCTATTTTTCATGGAACATCGCATAACATAACCTTATGTTTTCGTTATATATAAATTTATTTAGTGTCGTTGATCGGTAAGAATGCCCCGTGAACGGGTCAGTAGAAGTCAGTAATACCGCTAGTGCCAAATAATTCGCGGCTAACAGTCTACAACCCAAGAAAGGGAACCGTAGATGTTGAACATGTGCGTTGGGCAAAGTTTATTTTCACTAGCTGGGAAGAACCCGACGACGCAGTTTTGTATTTCCAATGCCCAAAGCAGACGGGCCTTTTTCCGGGGGAACTAACCAAACGGCCTAAATGGCATTACAACCCAAACACGTCGTCCAACTGCGCCCACACATCGTCAAGTTTTTCGGTCGGCGCGTAGCAGGTTTGTTCGTGGCATACAACGTACTGGTGCGTGTTGTCGTTCGGCGCTGCGGGTTTTACAAAAACATACGGCGAGGCACTAAATAAAATTGCTTTAGGGCCCGTAATTGTTGCCGGCTGCAAATAAAACAACCAACAAAGATTCGTCAGTTCTCCCAAACCGTGTGGGCTTTGGGATAAAAACGGAAATATTTTGGCGACGGTTTTTTCGACACCCTCTAACGCTACGGTATTGCCTTCAATCGCGGCCAATACCAAACGCACTTTGGCGGCCACGGCATTGCCGTTGGGAATGGCTTGGTCGTAAAAATTTTTCGTACGTGTAATCAAATTTTCCGTGCCGTGGGGTGTGTAAAAGTAGCCGTAACTATCAGGGGTCGTGGTGTCGGCAAAGTGGCGATTGAGGTAGTTGAGCGCCCTTTGAGCTAACACAATACAATGCTGCGGGGTGAGTCCCGGTCCCTGCGGCGCGGTTTCAATGCTCTTCGTTTCAATACTCTTCGAGAGCTCTAACAAACCATTCGCAAAAAACGCGTAGTCATCTAAAAAACCAGAGCCCTTCGCTTGGCCGTCTTTATATTGCGCAAATAACGCCAGCTCGTGTTGGGCATCAGCAGGCGCGTTGTTGTTGCTGGCGGCCGGCTTTACCAGATGGGCTTCAAAAAATGCCACCAGTTTAACGGCCTTACTTAGCACGTCCTCCGCCAAATTTGATTCGCCTACCGCCTCAAAGGCCCGTTTGGTTTTGGCCAAGGCCTCTAACAACAAACCATTCCAAGAGGCTAAGATTTTTTCATCACGATCGGGCCGGGCGCGTGTGTTTTCGCGGTGGCGCAATAAAACAGCCCGTAAGTCGTCGATGTTTTTTGGGGGGGGAGTCGTTTTTATAGGATTTTTCGTCAAAACATTCTGCGTACTACCCTCAAAATTCCCACGCTCGGAAATACCAAAATACTGCAGCGTGTTTTCAATAGTATCGCTATCTAACGCTAACCCGCTATTTTGCAATACCGTGCGCGCTTCGGTCGCCGTCCAAACAAAATACGCACCCTCGTGTTTATGGCCGGTGGCAGCGTCTAGGCTATCGGCATCTTGAGTAGAATAAAATCCACCTAGTGGCGAGAGCATTTCGTCGACCAAATACTTATATGTAAATTTTAATATATTTACAAAAGTATATCTTTCGTCGTCGCTTAAAAACTTTTTCTGGTTAGCGGCGTCCGTTTCGACCACTTCAGCGTACAACGACAACAACTCGGCATTGTCGTAGAGCATCTTTTCAAAATGGGGTACCAGCCACTCGGCATCTACACTGTAGCGGTGGAAACCACCGCGTAATTGATCAAAAATACCGCCGCTCGCCATTTTACTAAGGCTCAACGTTACGGCTTCGACCGCGCGAGCAAAGTCGGTTTTTACGCCAAAACGCCATAAAAACTTAAGTGTCGAGGTGTTCGGAAATTTAGGTTGCCCACCGAGCCCGCCGTTTTTCCAGTCCACTGAAGACAAATATTTTTCGGCCACACGGTGCAAGCCCTCGAGCGTCATTCCAGGCTTGCCAGTCGCGTCAAGTGTGTTCGATGCGGCCGCGTTTGGATTTTGCGTCGCTGGTGGCGCAAACCCATCAAATCCCCGCGAAATCTGCTGAATGGCGGCGGTCATCTTGTTAGCGTTCTCAATCACGTTGTTGCGGTCTTGTGTGTAGGCTTGGTGTAGGGCCTCTAAAACCCGCGGGAATCCTGGTCGCCCGTAACGGTCTTCGGGTGGAAAATACGTGCCGCCAAAAAACGGTTTCAGGTCGGGCGTCAGAAAAACGGTGAGTGGCCAGCCGCCACCCTGATTCATCAACTGCGTGACGTTCTGATAAATGTGGTCCAGATCTGGGCGCTCTTCGCGATCGACTTTTATCGAAATAAAATGGGCGTTCATGTACGCCGCAATTTTTTCATTTTCAAAACACTCGTGTTCCATGACGTGGCACCAGTGGCAGGCGCTATAACCCACACTCAATATAATCGGTTTATCTTGATCTTTGGCTAGTTTTAGCGAGGCCTCTGACCACGGGTGCCAATCGACCGGATTGGTGGCGTGCGATAACAAATACGGACTGGTTTCAAATTGTAAGGCGTTACGAAAATTTGGTTTAGACGTGTTCATAGTTGTCTAAGATTAGTTTTTAGAAATCGAGTTGGCGAGGGCTATCGCCCAATTCGTTGGTTTGCAGATACAAGACATTTTCTACGTACATGGTGGCGATGTGCATTCTCTTTCGTTACGTTCTGTTACGTGGACAGTGTGCTAAAACCTGCGCTGGGGCGGGCTGCGATCATCTTTTTTTGTTTCGTACTCGTATCTACCAGGGTTGGTTGGGCGCAACAGCACACCAATCTCCCTAGTGCTGGCACACCATCGCCATCGCCGGCGCCGACGGCACTACAAGACCTCTCACAATCGTCCGTAGACGTTATAGTGCGATTTTTAAATCTGTGGGTCGTTCTATTTGGTGCGAACCGCATTAATCCGACTGCTCAAATTCGTCGCATCGTACAAGACCCACGCACATTGAATGCCGAAACCCAAGCCAGGGCCCACACGTTTGTGATTCGTACGAATGCTCTCTTAGCGGAGTGGATGTTAACCGACATCGGCCAACGCCTGAACACACCCTACCAAGATGCAGCCACCCAATCGAATCTCTCGTTAACGCTGACGCCCGAACGCAGCACCGAGCTCGTAAACCGCTTATTACTGGCTCTTTCTAGCCACTTTACGACCGAACAATTGATTGACCTATCCGTGTATGGGTTGTCGCAGCGTTTTAATTGGTTTCAAAGTGCGTCGAGTTGGAATCGTACCTCCGAGCAACTAGGGCGTTACAGCGGCCTTGTGGCGTTGGGGGCATTAGGGGTGTTGTCGCTGGCCGACGCCGGGGCGCTCAGTGTGGGAGGCAGCATTTGGCGCCCAGCCAATCGGCCTGATCGAAGGTTAGGTTTTCGAGTAGGTGTGCGTTCGTTTGGCATTAGTGGTTCACCGCAGTTTCGAACCGCACTTACTTATTTGCAGCGACGTATAGAGGTTTCGCTATCTATTAATGCAAGAGTGTCGGCCCCAGCACCCAACGACACGCTTGGGATTGAAGCCTTAGTGCGATCGACGTTAGCTCAAGTCGTCACACGGCACTTTCATTTAGATGTCAACTATTCTGGTTTAGTTCGGTTTGCGGCTTTAAACGAAAACCCCGCACTACAAGGGCATTTTTATACACAACAAGAATTATTTATAAATGGCGGCATCAATAGAGGCCTGTATTACCGCTCGCGCCAACCCGCAACGCGGTATTTGTTAGATGCTTGGACGCGGTTTGAGTATTTTCTTAACCCTCGTGTGGTTATAGATAGTGCAGGCAATCGATCCGTTTCTGTGGGCATTGGTGCACAGTCGGTCGATTCGCGTTTTTTTTCGCAGCTGCGCGTGGGTGATAGCACCGGCCAAGAGCCCTCGCTGTCTGTGTTTTTGGGTGGCGAGTTAGAATCCGATTTCCGTTTGTATTCGAACCGCGAACGAGCAGGTCAGGCACGTCGTTCCGCCTGTCGGCACGTGTTACAGGCCCATAGGTATTTAGTTGAGCATTGGTCTATTCCGAACGATGTGACTGGTTATATTGGTGCGTTAGACGCTGCTGTAGCAGAATTTCAAGTGTCGTCATCGGGCGCTGATTTTCAAAGTTGTATTGCCTGCGATGAGTTTCGGTTTCTATTTGATGCACCGAGGTGGACGCCCTTCCTAACTAACTTGAAATCCGTCTGTGCCATGTAGTGTTATTCGTAAACAATACTCGCACCCACGATGCCAAAATGTTTTTCAAGGTTTAGAAGCTGGTTTTGTATCCACAGCGTTTGTTCGCGTTCGTTTCTTGCCTGGGGTGTTGGGTTAGCCGGTGTTGAGTTGGCCTCAAGAATACGATCGGCGGTTTTGTGGCTCATTACTAAGGCCCGTAGATCAAGCTGCTTTTTTTCTGATTTTAAAAGGTTCTTTTCTACCAATGCTTTTGTGCGTTCTTCTAAATCTAACAAGTCGGGTGGCATCGAGCGAATGGTTGGTGATACCACCTGCCAGCGGTGGTAATCGGCCGCCCATAGCAGCGATCGAAACCAACCCTCTGTTAAAACCAAATGCGCATCGATACACGCAATCATTTCCCCTGAGGCCGCTTTGAGGCCTGTTAAATAAGCCTCGAGCAGCGATCCCGCCGACCCTCTTTTAATAATCACTTTATCTTTTGATCGGGCCATGGCACGTGTTTTTGCACGATGAGTGATGGGGTCGATGATGTCGGCAACATGTGAGGTTTCAATCGTATGTTGAAACTCTAATATATATTTTTCTATATCTGCGTGTGCGGCAGATTCTTCTGGTAATACAATGACCAGTTCATGCGGTGTGCGGTCGTTGTCTCGCACAATTGACTTGAAACAACGCTCAACAGTAATGCGGTCATAGGTTTTATCGCCACTCAAGGCGATAACGATGCTTGAAAAATAATTCATAAATATTGATTCATGTTTTTAATAGTGGTTTGGGCTTCGTGCATGATG
>CAZYPH010000020.1:0-9361 GCA_964649095.1 uncultured Oligoflexia bacterium | reverse complement strand
ATGTCTTCGACGATTTTTTCGATCGACTCCACAGAGTCAATTAACCCCACGCCCTGGCCAGCGCTCCATACTTCTTTCCACGTTACTTTTGCAGCGGCATTTTTTAACAACAACGCACCTCGTAAGTTGACCGCTAGTTTGAACCACTTTTTTGTGGCTTTGTTGGCTAGTAAAAACTCTTCAAGAACGTTGAGGTCGTTGCCCAGTTTTTCAATAAACGGAGTTTTAATCACCGCAGCCGGTGTGCCCGTAAGTTTTTTTGTCAGTACAATATCTTCAGGGTTGGCGTTGATAATGGCTTGTTTGTACTTTTCATCGACGCTGCATTCTTTTGTCGCAATAAACCGGGTACCCATTTGGACGGCATCGGCACCGAGAGCCAAAGCAGCGGCTAGCTGCGCGCCTGTTGATACGCCACCAGCCAAAATGACAGGGATTTTTAAATGTTTTTTCAAATAAGGCACTAACACTAACGGCGAGATGGGCCCTGCGTGCCCGCCTGCGCCGCTGCAAACGGCCACTACGGCATCGGCACCCATCTCTTGCACTTTCAGCGCGTAGTCTAAGGTTGTGACATCGCAGAATACTTTGGCGCCGTAGGTCTTGGCTTTTTCAATGACGAGTTTTGGGCTGCCGAGGCTGGTAATATAAATCGGCACCTTCGCGTTCACGCAGGCGTCGAGGTCTTTGCCTAGGCGTAAATTACTTTTATTTACAATTAGGTTTACGCCAAATGGGCGGCCGTCGATTTTACTTTTAGTAGTTTCAAGCGCTTTTTCAAATTGTTCGGTATTGCGCCAATTCAACGATGGAAAGGCGCCGACAATGCCACTATTCGACGCTGCCGCTACTAAAGTTTCATCGCTTACTAGAAACATCGGACCTGCAATAATTGGGTACTTGGCCCCGGTAAGTTTGGTGAAAGAATTATTAAATGTGATTTTTGAAGACGCCGCATCTTGAGTGGTCTGCTTTGTGGATTTTGAGCTCATGTACTGAGTACCTCGTGTGATGAAAAAAACTTTTTCGTTTTTTAGTATGCTTCTATCGTTTTAATTTCTCAAAAGAATTCAATACGGTATTCTGTTCAAGAATCATCACAGATTAAACGGACTAAAATAATCGAAAGGCTTGTAACAAATTATGTCGTTTGCGTTGACCGTACCTAATCGTAGCCAAAGTGTGTTGTTTGCCGCGTTAAAAGATAAGCTCGAATACTACCAATCGGCCGGAAAGTTTCAAATCAAAGAAGTCAAATCCGACGAAGCCGCAGGTCGTTGCGTAGCCAAGGGCACAGGGTTTGAGGCGGTGGTCGAATGCCGCGATAATTTAGTGACCGTTGATTTGACACTTGGGCTTTTGCTTAGGCCGTTGAGGGCTTCGATTGAGTCTGAGATTCGTGCGCAGTTTGAAAAAACGTTGGGTAAACTTTAAGTCTACGTGCCGCGCTTTATAAACTGAAAAAATTTATGGCATCAACACAACAACCCAACTCTTCTGAAACTAGTGGGCGCTCGGGCGAACAATTGCAGTCAGCAGCCTCGCGTATGGGTTTAGCGACGTTGATGTCGCGTGTTTTGGGTTTGGCGCGCGAACAAGTATTTGCGTTTTTATTTGGCGCCAGCGATGCCGCTGATGCGTTTAATATCGCCTTTCGTATTCCCAATCTGTTGCGTGATTTGTTTGCTGAAGGCGCTATGAGTGCGGCTTTTGTGCCGGTTTTTACCCGTACATTGCATGACGACCCTACCCGTAACCGCGCCTATTTTGTGTTGGGCTCTGTGCTGAAGTGGTTGCTATTGGTTACGGGCGGTTTAGCAGTTGTAGGCATATTTTTTTCGGAACAATTAGTCGGACTGTATGCCGGGTCATTTAAGAGCGTACCGGGCAAACTAGAGCTCGCCACCGCGCTAACGCAGCAGATGTTTCCGTTTTTCCCGTTAGTGGCCATGGCTGCCGTCTTAATGGGGGCTTTAAATAGTTTAGGTGCGTTTTTTTTGCCGGCTTTTGCGCCCGTGTTGTTTAATGTGGCCTCGATTTTTTTCGGCCTTGTAGTCGCCTGGTGGGCCCATGCCTATTACGCAGTGCCTAAAATCTATGCCATGGCGTGGGGTGTGGTGGTCGGTGGTTTTTTGCAGTTCTTTGTGCAGTGGTGGCAGGTACGTCGACTGGGTTTTTCGTGGCGCCATTTTGTGACGCCAGATGCGGCGCGTGCACCGGTGCAATCGCGCGTACGTGAGGTCTTGTTACTCATGATTCCCGGTACGATTGGTTTGGCTGCGACTCAAAGCAATATTTTGATCAACTCAATGTTTGCGACAAGTCAGGGTAGTGGTGCGGTGAGTTGGTTGAATTATGCGTTTCGTTTGATGCAGTTTCCGATTGGTATTTTTGGAGTTTCGCTTGCTGCGGCTACGCTGCCTCAGGTGTCGCGTGCGTTGGCGGCAAAAAAAATTGAAGACGCTTCGTTAGCGTTAGAAAAGTCCGTTCGGCTTTGTTTGGCCATTAATTTGCCTGCAGCGTTGGGGATGTGTGCGTTAAGTTTGCCGATTACGCAGTTACTCTTTCAGCGGGGCGCGTTTGGCATGAACGATTCCCTGGCCACTCAGGCCGCTATATTGGCCTACAGTGTGGGTTTGCCAGGTTATTCTTTGGTAAAAATTTTGGTGCCGCTTTTTTATGCGCATAAAAATACAAAGGTGCCTGTGGTTTTGAGTTTTGTGATGGTTGCGTTGAATGCGCTTTTGAACGCGTTGTTTCTATTTGTTTTACAGTGGCCGTTTTGGAGTTTGGCAGTCGCCACTTCGGTGACATCGACGTTGAATGCTCTGTTTCTTTTTTGGTATTTAGAGAAACACCACTTGCCGTGCGGGTTAGGTAGTTTGTTAAAAAACGCGGCTCTAAACTTAGTAGTAGCTTGTGTGGTGGGTTTAGTGGCTTACTTATCATATCTAGGAATATATATGTTCGTAGACCAGGCCTTGCCAAAATATAGCTATATGATTTTTGCTAAGAGTTTAACGGCTATTTTTTGCGGAATGGGCGCTGCCTTTTTTACGTGGTGGGGTGTATCTTATTATTTAGGTTTGATGGATGTTGTAGATTATCTTGAGGCTATGCGCAAAAAGGTCGTGCGTAGATTGATTAAGATAAAGTAAACTGTAGCAGCAGGGGGCTAAACGCAATTATGTCAGCATTTACCAATTCAAATTCCATTAAGACATTGGCGAAAACAATGATCGGTAAACTCGAGAATCGTCAGTACATTATTTTTAATCCGCAAGACCGCGTCAAATTGTACGACGAGTGTGCGAATAAACTAAGTTCGTTGATCATGACCGAAGAAGATATCAATACCACGATTCGTGAACGTGTCGGCGCGCATCTTGATGATTTGAGTGCGCAGAACTTTACGGAGTCTGAAGCGTTTAAAAATCAGAAAAAACAATTGAAGGCCGAGTTGTCTGAAAACGCTCTTAATGGGTTGTATTTTAAAAAACCACTACGCAACGTGGTGCAAGAGATGTCGCAGTACTTATTTGATTCGACTTATGTTGAAGACGTTTTTGAGAGCGATGAAGTTTTATTTGATACGTTGAAAGACCATATTTCAAAATTCGACGAATCTAAAATTGCGTAAAAAATACTTTCCCGACCGGCAGTGATTTGTAAAAAATACATGCTTTAACGCGTTTTGTCAGTGTAAAAATTATATAGTTAAACTAACAGAACGCGTTAAAATTATGCCTCGCAGCGCTTCTATCTAGCTAAAATCTTTGTAAAAAATTTATTTTTGTAAAAAGTATATTCTGGCACCAGAATTGCGAATACATGTAACTGGGGGTATTCAGGATGAATTTCAATCAACGCCCTGTTCAGCAGGGTGAGCTACGAATGGTTCAAACGTTGTTGTCCGGTGTTCTCAGTGTGTCGATGGTGGTGTCTTCTGGGGTGTTTTCTATTAGCTCTGAAGCCTTTGCCCAAACAGCGCGCCCAAGACTAAGGCCTGCGTCGACGGGGTTTGAGGTCGCCATCAATCCCAACGGTACGGTAGCCAGTGCGAGACGTGTGTTGGTAAACGGGTTTGCTCCAACACCGGCTACGGGTAATCACGTAGAGAACCTAGTGAGCCAAGCACAAGCGTATCTGCAGCAGTCGCAAGCCGGCTCGAACGGTTTATCGAAGACTGATACCTCCTCACGATTTAAAACAGGCCTAGCCGCTAATCCATCTGACGCGGCGGTTTCATTGGTGCCTGTGCGCGCTATCGGCGATGAGCTGGGCACTACGGTCAAGTTTGAGCAGCGTTACCAAGGCATTAAAATAATTGGTCAAGAATCGGCGGTGCACTTTAATTCACGGGGCGTAATTACCGGCGCAACCGAACGGCCTTTTAATGCGAGCCTGAATACCAATCCAACCGTGACTGAAGCCCATTTGCCCCGTTTGGTGTCATCGCACTTTAATGCAGCGGTCGAGTTAGATGGTTCACCAGCATTAGAAATTTACAAAGACCATAATCAAGAAAATCACTTGGTCTATAAATTCAACACCCGCTCAGGCCCGCAGCACAGCGGTCGAGTAGTGTTTTTAGATGCGCATAGTGGTGCGGTACTTTTAGAATACAAACGCGCGCACCATGCTGATGGCGAGGGTTTTACGGCGCAGTTAGGGGCGTTGGCTGCAGCGCCCAACGTTAGTGCCGATGCGCCGGTGCGCCGCTTGCCAACACCGCGTGCGTTGCCCGCTGAGGTTGTGCAGAACTTGCGCACCCATGGTCTACGCACCGTCTATAGCGCCAATACCGAAGAGGCGCGCCGTCGTGTTGATGAATCAGGCATGCCCACGCACATCAACTACAGCTGGTACCAAAAAGTGTTAGAGGACGGCCGTCGGTCGGATCAAATTGATCGTTCGGGCTTGAATGCCTACCGCAATGCGGGTTTGGTTTATAATTACTATAGAGCTAATTTTAACCGCCTCTCGCACGACAATCGCAACTCGCGCATCAACAGCATCGTGCATATCGGCATCAACATGGCCAATGCCTTCTGGACGGATGAATTCGGCGGCGTGATGGCCTATGGCGATGGCGATGGGCAGTATTTCGTAGACTTGAGTTATGGTCTTGATGTCGCCGCGCACGAGATGACTCACGGCGTGACGGCTAATTCTGCAAACTTAGTCTACGCGGCTGAGCCCGGTGCTCTCAATGAATCGTTCTCCGATTTTTTCGGAAAGATGGTCGACTATTTTCCAGGGAACTTCGACATCGGTCGTTACGTCATGGCCGATTCATCGGGACGACGGGCTCTCCGCAATATGTTGCGCCCCGAAGAGTTCGGTCAACCGAACGTGAACGATTCACCGCGACGCATTCCTACAACGGGTGAGTGTACGGCCCGCAACGACCATTGCGGAGTGCACCGCAACAGCGGCATTCCAAACCGTGCAGCGGCACTTATCGTAGAAGGTATTGGTAAAGAAAAAGCTGAGAGAATCTACTACCGCGTGTTGACGACGCGTCTGTCGAGCACCTCAAACTTCGCCGAGATGAAACAAGAGACGATTCGCGAGTGTGAGCAGCAGTTTGGGGCGGGGTCGAGGGATTGTACTACTGTCACCGCAGCATTCGCCACCGTCAAAATGTAGGATTTCACCCGCATAAGGGCTCATCTGCTTTGGACATTGGAAATTCCGCGAGGCATAGCCTCGCGGTGGCGGTCAACGAGTTCCCTCGCTTCGCGCATCTGAGCCCTTCTGCGGGTGAAATTGGGTGGGTGTATTTTTTTTTTGCTTGTTGCATTTGTACGCAGACTGTCGTACAAATAGAGCAATCTATGGGCTTTCGAAAAATTCGCGAAAAAGCAATTGAGGCCATTAGAAATGGTCGCGTGCAACACGAAGCGCGTGGCGGAAAACTTCAGGAGAAAAACCTTTTTTTGGCTGGTGACATAACGCAAGCTCAGGTCATTCGGCTACTGACTGTTTGCAGAGGCACACAGTATACGTCGGCACCCCATCATATGGTTCCAAAAATATCGGTCCACATTTTTAAGCCAGAATCGGCGTTGGAAGTGGGGCAGAAGCGTGAGCGTTGGTACATTAAGCTCTACTTTTTAGAGCCCGATGTCTGGTTCATAAGTTTTCATCGAAGTAGTGGTTCGAAAGGCGAAATGATATGAAACTTTATAAGGTAGGCGAGAAATCCAAGGCAATCTGCCAAGAGTGTAGGCAGGTCCGCTCTACGACGTTCAAAGAACGTAACGTACCACTGGTTTCAGGTAAAGGAACGGTGCCTAATGTTTTGGTTGCGATCTGTGATGCGTGTGACAGCGTGGTGTCGATACCCCAGCAATCGGTTCCGCGTATTCAAGAAGTTATTCACAGCGCACGGCATCCGATTGAAACTCGGCTCCCCCGGCATTTGATCGATGCTTTGATTCTAGCCTGTTATGAGCTTGGGGCATCAACAAACGAGTCTAAACAAACGGTAGTCTTTCGGTACTATCTGCAAAAGGTTTCTAAGGCTAAGACGCTGCAGTCCAAACTGAAATGTTATCTCTCTACTGACGACGCTGAGGGGAAAGCCGATGCGCGGTTCTCGATTAAACTCAACGATACCCTCTATGCTTTATTCGTCAAATTAGAGAAACAGACGAAGCTCAAGAAGTCAGAACTTGTAAAGTGTATTATCGTTCAAATGAAGCGGGATCTTTTGGATGATAAAAAGAAAGAGCCGCGCGAGGACTTGCGCGAGTTATTACTGCTGGCTGGGTGAACTGGTTTTTATTAGACCACGATTGCCTACCCGAAAAGGGTTTGTTTAAATTCAAGTCCAGATGACAACGGGGCGATGGCGGTACCATTTTTATTGGATATTTTTTGTTTTTATTGTGCGTGCGTTGGCGTCGCTGGCGCTTTGGGCTGCTGAGCCCGATGCGTTCGATAGCAGGACGCCTCAAAAATCACCGCCGGCCGCAGCCTCAGCACTACAGCCCACACCCACCAACCCCGATACCCAGCAAGACATGACCAATCAGAAAGGGCGCTTCAACGTGGCGCCGATGTTTTATTTTGAAGTGGCTCCAAGGCACCATCCGAATCGCGTGAATACACTGCGATTTGGTGGGGCCGCGCAGTTTGATTACCACCTGTCGCCACAGTTTGGTTTTGGTTTGGCGGCACACTACGCAACCGGGCGTGAAGAGTTGGCCGGGATTCAATTATCGTCCGAAGAAAAAGCCTACCGCGGGCGTTTTGGGCCGTTTTATCGTTTTGGTCAAGATGAATTGTTTGGGGTGCGAGCAGGTGTGCAGTACTCTTATTTTCAATATTCGATCACAGACAATTCTTCGAGTCGCACCTCGCAGTTGCGCCCGGCGTTTTGGGCCCCTTACGTGGGTTTTGAATTGCAAGTTATTCCGCTGCACAGCGGTTTTGGTGTGCGCGAGCAGATTACTATCTCGTACGATCCGTTCTTCGAAAGTATGACCTATCAAATGGCTTTGGGGATTGTGTTGCACTAACTAAACGTCCGAGCAACGCCGACAGTCCAAAATAGTCGGCAATAAGTGCCATGATCGACGACTGCAAAATGTCAAGCAACCGAATCACGTTTGACCAATCCCGAATAAATTCGGTACCATTTACATAATGAACTCTGCAAAAACATCCGCTCTGCGAACAGTCGGTCTTTTAACTCTTTCAAGTGTTTTAGCAGCCTGCGCGACGCAAAATACACGTACTAATCCGGTGAATGGCGATGCCGACGTACGCGTTACGTACGAATCTGAAAATAATAACGATCAAGCCCGCGCAAACGATGCCATTAGTGCTCTTATTCGACAAAACAAACTCAACCAGCGGGGCGGTCTTCAGCCCGTTTCAGCGAGCGGGCCCCTTGTTGTCGACGGACAGCCCTTGAAACACCAACAATTTGATCTGCCCGTGGTGGTGAATCCGAAAGTAGAGTTTTGGATTAACTATTTCACCGGCAAAGGTCGCAAGTACTTTGAAAAATACCTGGCCCGTGGGCGTTATTTTATTCCAGCAATATCAAAAATCTTAAAAGCCAATAACATGCCACAAGACTTAGTCTACTTAGCCATGATGGAAAGTGGTTTTAACAACATCGCCAAATCGCACGCCAAAGCCGTTGGACCCTGGCAGTTTATTAAACCAACCGGTGTGCGTTATGGCATGGTTGTGGACTATTGGTTAGACGAACGTCGCGATACCAAACGCTCGACTATGGCTGCTATCGCGTATCTTCGAGAACTCCAACAAGAGTTCGGGTCTTGGGAATTGGCCTTCGCCGGGTATAACGCCGGTGAAAACAAAGTGCGTCGCGCGATTATGAAGTACCGCGTGAACGATTTCTGGGAATTGTCGAAGTATAAATTCTTTAGGCCTGAAACGCGCGACTACGTTCCAAAAATTTTCGCTGCAGCTATTCTGACGAAAAATGCGGAGATGTTTGGATTTGTAAGTCCATTGTCAAAGACTACAAAAAACTATCTAGCAGGAATATCGTCTGACTCTCAGGGTGATGATCTTGCAGAAGACGTCACTCCAAAAGAATTAGGCGAACCACAAGAAGTCGCTACCGACGATACCGTTGCTGACGAAAAAACAGAACTAGCCGTCACGGATGAAGGCGTAGAAGCAGACGAAGAAGAAGACGTTTCTGCAGCCGTTACCAGCATCTCTGTTCAAGGCCTTACCCCTAGCGTCTATATGGTTGCTAATCCGAATGAACAAATTGGTGAGTTTGAAATCAAAGGCCCTGCCGACTTGTTTGCCGTAGCCAAAGCATCAGGCCTAGCCTATTCGACCGTAAAAATGTTGAACCCAGAATTACGCCGATGGTGCACACCACCGTCACTTAAAACCTATCGTATTAAACTACCCATGTCGGTGCGTGATCGATTCTTAGCAACGTACAACGACGATAGTTTTGATAAACGCGTACTGTTTTCTAGTTATGTTGTTCAACGCGGCGACACTGTTCAAAAAGTGGCGCAGCGTTTTCGTTTAGAGCCCCAAGCCATTCGTGACACCAATCGCTTGAGTAGTTTTATTCAAAGTCTGCGCGTGGGTTCTGAGATTCAATTGCCACTACCCGTTGGTTACAAGCGTATGATCGCTAGCCAGTACGATGACCAACCAGAGTTGCCAGGCCGCAAAAAACGAAAACGTATTTTCCGTCGTCGACGCGCCCATGCTGCGATTCTGAAGAGTCGGGCGGGGGGAGTGATTCGTACGAGGGTGAGGCCCAAGGTCGCCGTCTACGACCGCGACTAGCGTTTGGCTGTTAAGCGGTGCTTTTGGCTTGATCCTGCGTCAGTTTCTGGGGCTA
>CAZYPH010000019.1:15633-26354 GCA_964649095.1 uncultured Oligoflexia bacterium | reverse complement strand
ATGCTCGCGGCGCACTAACAAGCTTAATTTGGCCTCAAAACGCTTAAAATCGGCCGACTCGACTTTGTAACCCAGCCATTCGCCATAATGGTCGGGGCTTTTATAGTTTTTATAATCGGGCTGATGTAGCGGCGAGGCCTTTTTAGTTGTGATGGGGTTCTTAAGACTGCGGGTTGTTTTTCGACGTGCTGGCATAGGTTGATTGTCCTAAAAAATCGTATCGTTAACAAACCGATTTTGCCGGAGTCACGATGCGAGCCCCCCAAAAAATTACTACCTTCGTCTAGTGCGCCATCAGTTTAGGCGCCGCAGAGCCCTCTAAAATTTGTTTCACCACACGAGCGCTCGAAAGAAAGGCGCCGTCCGAGTGTGCGCTTTCGGTAAAGTCGCCCGCAAAATAGAGCCGGCCTTCAGGGCGCCGCAAAGCGTCTGACAGGGCATCGTAACGCGATCGCCCCACTGGCCAACTGGCAATCGCGCGTGGATGGTAGCGGTGGGTTTCTACCTCTTCAATAAAGGCGCCAATGCCAGGGAATAGTTTCTCTAACCCGGCACGCACTTCGGCCACCACACTGGCCTGCGGCATAAAGCCATAACGATCGGCCGTATCGCCAAAAATGAGGTGGCTCAGAATTTTACTGCCCTCTTTCGCGTCGGGATTACCATCATAAATCACACCCAAATTACTATCGGTTAAGAGAGGCAACTTTGGCCCACCGCTGGCCGCCTCAAAACGTGCCCAGCCCTTACGATCTAGGATGACATGCACTTTATGGTACGCGCCCCACGTCTGCGACTGTATGGCATGTGCTTTGTCGTTAGACAGTGGAGGCAGAATCTGAACCTCAAACAACCGAAACAACGGAATCGTACTGACGACGTGTTTTGCGCGAATCACACGAGAGATATTCGAACCCCCATCTAAGACAGTTACCAAGGCGTGGTCTGATTTGTTTTCAATTTTTGTCACGCGTTGATTCAATGAAATATATTTATCACCAACATGATCGGCAAAGGCCTTAAGAAAGGCTTCGTTGCCGCCAACAACACGGTACGAGCGCTCACCCAACCCATTGTTGGCGGTAAAAATATGCATCTCGGCAATGCCATCGAGCGCCGCAATACGGTCGTAATGGGTGCCGATTTCGCACTCGACTGAGATACGTACCCATTCGATTACTTTTTTGGGTAACTTCAAACCAGATAACCAGTCTTTAAAACTAATTTTAATAAGTTTCTGTTTTTCAGAGGCTGATAATATCTTCTTGGAGTCTACTGTATTTATTTTTTCATATATATCTTTTGCTATATTTTTTACGCGAGCGAGCTCATCGCGTTCTTTTTGATTGAAAATCAAACGCATGCCCTCTTCAGGCGTATCGAAATAATAATTTTTGCCAAGTAAGGTCATGCTTGAGGCGGCGTAATCGGCTCGCAAGGGTAACTTAAATTTTCGTAACCAACCGACCGCTGGGTTCGATTCCCAGTATTCTTCCATTCCAGAATCTGCCGTAAGCGTTGGTTTGCCAGGTCTTTGATACTCTACCGTACGCACACGACCACCCACACGATTGGTGAGCTCTACGACATGAAATGATAAATTTTTCTTGTTTACACTACTGTCTTTTAACTCAGCCGCAGTGGCCATGCCGCTTAAGCCAGCTCCGATAATTAAAACATCGACCGCTTCGGGGGGCGCTGCCATAGCTAGGCGAGACGACACCACAGAACACAATAACGTTAAAACCAACGCCGACATAGCTATCAGCCGCCGTCGCGCGACACTATTTGCGGTGAACATAGAGGTGGGCTTTGGAGCTGTTTTAAAGATTGTTTTCGAAAGAGTATTTTTCATCTCCACAAGAATGATCAAGAGGAGGTCGATGGACAATATGCAGGTAAAAATTCAAAGCACACAGCGACGTGGCGCCTTTTGCATCAAAAAAAAGCCCAGCTACTTGAATTAGTAGCTGGGCTTTTTATTTTTAGGAGTTTGAAAACAGTTACTCTTTAAAAGCATCTTTCGGAAGGCGAGGGTTTTTCTCGCGTTCAAAGTGCACTTGGTAGCGTTGAGCTAAACCGTTGGCATCTTCAAACTTGAACTCACCAACCATTACACGCACATCTTTTTTAGCACTCGCTGGCAACATGATGCGAACAACGGGTTGTCCTTTTGTGGACAAAAGATTTTTGCCGTTTTTTTCAAACGAAAATGTGCGGTCGGTCGGCTTTAAGATGTTCATGTACAACATGTTGTTTTCTACGTAACAACGCGCAAAAAAGAAGCCACGATACTTTTGAGGGTTGCTTGCTGGCGCTTGAATAAATACGCCCCGATTTGGGCAGCTCTCGTGCGCCATAAATGCGTTTTCTTCGAGCTCTAAATTGTAAAGTACTGAAAACTTGGCATTGGTTTTGTCGGCATCACTAAGCTCAGCACCGAAATCTAAAACTCCGCCTGTCATTTTTGTAATCGGTAACGACATCGGCACGACTTCCATATCACCGTCAGGATTATTCTCAGAAATAGGCGCCGTGCGCGAAGCCAAAACCTGACCTGATGTCGACGACAAACGAGCGCCTTTTGGTACTAACATTTCGAGGTTTAAAACGAGGTCTGGAAATACGCGTCCGCCATCGGCTGGTACCGAACGACCATCCCAACGCACTTGAAAGTTTTTGCTTACGATCACAGGCTTCACGACATCGATAGGCCAGTTGGTTTTAAATTCGATGGTTGTTTTAATGTCAGTGCCGTGGATGGGCGCTGGAAAAACTTCTTGGGCTTGGGCTGAGTTTAATAAAATTGATTGCGTTAAAACAACTGCTGTACCCAATAAGATCTTTTTTGGAATGTATTTTCTTAAAATGGACTCAGCACTTTTGACTGTAATCATAGTTAGATTCTCCTATATATAATAAAATTTATACGTACAAATCGACTGCCCTCATCATACCAGATTCCGTAGACTTTACGCGATAGAATTATAAATCGAATATCTGCCTAATCACTGTCTTCGTGTGATCGGCACTCGGTGTTCGATGGTCGTACCAACGACCATTTCCAAAAGTATCTCCGGGGTCTAATAAGTAATATTGAAATTCTTGAGGACCCCCGCGGGTAAACGGAGGATATCGCTGGACATGGCCTAAAGCCATAGAGCGCATTTTGTCTCGATCACTTACTTGGGGCAGGAATCTAGGTACAGAATTAACCGCCAACAAACTCGAAAAACCGCCTAAAAAGGGTACAGAATTTCTATCTAACCGATTCAGCGAGGCAAAATGGCGGTGTTCCTCCACAGGAACAATACCGTTTAGCCAGTTAGCAAAACTCGCAATCAGTCCAAAAATGACACGTTCTCCCGCGTAGTGTGGTGTCACACCTAGAAGTCTATGAGCATACCTTCGAAAGGGACGGATTGGCGCCTGAGCAGATTCCACCGGATACGGTATCTCATCATAGAGAGCCCCGCGGGCACTAATTGAATCCCCTTGATATCTTTTATAATAGGCGCCCAGATCGCCCGAGCGCGTCCGCAACCAATATTTGTGACCAAATAAAGTAGCTGAAAACGCAGCAGGCGACAGACGCACGCCGGTAGCCGAGAAGTCGTCGGTCGGGTTATTACGAATGCTGCCATTATCAAGAGTCACTGTTTTAAAGGACGAGAGCAATTCCACGTCAGGTGCTGTCACTTGAGTAATAAAATCGCATAAAAGACTTTGATCCGCAGCGGAGAGCGACGATCGCGAGCTCAACATTAGGCCCTGTAAGACTGCGACGAATTCTTTCATTCGTTTTAGATAATGCTCGAATAATTCAAACTTTATCGCCTCTGCATCGAGCCTAATCGCTATATCGCGCACGTGATTGGCGTAAGTACGATCGTCTTTCGAAGCCAACAAAAATGGAATTTTAACGACCCATTGTTTACCCGAAGCCGACCGCACGTAACTAACCGTACTAAAACCGCCTTGGTAGATAGTATCAGCAGCGGTAGGATCTATCGGACCATTCTGCAAATTCAGATGCGGCCAACGTTCGTTAATATATTGCCGATAGTTGTCTACCAAGGCGCGATGGCGCTGAAATAAAATCGCATCCGCCTTTTTTGGATCATCTTGAAAGGGAATTACCTGAATCGGGAGCTCTTTTTCATGCAAGGTCAGGTTCAGGTGTACAGGCTGTAGCAATGGGTGTTCGCGCAAATGACTTCGCACGAGGCTTAATAATTTACGACGCCAAACAGCAATTGCGATTTGATTTTTAGGAGAACCGACCGGCCCTTCTGAGCCTGATGCAATATTACTCGGCACCATCACAGATACCAATTGCTCGAATTGCCCGAATGGATGGAGTTCAACCACAGCACTACGACGAGGCGTAACAATCACCGCTTGAATGGCGCCTCGGGCGAGACCTGATGGAACGTCGACATTATCAATTCGAAATTGATCTGATTTTAGGCCGCCAGAATCTAACTTCAGCGGGATTGTCTTTGTCAGAGCTGTATCACAAACACTGACACTAACAAAGTCATGACCCCAAACACGAACCGGAATATTTATAGTAATTAATATATATATATATATTAACTTTTCTTTAAAACTCATCGTAGCAGGACATAACATAATTTACATTTAGGGGCTAAACGCCTTTTCAGATGAAATGAGGCTCAATACCTCTTCCACCGACAACCCCACTGAACTATCTAAATTTGTCTCAGCACCGAATACTTCATTAAATAACAACTGTTTAGATTGTTGGAGTTTTAAGATGCCCTCTTCAATACTGTTTCTAGTGATCAACCTATAGACATTGATTACGTTTTTTTGGCCCATACGGTGGGCGCGGGCAATGGCCTGAGCCTCCACCGCGGGGTTCCACCAGGGGTCGATAAAATAGACATGTTGTGCCTTGGTAAGGTTAAGCCCAACCCCACCCGCCTTTAGCGACAATAAAAAGACGGCAGGCTGGGTGGAATTCTGAAACCCATCGATCGCTTGTGTGCGTTTTTCGGCCGTCATAGAGCCATCGAGTCGATAGACGGGGTACTCGGCTTGAGGCAGGCTATCAGACTCTAAAAGCTCATCGAAAGACACGGCACGGTTGGTAACGGTTAGGCGCTCTTTAAAATAGTCCTCAACCAGATTTAACATCGACGTAAACTGTGAGTAGATCAAACACGACTCACCACACTCTAGCGATCGCATTACATGTTCAAATAATGCATTAATTTTAGAACTTGGCTCGGTGACGGCACTGGCTGGAATTAACCGGGCATCATTGCAAACCTGACGCAAACGTAAGAGCAATTCAAACAACGAAAACGCACTGGGCTTAGTGTCAGAACGATCAAGCGTGACGTCGATGTCGGCTTTGGTCTCTATATACAATTTATTGTATATCAATCGCTCGTTCTCTTCGAACTCGACATTAATTACATGCTCAATACACTCGGGCAGTTCGGTCAACACCTCTCGTTTATGACGACGCAACCAGAAGGGCTTTAGACGTTCTTGAAAACCATTTGTACGAAACGCATCACGATCAGCCCTTAACTGACGCCATTCATGGGCTTCCAAGAGGTCAGGTACCAGAAATTGAAAATGATTCACCACCTCACGCACGACATTTTCAATAGGTGTGCCGGTTAGCGACAATTTAAACTTGGCTGCGATCGCGCAAAACGCCTGATAGACTTGTGAGCGTTCGTTTTTCATGACCTGGGCTTCATCGACTACAAAAACATCAAACACGTGTTTTGGTAACTCGTTCACTAGGTTACGCAACAGATGATGTGAAACCAACCACACACCTTGATTCACGCTCTTTAAAGCCCTAGGCAAAGAATCAATTTTTATTACATTCAGGTCGGGTCGAAAGCGACTGAGTTCCGATCGCCAGTTTTCAAGAACCGACTTGGGCGCAGCCACAATGCTGTTATTTGTTAGCACGGCAGAAGACTGCAGGGTTTTACCTAGCCCCATGTCGTCAGCCAACAACGCCCCGACACCTAGCCCCTGCAGTTTTAACAACCACCTAATGCCCGTGCGCTGATACTCGCGCAGTTGAACGGGGGCAATGGTCGTTTCAAAGTTTTGCAGGCGAACATCGAGATTGCTACTGGTAGTGTTTTTAAGAGCGTCATCCCAATCAATACTCTGACGCACCAATGCCCCAGATTTTGACAAAAGGCTCTGAATTTTTAAGGCATCTAAGACCGACGGTGACGTCTTTTGTTCTAACGCAGACTGCAATTGTTCAAGGCCATGAAGCTGCGTATTTAGAAATGATCGTGGAATCTCTAAAAACCCATAATCGGGGTGGAACAGAATCGATTGAGAACTACCTCGAACAATTACGTCATGGGCATCAAGCGAAAGGCCGCTACTTTGGTTAGCAGTTTGTAATCTCATGTTAAACGATTGCAATTGAGGCAATGACGGCAATACCTGTTCACTTAAGTTTGTAGCGTCTTGCGGCATACGGTAGTTTAAGTCGATTACAGGCTCTAACCTCTGAACCTCTAACTTTTCAGCAATGCCTTCAAAGTAGACTACACATGAATGTATCAGCTGCCTTACCTGCGTATGTAGTTCGACAAAAACGTGAGCCTCGTATTTATGAATGCGCTGAGCCCCACCCTCTTGACCAATGAGATCGTCGATAAGTTTTTTTAACCGGAATTCTTCTGTGACGTCTCGTTTAATCGACGCCAACGGGGCTTGAGCTAACAATTCAAGTTCATTTGGCTGCACCCAAGCAACCGGCTTTTTTTCTGTGTCAAAATAACCGACTTTAAACTGACAGAAAAAATAACCGTTCGATTCTTTTACACTGAAACAAATCGCTACGTGCGTTTCGACAAGTGTCGTTGAAAAATTAGAATCTACATCAAAGTCGTTTCTTAAGTACTCTAATAACGTCGTAGTTTGATAGCTACTGCCGCTACTATTCTGCGTAAGATACTTTTCTGGGCGTAGCAGGGTTTGTAGGTCAAGCTCGTCCCGCAAGAAAGTATGGGCAATAACCAGTAAATATTCGTCGCGATTTGATGCACTCGGGTTCCTATAGAGAAATATACCTTTTTTTATATATTTATATTTTGACTTAGTTGGATCAAATAAATATTTTGTCACCAACTCACTATACTGATTCGATACCGTACGTAGCTGTATCGGCCACTGCTCTTGAAGTGACACCTGCCCCGCTTTGGCTCTATTTAAACTCAAAACTAACTGCCTTCGGACTTCTCGAGGCCAAATCTTTAGGGGAAACTGTTTTTCCGGCACACTTAAATAAACGCTGACACTCTCGGCCAACAGCGGCAACACTCCCGCTACCTCTGTCAATCGCAACCGTGAACGGCGATACCCTTGCATGACACGTTCAATATCAAAGTCATGTCGAAATAAATTGGCCGTAATACTGGGCTCATTTTGTGTAAGACTTAGAAGATTATTCGTAAATACATAGGGCTCTTGTTTCGAGAGCACACCGTTCGGCTCAAACGTTTCAAGATAACGTTCTAATTCAACTACCCCACCGTCGCCGCCGGTTGTTTGGTCTAAAATCCGTAAAGAATACGCCACGCGCACAATGGTCTTTTTGTTAGCAGCAGCAGCACTGGCACCTTCGTTTGCGAAAACCTGTTGGACACCGCCCCCTTTTTCAAGTGAAGCATTCAAAAATATCGCTGCAGCCGCAATATGCACGCAAGCATGGGTCTTCTTTGACCGACAACTACAAAAACCATCTTCGTCTTGCGGCCAAATCTGCACACGATTAGAAACCGGTGGCAGATTATCTAAATTCTGCACCGAACACAGGACTTCTTGATCATCTTGTGACAATACGACAACGCCATCTTGTCTAACAATTTGTACCGCCTGACTCCAAATACCAGGTGGCATCGAGTCTCGTAATTCATCAATATAGTTTTTTATATATACAGAAACTGAACCTAAACTATTGCTTTGATCCATAATCGATTACAACAATCTTGGTTTACATAGCCCCTGTGACAACATCGCAACTGCAGCCATCTTATAAAGCATACGAGCACCCACATTAGCATCCCACTCAGATGCCCCGTCGTGTAGGCCCCCTGATGACACTTCATTCAAATCAAAACCAATAATTTTGCGTCCACTCTCAGCTACCGCAAGTATTAAATACTCAGCCTCACGGTACGTAAAACCGCCTGGTACGGGGGTACCAGTGTGGGGGCAATAGGTGGGCTCAAGTCCATCAATATCAAACGATATCCAAACATGTTCGGTAAGATTTTTTACCATTTCTTGAACAATCCGATCAAACGACTCGCCATTAAAACGTCGGCGCTGTACTTCGACATCGGTAAACATGGTGACACGATTGGGTTGTGACAAGACGTATTGATTTTCTTCATCACAAAAGTCACGAATGCCAACCTGCACAAGCTGTTCGACGGCCTTTATCTCTTCTAAAACGTTGTACATAATTGAGGCATGTGAGTACTGAAACCCCTCATACGCTTGCCTGGTGTCAGAATGCGCATCAAGATGTAATATAGAAAATTTTTTATATTTCTCACCAATTGCTTTAAACGCCCCAAAGGGCACCGAATGGTCACCGCCAATTAACCCCAGAATTTTTTTATCCGCCAGAATGCGTTTTGATTTTTCATAGACGAGTTGATTTACTTTTTTTGACGCTGCATTAACCTCTTTTAACGCCTGAGCCACTAAGTCACGGCGCTTTTTATTAGTCTGGTTAAATTGGTTTTTTATGACGTACCGCGCCTTTGTTTTGGCTTTTTTATTGAGAAGTAGGATTTTTTTAAAATCAGCGTCTTTACCAAAATAGAAAATTCCTGGCGCATATGGGGCCTCGACATCAACATCATGAAGATCTACTTGGGCACTGGCGTTAAAAATCATCTCGGGACCATCGGCAGCTCCGGCGCCATACGAGGTGGTTGCCTCAAATGGCACGCCAACCAAAGCCATAGCGGCCTTTTTATAATCCGCCGCCACTCCGAAAATACCAGCAGTTAAATCGGCCGCAGAATTGGGATCAAATTGAGTCTTCATAACACTCCCTTTAAAGTTAAAGAAATTGATGAGACACTACAAAGCGTGTCAGACCAAAATACGATTCAGAACACCATTCAAAACACGATTCAAAACGAAACGCCTTACATCGTAGAAAAAACCTTAGGGTCTGGTGCGACCGCCTCTGTTTACTTAGCACGCTCTAGAGATAGTGACGAGCGTGTGGCGTTGAAAGTTATTCATCCGCACCTGAGTGCGTCGATTCAACCCAGACTGCACGCCGAACACCAAGCTCTTAAGCGACTAACGCACAGTAATGCGGTTAGTATCATTAACCTTATCGAAACAGACCGACTGCTAATGCTTGTTCTGGAGTACTGCAACGGGCCGTCATTGAATGATTTAGAGAAGCAACTTCCACTACTGTTACCTGAAATTGCGGTTAAAATTGTCTGTGGCGCGCTGAAAGGCTTAGCCCACGCTCACGCCCAAAAGATTGTCCACCGCGATATTAAACCTTCTAATATTTTAATCGATTTTAAAGACCAGAAATGCCTACCAAAACTTTCCGATTTTGGATTGGCCACCCTAGATGACCTAAGCCTACACACGCTGACAGGGGCGTTAATTGGCTCACCCGATTTTATGGCGCCAGAACAGGCTCAAGGCGAGTCGGCTAGCGTACAATCGGATATTTTTTCGATGGGTAGCGTTTTGTATTACCTCTGCACAAAAAGCTTACCATTTCACCGAAACTCAATTTTTGGAACGATTACTGCGGTCGCAAAAGAGCCTTTGAAGCCGGCACACTTGGTCAATACGGCCGTATCACCTGCGTTATCCCGTATTATTCAAACGGCTTTAGAAAAAGATCCGGCTGACCGTTTCCAATCGGCTCAAGATTTTTTGTACGCTCTTGAAACTTATCTAAATAAAATCAATTTAGGCCATATTGATCTCTATAAATGGCATCAGAATACCAATGCCTACGCACGCACCCTTTTAGAACAGCACTCCCAACAACTTCCGCAAAATTTGTTTAAAAATTTTGCCCCAAAAACTCAAACAGAGGGATTGTTATGGCTGTCATACTTTTCAGCCATTGCACCGCAATCTGAGGCGATTGGGTTGTTAACCGATCAAGTATTGCAGTTGCCGAACAAATTAGAGAGTGATGCGTCGAAAAACCATGCGGCCTCTTGGCACGATCGTTTAAAGAAGATAGCCCTAGCGGTTATCTTATTTTTGATAGCGGGCGCCACTACTCTTGTGTTTTGGAATTATCGATTGGTAGAAACTCCGAACAGCGCAGCACAACTAACGACGACGCCCGAAGTCACTAAAGTTGGTCTTACTAGTGAGTCTAAAGAATTTAATAAAGGTCCAGAAAAACCACTATTGGCCCCTGCCAATGATGCCAACAAAAATTCCGCAAAAAAGCCGCCAGCGAAAAGCAATTCGAGCTCGAACTGGGTACATATTAAATTACCCGACCATGTCAAAGTACTTTGGGACGGTCGGGTCGTACCTAGCCAGACTGACTTTCGAGCAAACATCGGTCCGCATAAACTTACTTTAGTTGTGCCAGGGCAAAAGACCATCACACAAGTGATTGAAGTAGAAGCTTCGGAACCGACGTACATTAATGCGCGATAATTTTTTGATGATAGATTTTAGGC
>CAZYPH010000019.1:0-15533 GCA_964649095.1 uncultured Oligoflexia bacterium | reverse complement strand
AACGCACGACAAAAGTCGCCTGAAGAAATTCTGCAGCTTCTTACAAGCATTAACCAATCGTTCAACCAATTTTTTATGGACGCCGAATCGCAACAAAAAACAATATTGCAGGCTCTAAAAAGCCTTCAAGAGATATCCGGCGCCGAAGAAGTGTATCTGTTAAATGAAAATGCTTCGGCCTCGAAGTGGATTATGCAGGCACGAGTGGCATCGGCTAATTTAGATTATACGGTACCGCCTTCTAAACAGGATTTATTTAGTCAGTCTATTCTTAATCAGGCCATTCAAAAGCGCGAACTGGTATTTGTAGAAAGCCTCATTGGCCACGAACTTAGCACTCAAGATAGTATTCTGGCGGCCAAATTATTTTCAGTAGCGTGTATTCCGCTCATCGTCGGTGAACGTATTACAGGAGCGGTATTCTTCTTTACCCGAACCGTCGGCCACACATTGATTCGTAAACAATTGCCGTACGCGCAGCTACTGGCCAATCAATTAGCGCTGATCCTAAGCTTAACGAGCCGATTCTCTCAATCATCGAACGATCGTAATCTTGAATCCAGTAGCGACTCGGGCTCAATGACACCACATGATGGCATTGTCTCGAAAAGTGCTCTAATGGCTACTGTTAAAGATCGCATCGCGCGTTTTGCAGGCTCAGAGCTTTCGATTCTAATTCTTGGTGAAACCGGCGTTGGTAAAGAACTTGTAGCCCAACAACTGCATAAACAAAGCGATCGTAAAACAGGGCCTTTTGTAGCCATCAACTGTGCGGCCATTCCAGCCACACTACTGGAGTCGACCCTGTTTGGTTACGAACGTGGGGCGTTTACCGGCGCTACATCGGCCCAAACAGGAAAAATAAGAGAGGCCGATGGCGGCACGTTATTTTTAGATGAAATCGGTGACCTGCCGCTTGAGCTACAAGCCAAACTATTACGAGTATTGCAGGAACGTGTGGTGGATTCTATTGGCGGCAAAAAATCGTACCCGGTCGACATTCGGATTGTTTCGGCCACACATCAAAATCTAAACGACAAAATCAATCAAAAGGCCTTTCGGCATGACTTGTTCTATCGCTTAAACGGCGCCACTATCGAAGTACCCCCTCTACGTAAACGCAAAGAAGATGTGCCTCTGTTGGCGCAGTATTTTTTACGCAACAAATCAAAAAACTTAACGTTTGCACCAGCCGCTCTGGCCGCCTTAGAACAACACCCTTGGCCCGGTAACGTGCGCGAATTAGAACAAGTAGTATCGCGCAGTGTACACCTGGCGCGCGGCTCAGTGATTGAAGCCGCAGAGTTAGAGCTCGATAAACAGAATACACCTAGTGGTTTTGAAGACGATACGAATCCTAACTTCTTTGAAGAGTACGACTCGCTCGATACGGCACAAAAACAATTCACGATTAAATATGTCGAACATATTCTAAAAACCCATGGCGACTCTCGGGCTGAAGCGGCTAAACGCCTAAAAGTATCGGAGCGTACATTGTATCGTATTATTGATTCGGCCGACGAGATGGGTATTCGACTTTAAGAATCTCAGAACGTGACAGGGAGCACTGACAATTCTGGCAGTCACAGCCACAGGTACACAACAGCCGGTGATACTGAAAACTAATTCGCTCTTCACAAAGCCGCTACTATAGCGCTTTAGCGACATTTTAGGTGCCGACTCATTTTAGGCACAGCGCGTGCAGATCTTCTCAGACATTACCTTTAATCAAATGACAACTGAGGAGACTCTCATGAAAACAAACTACGACGCCCTTCGCCTCGTTCGGCTTTTGGGTGCTTTAGGCGTGTTATGTGTTTTGCAAACAGGCCATGCCGCCACGTATCAGACCATGTTTAACAACGTTGAACAGGGTAGCCACTCAACGGCCTCACCCTCGTTATCCGTCGATAGTGATGCACAGGGGCGACAACGCGTAAAACGCACTTTGGGTGCGACGGACGCGACTGAAAAAACCTCGACCGAAACACCCACGGAAAATTCAGAGTCTGCCAATGTCGTGCAGACAGCCATGCCCACGGCTAGTTTTGACGATATGAAACAAAATCGATTTAGCATCAAGATAGCCCCGTATCATCGTTTTAGCGGTTTTAGCGATGACCTGAAAACCAAAAACCAGTGGGATGCTTACGGTCTCAATTTAGGTTTGAGTTATGCCTTCCACCACGACTTTTACGCGCATGTTTTTGGCGCAAGTAATTTTAATGGCGAGAACTTTGCGGGGGCTGAAGTCGGTTTTGACCCCTTACATTTAAGACTATTCGGCCTGAATGACTTTTTAGATCTTGGATTATTACTAGGCGCATCAACGCTTAACCTCGCAAAAAATGACTCGATTGGTACATTACACGCGGGCAGCCGACTGCGTCTTAATTTTGGAAGGCAATTTAGCGTCGATTCAACCGTTCGAACGAACTTGACGCAAAGACCCGAATCTTATTTAACCGCCGATGTCGGATTTAGTTATCACTTTTAATATATAGAATTTAAAATATAAGAAAGAATACATATGAAAACGACGAATCAACACAATCAAGAATCCAACGAATCACACTCGCCCACGGCAAAATGGGCCGCCGACTCTACTTTATTTTGGCTTTTTATTGTTACTCTGGCGGCTATTATCTTAAGCACGTACTCACGCGCGGGAACGTATAATTTTTATCTCAACAATACTGAACAAGGCGATAGCGGGAATTCCTCGCCTTCGATTTCAGTCAAAGAAAAAAAGGCTAACAAAAAGAAAATCGAAACCGTACCGGCTGAAGAGGTAGAAGATACAGGGGACAATAATTCAGGCAACGCAGACGACAACAACGACTCGAACCAGTATGACGCCACAGAACCGTCATCAGACGACGACTGGATACGCCGTAAGAAAAAACTTAACCAAGGTGTAACAGCCAAAAAAGACCCTAGTCTGTATTTACCGGAAGAACCGAAGTTTCAACGGTGGCGCTTGGGATTGACTTTGCAATACGTGCGTCAGACAGAAGTATCACGCTTCCAATATCGCGAGATCTCTGAATCGGGTAGCCGTCCGGCGGTAATTGTAAGTGAATATACGGACATCATCCGGCACCCAATGCTAGAGTTCGGTTTCTATTTTAATCGGTATTTTGGAATCAATCTTGGCCTGGGCCAATCATCAGTCTTAGATCTCGAGGTTATTCCGGTTAGCGCTCCCGATCAAAGTTTTGAGTGGGCCGTAATGATTGGCACAACGACACCGGTCAAACCCGCTACGGGCACTTTTACCGAAAACATACTCTGGCATGTCGGCACAAGGGTCAATCTTCAACTTACGCCGTTTGGTGGACTCACGACTTCAATTCGATGGGCACCACGGACTGAAGAGATCTATCCCTTTGAAACGCAGTCGGTATACGACTCTTTTAATATCGGCGCCGGATTGTTTATTCGATTCTAACGATGGCCAGACGCCGTTGAATTCGTGTATGTTTTAGCTCTTAAGTAAAAGCAGTTAAAGAGAGCTAAAACGATGACAAACACGAATTCTTCCCAAAGCCACGAATACGATTTTCATAGAATCGCAGCCCAGTTAAAACTATCTGATTTTACCTGCGACACGGCCGCTACGAATCGGCCGTCGTTTTATGCGCTCGGCATGTTTCCGTACCCTTCCGGCAATGCCCACATGGGCCACGTGCGTGTGTACACCATCAGCGACGTGCGTGCGCGTTTTGAACGATTACAAGGCAAAGAAGTTTTACACCCCATCGGGTGGGATGCGTTCGGACTCCCCGCCGAAAACGCAGCCATTCAAAACAAAACCGACCCAGCAAGCTGGACGCAGCTCAATATTGAGCGCATGAAAAATGAACAGTTTAAATCAATGGGTTGGTCGTTTGACCTGAGTAAAGAACTCTCCACCTGCAGCCCCGACTACTATCGCTGGACCCAATGGATTTTTTTACAATTTTACAAACACGGAAAAGCCTACCGTTCAAAAGGTTTGGTCAATTGGTGCCCTGTCGATGAAACGGTGCTGGCCAATGAACAGGTCATTGAAGGGCGCTGCTGGCGCGATGGTGCCGTTGTCGAAAAACGCCAAATGGAACAATGGTTTCTACGCATCACCGACTACGCCGAACGCCTGTGGAACGACATTGAAAAGTTAAAGAATTGGCCTAACGAAGCCGTGGCTGTGCAAAAAAATTGGATCAACCAATCGCACGGCACGGAAATCGACTTTACATTGGACACCACACTTGGGCTTGCAGGCCTCGCCAACCGCAAGATTCGTGTATTCACCACTCGCGCCGATACATTGTTTGGTGTGGTCGCGTTGGTGGTTGCACCAGAACACCCACTTGTCGCCAACGTATTAAACGAGACAAAAAATCAATCCGTTCAAAACTATGTCGATACGTCGCTACGTCGCACGGCCGTCGAGCGCATGCAGTCGAAAGAAAAAACGGGGCTGCCACTAGGTATTGATGCTACGCATCCGCTCACGGGCCAAAAAGTACCGGTTTGGATTGGCGATTATGTTTTAGGCGACTACGGCACCGGGGCCGTGATGTGCGTACCAGCCCACGACGAACGTGATTATGAATTCGCTCAAAAATACGACTTGCCCGTTGTGACGGTGATCACGCCTGCCGACGGTGCATCACAAGGCCAGCCCGGCGCCTTTACGGCGGATGGCGTGTTAACAGCTAGCCAAGAGTTTTCAGGTTTAGACTCGGCGTCAGCACGTAAAAAAATTACGGATACTTTAGTTACGCGTCAGGCCGGCACGGCAAAAGTAAATTACAACTTACGCGATTGGTCGGTGGGTCGCCAACGTTACTGGGGCTGCCCGATTCCAATTATTTACTGCGATCATTGTGGAACGGTGCCAGTGCCAGAGAATCAGCTGCCAGTTTTATTACCCACCAACGTTCAATTTGTGGGTGGCAAGGCCGACGTTAAATCGGACGACGCGTTTGTCAAAACGAGTTGCCCGACATGCCAACGCCCGGCCACACGCGAGACGGATACTCTCGACACGTTTATGTGCTCAAGTTGGTATGCGTTTCGATTTATTGACCCGCACAACTCGGAAAAAGTTTTTGATTCGACTAAAGTAAATCAGTTTATGCCCATTGATTTTTACGTAGGTGGTATCGAACACGCAGCACTACACATGATTTATTTCAGATTTTTTACAAAATTTTTTAACGACATCGGTTTGATCAATTTTGACGAACCCGTCGATCAATTTTTTTGCAACGGCATGGTGCGCAAAGAAGGCTCAAAGATGAGCAAATCTAAAGGCAATGTTGTGGTGCCGACCGACATGGTGCGCGAGTATGGCTCGGATGCGTTGCGCCTGTATATTTTGAGCGACACACCAGCGGATTTGGATTTTGATTGGGAGGACTCGGGCATTCCGGCGAAGTTGACGTTCGTGAAACGCGCCTATCGTGTGATTACGCAAACCCTAACGCAAATCCAACACTTGGCGAACGGAGCCGACACATCCACCATAAGTGCCGCTGCAATAGTAGCCAACGCACGATTAGAGGCCTGGCCTAATCGTGATGAGATCGTGGCCTTCTATAGCAATGTGCAGGCCCTAGAAAAACAAATTCAACAAAGTCTATTGCACAATGGTGTCGCTAAAATCCACGAACTCGCCAATACGCTGACAGAACTTTCACAGAAAGCCCTACAACTCAAAACGCCCGAAACAGCGGCCGTATGGGCAAAGTTAGCGCACGACTTTGTCATCGTAAGCTCAATTTTTATGCCGTATTTTGCAGAAGACTTGTTTCAAAAATTCTTTAAAACCGACACCGTGCCGTTCGCCTCAGGCGCGACGTGGCCCGTGGTCGATCGTGTGTTTATGGTCAGCGATAACGTTACGGTCGTGGTTCAAGTGAATGGCAAAAAACGCTGCGAATTAGTTGTCCGCAAAGATACCAACCAACTTGCCGTCGAAGAAATTGCATTAAAACACGAATCGGTGAAACCGTTTATTGATGGCAAAGAAATCAAAAAACTTATTTTTGTGCCCAATAAAATCTTCAATATCGTAGCGGTGTGAACATGCAAAAAAAGCATTATGAAGTGAACTACGACGGCCTTGTCGGCCCCACCCACAATTACGCTGGCCTTTCGTTAGGCAATATCGCGTCAACGGGGCACAAGGCCACTCTGTCGAAACCAAAAGAAGCCGCCCTTCAGGGTTTAAAAAAAATGAAAGCCTTGCACGATCTGGGCTTTAAACAGGGTTTTTTTCTACCTCATGAACGGCCTCATATTTCGACATTAAAAAAATTGGGTTTTAGCGGTACACCGACTCAGATCATTGAAAAGTGCGCAAAACAGGCTCCGCAACTACTGGGTAGTGTCAGCTCGGCGTCAGCTATGTGGACCGCTAACGCGGCGACCGTGTCACCAGCAAGCGACACACACGACGGCAAGACGCACTTTACAGCAGCTAATCTGGTGAACAAATTCCACCGCTCGATAGAGGCGCCCTTTACGAGCCGGTTGTTACAAAAGATATTTTCGAATGAAGATTTTTTTCAACACCATGCCCCACTCCCCATGCACGACCAGTGGGGCGATGAGGGTGCGGCCAATCATACAAGATTAGCAAGAGACTACGGTGGTTCTGGTATAGGTTTTTTTGTATATGGAAAAAGCTTAATATCTGATGTGCAACCAAAAAAATTTCCTGCCAGACAAACTAAAGAAGCCTCAGAGGCCATTTCACGAGCGCACCAATTAAAAAATGCGTTTTTTTGCCAACAGAAACCAGAAACAATTGATGCTGGTGTTTTCCATAACGATGTCGCTGCAGTAGGCAATTGTGATTTGCTGTTTTACCACGAAAACGCCTTTCTCGACTCGCACTCTCAATTGCCGGCACTTCAAAAATTATTTTTGACCACAACGGGTGCACAGCTCAATCTCTTAGAGGTACCAAACAGAGAGGTACCTTTGGCCGATGCCGTACAATCGTATTTATTTAATTCACAATTGATTAGACATCCAACCACTGGTCAAACGCTGTTGATTGCCCCCCAAGAGTGCCATACGAATACCACCGTTAAAACCTATCTAGACGCTATTGTAAGGAGCCAACCACACTTAATTTCAGCAGTGCATTACTTTGATTTAAAAGAAAGTATGCAGAATGGCGGCGGCCCCGCGTGTTTAAGACTTCGGGTTGTGCTGAGTGACGAAGCTCTCAAGGCAAGTCATCAGTTCGTACTTATGAATGATGAACGTTATTTAGAATTAGTGACTTGGGTAAATAAATATTATCGTGACAGACTAGCCCCTAGTGACTTAGCCGACCCAGCTCTCTACCAGGAAAGCTGCGCAGCGCTAGATGCCCTTACTCAAATTACAAACCTTGGCAGCATTTACGAGTTTCAAAATGAAATTTAATTGGATCGGCATGTCCTCAGACGGCAATCGTGTCGTATTAGAAAGATTTAGCGGCCATTTTAGGACTCCAGACTACGCAACGGATGAATGGATCAACGACAATGCAAAAAATATTCGACGTGGTTTGATTATTGATCTTGAAACCACGGGCTTTAACAAAGGTTCCGATAAAATTATCGAACTAGCCGCACGCAGTTTTTTATTTGATCGTGGAAGTGGCGCTATCGTAAAAATTTTAGACGCCTATTCTGATCTAGAAGACCCACAGATGCCAATTCCGAAAGAAGTCAGTCGTGTCACCGGCATCACAAATGAGATGGTTGTAGGTCAGTCCATTAAATGGGAGCACGTGGAATCACTTTTAAGTCAGGCTGATTTAATCGTTGCTCACAACGCTAGTTTTGATCGCCCGTTTTTAGACCGCTACACAAAAACGAGCAGTGAAAAAGCATGGGGTTGTTCGTTAAAACAAATTGATTGGAATCAGAAAAATTTCCCAACCTCAAAACTTGAAGTTTTAACCCTTTGTCACGGCTTTTTTATCGACGCCCACCGCGCGCTTAGCGATGTGGATGCTTTATTGCACTTACTAAGCTTTCAAGACAGCATTACGCGACAAAGCTATCTGCAAGAGTTGTTGATAAACGCTAGACGCCCAATGACTCGAGTCAACGCCGTAAAGGCCCCATTCGAATCGAAAGACTTACTGAAGGAGCGCGGTTACGCTTGGGACACCCAAAAGAAACTCTGGTGGAAATCGATTCGTCAGGAAGACCGCGAAAACGAAGCCGAGTGGTTAACATCAGCTGTCTATAAAGGCACTCAGTGGGCAGACTTTCAAGACATTCCACTGCATCAAAATTTTCGAGTGTAGGGGCTAACTTGCTAAAGTTTGCCGCGTGAAATCGGCTAACTCGTGCCCCAACTGTTCGGTATCGTTGCTCTGTGTGTCGCAACTAAAATAGTCTTGCACGTCTTTCACAAACTGAGACTCTTTTAACAACTCCAAAAAGTCGACAACGGTAACAGCCTTAGGTTGTTGTTGTGGCGCAAATGTAATTAAGATCTGCCCCGTTAATCCGGGCACTTTATGCGCCAAAGGCTCCACTGCGCTCGACACCTCTACAACGTCGACGATGTTCTCAACAACAAATCCATAGAATCTATTCTGATGTGAAACGACAAACGTCTGCAGGCGTCGGTGCCTATCAACAGGTTGCTTAGAACGGCCGATACCAAGCTCTGCCGATAGATTGCGCAACTGTAAAATACTACCACGATAAGGAATAACAGGCTGCCCTGCTGCATATTGAACGTCGGAGCGACTAAACTCCTCAATGCGATAAACCACTGCCTTAGGAACGGCGTACATCGCAGACCCGTTTAACTGAAATAATAACAAGTCTTGTATGATTACGTCACTACCGCCATCGCGCACCACAACGGCTGGGGCAGTGGCCTTCTGCTCGGCCACGGGCAATATACGCTGATTAAGGCCCGCGCGTTGCGCTAACGAATCAACATTTAGAATAAGCCCGATTTTTCCATCTCCTAAAAACGTGGCTCCGAGATAACGTTCTGCATTTTGAAACTTAACTGTTAACCCTTTGACTACGGCATCTTCGATGTCGTCGATCTGATCGACTACTAACGCGAAGCGAATATCCGAATTGGTTTTGATGACAACGATATTGGCTGAGCGCTCTTCAAGCAGCGGTGGGCAGCCCATAAGCTCATTTTTTAGATAAAGCATGTGCACGACTTCACCGTCTAAACGTAGAACCTGAGCACCCTCTAGACGATTAATATAGGTGTCGTAGTTGTCTCCATCGATTTTGATAACACGCAAGACGTTATCTTGAGGAATACCAAACTGCTCACTACCACTCGAAACAAATAGTGAATTGATAATCAAGACGGACTTCGGCACCGGCAACAGCAGCTTAAATCGAGCTCCGTGCCCAAGAAGTGACTGAATTTGGATGCGGCCACCAATTGATTCCACAACGTCTTTAACCATACTCATACCCACGCCACGGCCAGAGACGTCGGTGATTTTTTCTGCGGTGGAAAACCCTGACTCAAAAATCATCGAGAAAATCTGTGACTCTGACATTTTTTCAATCTCAGATGGAGTTCGCATCTGTTGGGCTAACAATTTCTTTTTTATCGCCTCGACATTAATGCCCTTTCCGTCGTCAACGATTTCAATTGCAATGAGATCGCCCTCTAAGCGTGATTCAATTGAGATGGTACCCGTACGTTTTTTTCCTTGAGCCACACGATCATCTGGCCCTTCAATGCCGTGATCTAAAGAGTTTCGAACCAAATGAATGAGCGACTGCGAAAGCACCTCAGCAATACTAGTATCAATACGCAGATCTTCGTTTAATGCCGTAAATTCAATTTCTTTACCTAATTTTTTACTGACATCACGAATTGCTCTCGGAATAGGTTTTAAGACGTTTTTCATCGGTACTTTTCGCAGTTCAGTGATTTTCGACTGCACCAGTGAATTTATTTTATGTAACTCTTCTAGTAACTCGACCAAACGGAGTACGTCTTTGTCGCCAGGATTTTGTTTTTCAATGCTACGTACCACCTTGTTGATCATGTTACGTACTACCGTCATTTCACCAGAGATTTGCATAAATTCGTCTAAAACATGAATCGATACTTTTAACTCTGACGATGCTTGTTTTGCCGCAACCTCTTTTGCAGCATTTGCGGTGGGTAGACCCGCCGGATCTACCGGCAAATCGGCAGTATTTGCCGCATCACTCGATTGATTAAACTCAAACAGTTTATAATACTCGTCTAGATTATGTACCCCATGTTGACCGGACTTAAATTCAGCTAAAAATCTTTTCAGAATATCGACACTCTTCAACATCACAGTCGTTACTTCTGTTGTGACACGAAGTGTCCCGCCTTGAATTTGCTTCAAAACATCCTCAAAACGATGGGCAAACGAATGCAGTGTTTTGGGCTCAAAAAAACCACTCGAACCCTTAATGGTATGCACCATGCCGAATATTTTCGCAATGGTTTCAGGGGCATTAGGCTGTTCTTCCAGTTCAAGTGTTAGCGTTTCAACCTGTTCAATGAGGCCCTGAGCATCTTCAACAAATCCTGCCAAGAGCTCACGATCTTCTTTTAAGGCGGTCATACGATCGACGCCGTCTTTACTCAACACACCCATGAGTTGATTAAGGTCGAGCGGTTTAGCTAAAAACGCGGCAATTTTATATTCCATCCCCTTTAACGCTAGATCACGATCTACAAAACCCGAGAGAATAACAAACGGAACAGGATAATTGCCTGATAATAATCGAGTACGAAAATCAAAACCCGTTTCATTATTTAACTTGAAGTCGCTAATTATTAGGATCGTGCGACTAAGGTGTTGCTGTAACAACTGCATACCATCGTTGACGGAAGCGGCTGTCACGATGTCACACCCTGTAGATTTTAAAGACTCGCCTACCGACTCGAGAATGGCAGGATCATCGTCTACCAGCAATATACATGGCGCCTGATCAACAAAACCAAACTGCTTAAATAATTCTTTTTTTTCAGCAAGATCTTTTAATACCCAGCCATCACAGAATACTTTTATATTCATATATATACCAAATTATTTATGTTGTTTTCTTGTAGTAAACTGCACCATTTGATGCACATTGCTTAAATTTGTCGGACAGCCCCATCATACTCTCTGCCGCCCCTAAAAATAGATAACCACCCGAATTCAAATGCCGTTCAATCTGCTCAATAACTTTCGTTTTGTTAGCAACTGATTGATAGATCAAAACATTGCGGCAAAGAATCAGATCAAATGATCCGTGATCACCCCAGTGCTCAAGTAGATTCAATTTTTTGAATGTCACTAACCGACGTATTTCTGGTTTAACTTTCCAATCACCGTTGGCCTCTTGATCGAAGTATTTTTGTTTTTGCGCAATTGTTAGACCACGTTGTACTTCTAACGACGAATACACTCCGGTTTGTGCACGTTTTAATACTCTCTCTGAGATATCCGTCGCAATAAGCTGATACGGAACCGTCAACTGATCTTTAATTTCCTGCAACGCCACACCTACAGAGTATATCTCTTGTCCCGTGCTAGCAGCGGCACTCCAAATTCTAACATTTGAAGGTCGGTTAGGGCGATTTAACAACTCTGGAATAATTACGGTCGCAATAGCCTGAAATACTGCCGGATCTCGAAAAAAGCTTGTCTCGTTGTTGGTAGCAAGATCGAGTAGCAGATTTTTTATTTCACTATCAAAACCAATCTTAGCGCGCGCATGCAGTTCTGCGACTGAGCCAATTTTCAGTTGCACGGCGATATCTTTTAACCGATGTTCCAGTTGAAAGTAATTAGCATCTGAATACACGATGCCTAGTTGCGACTCGATATATTGTGCAAAAAACTGAAGCACGTCGCGCCCAACCGACTCTAAATTTAAATTATTTACTTCACTCTTTGCACTGCTCATAATTTAGTTCTCTCTTCAATTACTTTCATTTATCTAGACTGCATCAGTTTTTTTAGAATCTCAGTTATTCGCTGCAAATTTGCGACATCATCAAAACACCGATCCGCGTAAACAGCCCCTGGCATACCAAAGACAACGCATGATTCTTTGTCTTGAATCAAAACCTTCCCATCAGTACTTTTTACTTTTCGGCACCCCACCAGACCATCTTCACCCATACCTGTAAGTACAATCGCAACTAAGTCTCTGCGGTAAACATCAGCCGCACTCTCAAACAAAATGTCTACTGCCGGACGCACCGAGTTTCGTTGTGCTGTCTGATCTAACTGACACACAACACGCTTCTCGATTCGATTGACACTCAAATGATAGTTCCCGGGCGCGACATAAACTCGTCCCGCAACAACCTCTTCGTGATGTCGTGCTTCAGTTACTGAAAGTTTTGAAATCTCAGACAGTCGCGCTGCCAACATCGTTGTAAATACCGGTGGCATGTGCTGGACAATAAAAATAGGAACTGCCTGCACCAAAGGCTGATTCGTTAAAGCCACAAGATTTGAAAAAATAGTTTCTAGCGCTGCCGGACCGCCAGTTGAAGACCCAATGACAATGGCCTTTGGGTGGACGTTGTTCCAATCAATGGGAGCCTGTGTGGTGCGATCTGAAGCCGTAGCATGCGATGGCTTAGGTGATGGGGGCGATTTTTTTTCAATCGTGCTGTCTTTTTTGTGATGCTGTTGCCGAGAACCTGAGCCGGCCATTTTTTCGAACTGCCGAATTTTTGGCAATAGAGCGGCGCTAATAGCTTGTGCGATAGTTGGCAAATCAACCATAGAATCGGTTTCGGGCTTCACGACAATGTCACTGGCACCAAGTCTTAAGGCCTCGATACCCTTGGCAGCGCCACCGACTCCGGGACTTGAAAACACAATGCTGTGCACCTTAATTTTTTTTTCGCGTATTATTGAAAGAACTTTTATGCCATCAACATCCGGCATCTCTAGATCTAGGATGATCAAATCTACACTACCCTGTTGAATTTTTTCTAAGGCAATCTTTCCGTTAGCGGCAACGCCGACAACTTCAATTCCCGGCTGTGCCGAGAGTGTTTTATTGACTTGAGTTCGAAATATAACGGAATCATCGACGATTAGTACCCGCATAGAGAAGCTGCTCCGAGGACTTAACCATTAAGTATTCTTATTAATGGCCTCGATTATTCGACTTACTTCTAAAAGACTCAGTAGCGATGACGGCATCTTATAGACACCCGTCATAAAACGCCCGACTGCCGGACTAATCGTGTCAGGTGGTGTTTCAAAGTGATCTTGTGGCACCTCAATTACGTCTCCAATACGATCGACAACTAACGACAACAACATGCCGTCTTTGCGGCAAACAACTGACATTGTGCTTTCACCTGAGCCCGTTTGAGCGGTTTGTACGGGAGCTAAATCAAACAATTCACGAAGCCCTACGGCCGTGGCAATTTGACCTCGAAGATTAATAAGTCCGTGAATGAACTTTGGCGCCAACGGTACGATCGTCGTAGGCAATGCGTTTGTAATCTCTTGAACAAACATGGCATCGATACCATATAAATGATTCTCTATATAAAATGTCGAATAATGATTTAACACTCAAAGCTCGCTTGATTGAGGTTGAACTTGTTATGTGCTCAATCGTCATCGGCTCGAGAATATTAATGGGCATCTTTTTCATCGTTACCACTTGGCTATTTTGCCCATGGATTTCGAGTAGATCAAAAATGCCCACTGCATTAGGGCGCCATAGTTGGGCACATAATTCGCTGTTAGAATTGTAACTATGAGTGAACCCACTACGGAACGACGTGAAGTCATCCACGAAATAAACAATCTACTGACAATTATTAGCGGCATGAATCAAGGCTGTGAAAACATTCTGAAGCTATTATGTACCGAACTTAAGAATGAGCAACTGGAACAAGCCATCACAAAACTTCAAAAGACGAATGCGGCATTACCTCGTTTAAACAACGCCGTAGCTCGCCTGATTCAAATGGAAAATGGCGTGAAATCGGTATCGTAGTCGTAGTAGTCTTCGCCTTCTGCTTTTTTTAGAAAATCTACCGCTACGTAAGTTAGTGGCGTATTGATAATTTCGACTAAGATCTTAAGCCCATAATTCGCAGCCATGACTTGAAGCACTAACGAGTTCGGCCACAATCCCCAGAACGCTATCGGGTAAAACACTAACGAGTCTACGGCTTCACCAGCAATGGTGGAACCAATCGTACGCGTCCATAAATATTTTCCATTGGTAAATATTTTTAATTTTGCCAATGTAAATGAATTGACCAACTCTCCGCAAAAGAAGGCGATTAGTGACGCTAAAACAATCCGCCACGTACTCCCAAATGCAACTTCATAAGCTGACTGGTGCGGCCAATCACCGGCCGCAGGAATCGCCACCACAAAGGCCGACATCGCTGACGCAAATACCATGGCGGCAAACCCCGCCCAGACTACTTTTCGGGCACGAGCATAACCATAAACTTCCGTCAAAATGTCGCCAAAGATATAACTGATGGGGAAAAATAATATCCCCGCACCAAACTTAAAACCCCAAACCTCAGCCACTTTAGACGCGCCTATAAGATTTGAGCACAATAATACCGTCACGAACGCAGCCATAATGAGGTCGTAGTATTTGTAGGATCGTTTTTTTTGGGCTTTCATACGTAAGGCTCCTAGTCGTTTTGTCTTATCAGATACTATAAACCACGACTATAGAAACAGTGCCGTGAGCCTGGACTCATTACTGAGAGCATGAGATGGGAGAATTGAAATGAAGCACGCCAATTCTGTTATCTTACTGTTCAGTGTCCTTTTTTCGAGCTTGAGTGTTCTACCAATTGTGTACGGCCAACAAACGCCGCCACAACAAACCCAACAACAACAAGCCCCTCGAGAGATACCGCTACCAACGACTCGACCAACGCCAGACCCGCAGCGCCCGTCGCACCCACATTCTGCTGTGGCGCTTTTATACCGAGCCTCTCAGTTATTAGTGCGTCATGCGCCGTTAATTGACGTGTCGAACACACTGCAAGCTGCGCTGAACTTAAATATCCCTAACCGCTATGTTTCTGAGAGAATTCTACGCGTCAAACGCTATGTCGACCAGCGTCGCTGGGTTGATACCTACCACACGGTTTTCAACCAACGCCACGAGGTGCATGCGCGACTCGAGGCCAATCTATTGTTGGTAGAGGCGATTCAAGAAATGCGACCCCGTCTCAACCTGTCGTACGACGGCGAAGTGCGCCATCTTAAGCGCCTGATTTTTAGTATTCTCTGCCCGCTGTCTGAGAACCGCTGCGACATTGTGTTTCCACCAGCCTCTACCTATCGGTTTGATACGTATGGGTACACGATGGCCAATCTACGTGCGTTGTTAATCGCTCGCGGTAATGGCGCGATCCAACCTGAATTTGCAGAATTTATGGACGCCGCACAGCGCCCCACGCCCATTATCATTCCCCCGCCTGGTTCCGGTTCAGGATGCGACCTCAACCCTACACTGCCAGGATGTGGTTCAATACCATCGATACCCGGT
>CAZYPH010000018.1:0-28641 GCA_964649095.1 uncultured Oligoflexia bacterium | reverse complement strand
TACCAAAGCAGTAACGGCGAGGTGTTGGGTGCATGCACTACGAAACGCCTGTTCTAAAACTCCGGCAAGGCTGATAGAGCCATTTAAATTACTCACTCAAAGGGTGATGTATGCCTCCAGTGAAGAAGACGCACGTAACGCATTTAGCGCCCTACAATTAGCTATGGGGGCCGATGCCGATCGAGCCGTACGTTGCCTTGAAAAGGATCTGGATTCGTTACTTGTGCACTATCGATTTGAGCCAAGTTTGTGGCGTGCACTAAAAACAACCAATCCGATTGAGCGAGTAAATAAAGAATTTAAGAAACGATTTAAATCAATGGGCTCTATCGGAGAACAATCTCTTACTTGTCTAGTGGCCTTTACGGCATTACGTTTAGAAATGAACTGGCAGAAGTTTCCAATCAATCTAGCTAGTATGGAAAAGCTAATTGAACCAAGAACCAGACCAAATAATATAGAGAAAACTATAGAAGTTTTAATGCACTAAATTATAAACAGAATCTGTTGGACACGAAATTTTTGACGCTACCGATTTGGTAGTGCTGTGATCACACAGAGTTTCTTGTAAAGCCGTATCTTTATCGCAGGCAATATAAAGCGCTGAGAAGCTGGGAATTAGTTTCGGATTTACATCGCCCACATTGAATCGTTGGCCGTCGAATAGTTTACTGCCGTACGATGATAGTGGGTGAAGTGAGTATTTATAACGAACAGAACGCTGCCAATTTGAGAATAAAAAGGGGCTTGCGCAGGTTTTGATTAGGGCTGCATGAATCTCGTTGCTAATTTGTTGTCTTAAATACGCGAGCTCAGTGAAAAAGTCCCAGTAGTAACGAAGCTCCTCTTGGGTACGCTTTTTGGCGGCACGAAGATTCTCAATGCTACCGCTTTCTAATAGGACCGTAACTTGGTTTTTATTCTCTCTAACTGTGGTCAATCTTTTAGGGCGGCTCATTTTTGATTTTCGTAAAGAGCAGTTTGAATAAATTTTAAAAGTTTTCGATAGCGACCGATGCGGATCATGTCTCTCGGTGATTGATTTCCGAGCATTGGATTAGGGGTATGAAACCAAATCATCGTATTATTGAAATCTTTGAAATACTGGCCCACTAGATTGATCGCGGTGGCCCATTCTATGAGGCGCTCTTTAAGTTCCACGGGCATTTTTTCATCAAATCGAACTTTGGTGCGCGCGATATCAGCTGCCGCTGCGACGTCATCATTTTTAAAAGAAAGCCCACCAAGGATTCGTTTGGCATCAGGGCGACCTCGTTGGTCAAATAATTGAAAAACATCAGTTTTTGGTACGCTTTCAAAGAGAGTCGTTTGCATTTTAAGTCTAATTATAGTTCTTGTAGCGTTCGTATTTCGGAAAAGTTACAAGAGCGCAGGTAAACGGTATTTGTCAGAAATAGTAAAATTATTTTACATTATTTTCCATAGCTGGCACTAAAAAGGTAATCTACTCTTCCATCTGAAAGCACTCGGCCGCGCGTCTCCCGTCTAATCAGCCCCTAATCCAACGTAATCCGGCACAAACTCTGCGGTCGCGGTACGCGTGCGAGTCGCGCGGCGTTGTCGGATTGTAGGGCAGCGTCTAACGCGCTTAAGCCCCGCCGATCCATCGTGCTAAAAGTCAACACCACGGTATTGCCATTCAAATCAAAGTCCCCACGTAGGTTGGCGTATTCTTCAATTTGCGTCGGAGCGCCACGTGCCGGGTTGCGGTACAACGTGACGAGCGGTTTTACGTGTTGGTTAGGGGCCACAAATTCGGGATTTGTTAGTGGATTCAACGAATAACCAAAATTGGCGGCCGCTTCGACGTAACTATGATCAGCCGAAAGGCGTACGTAGTTGATCGTACGTAGTCGTCCATCCCGCACATCGACCGACATGACGTAGGCGGTAGGTGTTCCGGCTTCTCGTACAGGAATAGCCGCCGTTAAGGCGCGCAGGATGTCGCTAGGATTGATCGGTTTTTCGGCCGTAGGCGTACGGTTCAACCGACGAAAGTGCGCCGCCGTGCAATTGTGGCGAACGCGGTTTGGTAGTCGAGTTTCGGTTTCTATCAGCGCTTGTGCGTCGATGCGGGCATCGCGGATGCGTTCTAACGACATGGTTAAGCGGGTGCACGTAGCATAACAGGTGGCCTTTAAACGATAGCGGTCTGTAGCAAGCGCACCAGTTGCCGTAAGTGGCAAGTACGTTGTGGTGTTGGCATCAACAGTACCTGACCCTCTAACCTGAATCGTGACCGGTGCATTGTTCTCGCCGATGCGGTCACGAAATTTAATCAATGTCGTTAACTGCCGTTGGTTTAGTGAAAACGTTAATTGGTAAATCGATTCGGCTAAAAAACGACTACGTGCCGCGTGGTCGCCTGCGAGTTCGAAAGGCGTATCTACTGCAGGGGCACCGTTGTTAGGCGGATTCACTGCCGGCTCGGGTGCCGTTGGCGTTGTAGTGGTTGTAGTGTTGTTTGCCGTGGTCTGACTGCGCGTTGGTGTGCCGCTCGACGACGACTCTGAAGATTCGCTTTCTTTTTTTGAACTACAACGAACTACGCTTGTTACGACGCTGGTCGAGAGTAAGATCAAGGCGATAGTCGGATTCTTTTGAAACCATTTAGAACGCATACTGTATTCTCCCCACGGTATTTAGAGCTCTATTCTAGCAGGCATATAGTCTAAGATATCTAGGCAAAAAACGCCCACCATCACCAATCGTCCGTGTGACGAAAATGATTTGATCTTTGCCATCTCAAACCTCTATAAAACCAAATATGTTTGATCATTTAACGAATCGCCTTTCGACCGCATTTAAAAAATTTGGAGTGGGCACCAAACTCACCGAAGCTCAAGTAGAAGAAGGATTAAAAGAAATCCGCCGCAGTCTCCTAGAAGCCGATGTCCACTTTATGGTCGCCAAAGAACTCTGTAATCGAGTTCGTGATAAAGCCATTGGGGCAAAAATTTGGGAGAGTCTCTCGGCCAGCAATCAAGTCGTGCAGATTTTTCAAGACGAGCTTATTGAAATTTTAGGCGGCACTTCGGTTCAATTGCCAGAGTTTCGCGCGGCCCCGCCAGCAGCGGTGCTCATTATGGGTTTGCAGGGGTCTGGTAAAACAACGTTCTCGGCAAAACTCGCGTTGTTTATCAAAACAAAATTAAAAAAGACGGTCGGCATTGTGCCCGCCGACTGCGCTCGCCCCGCGGCCAAAAAACAGTTGCAGGTTTTGGGAGCGTCGATTGGGGTGCCGGTTTTTGACTCGCCCCTCGAATTGGGTAGCGTTGGTGTTTTAGAAGCCGCTCAGGTTTGGGCGAAACGTGAGTTGTTTGATATCATGATAGTTGATACGGCCGGCCGGCAACAGGTCGAAGAGTCGTTGATGCAAGAGCTCCAGGCGTTAGCCGACGTTGCGCAGCCAATTGAGCGTTTTTTAGTCTTAGACGCCATGCTGGGCTCTCAGGGCCTTGAGGTCGCCAAAGCGTTCCACGAAAAAGTGCCCGCAACGGCTTTAGTGTTATCAAAGGTCGATGGTGATGCTCGCGGCGGCGTAGCGCTCTCGGCGAAATTTGTCACCCAGGTGCCTTTGGTATTTGCCTCGACCGGTGAGAAACCTCAAGATTTAGAGCCCTTTTACCCCGAGCGTATGGCCTCGCGCATCATCGGCATGGGCGATGTGCTGACGCTGATCGACAAAGCAAAAGAGCACATTTCCGAAGAAGATGCCCTAAAAGCCACCACCAAAATGATGGATGGGGGTTTTACACTCGACGATTTTTTACACCAAATGAAAATGATCCAAAACATGGGGCCATTGGAAGGGTTGTTGAAACTCATTCCTGGGATGGGCCAAGCGCTCGATCAGGTGAAAAACGTCAATCCTGAAAAAGAGTTCAAACGTATTGAGGCGATGATCCAGTCCATGACGCCCGCCGAGCGCCACGATGTGGGCATCTTAAACGGTAGTCGTCGGGCGCGTATTGCTCGCGGGGCTGGTGTTCAAGTGTCTGATATTAATAAGTTTATAAAACAGTTTTTAGACATGCAGCGCATGATGAAACAGTTCAAAAAGATGGGGATGGGTAAACTCTTCGGTGGTGGCCTGGGTGGAAAGTCGGGCGGCCCAAACACTAACCCTGCCGACTTACTGGGGCTAGGTGGTGGCGGTGGGTTAGGAAAAAACCCGTTCGGTGGATTTCCACCTATGGGTGGCGGCCGTCGCGGCGGTTTTAAAGCCCCAAGGCGTTGATGCGAGTGGGATTTATTTCTGAATGAAAATACTTGTTTGTAGATTTGGAGTGGTCGGTTTATAACCCTAGTTCGTATTAGGTTTTTAACCTGTTTGATATTGTTAACTTTATTGATTTGGAGAGTTCATGGCAGTAACAGTGCGCCTTTCTCGTGCCGGCAAAAAAAATATTCCTCTTTATAACGTGGTTGTTGCCAATAAAGCAGCAAAACGTGACGGTCGTTTTTTAGAAAAAATTGGTACCTACAACCCTAAAGCATCGGATGAAGCAAAATTGGTAATCGACCGCGCGTCTTTGGAGCAGTGGTTAGCAAAAGGCGCCATCATGTCAGAGACTGTGGGTAACTTGGTAAAAGCCTTACCAGCTGTTCAAGCTTAATTAGCGTCCGAAATTTTTAAGTTCGATAAAAAAGCCAACGGCGTGTGTCCACACCTCGTTGGCTTTTTTTTGGCCACTAATTTAAGTGAAGGCTTTTTTTTCTTAGCCTCTTTTGCATCAGCTATTTACACTATTGGCATGACTGCAGATACGTCGTTAAAAGGGGCTGTAAATCCGTTAGTGATCCTGGTGAAACAAGTGGCTGAGGCACTGGTCGATCGGCCACAAGATGTTACGGTGACTGAGGTGGTGGGTGAACAAACGACCGTCATCGCCCTCAAAGTCGCCTCGGACGATCTAGGTAAAGTTATTGGCAAACAGGGGCGCACCGCAAAAGCCATTCGAACGATTCTTATTGGTGCGGCCACCAAATTAAAAAAACGTGTCGTATTAGAAATTATTGAGTGAAGTTTACCGTCGTTACACTGTTTCCAGAATTTTTTAAAAGCCCGTTGGCGACGTCTATTTTAGGACGTGCCATCGAATCGGGACGCGTGCAAGTAGAGTTCATCAACCCACGTGATTTTGCATTGAACAAACACCACACTGTAGATGACCGCCCGTTTGGTGGGGCTCGGGGCATGGTTTTGCTGCCAGATGTCGCGGAGCGTGTTTTTCAGCACATCGTGACCGTGCGAGGTGCTCATTCGTTTGATGCGTTTAAACAATCGGTAGCCGAGGCCCGTGTAGGCGGCACGTTATCGGGCGCTGGACTTTCGACGACGCCAGCGCAGCTTGATGGACTGCCCTTAGTGGTCACTATGAGTCCACAGGCTACTAAACAGAATCAGTTGAGTAGCCAATTAGCACGCTCGTTGGCAGGTTTTTCTGAGATTGTTTTTTGGTGCGGGCATTATGAAGGCATCGATGAACGCGCCATAGAACAGTTCAGTCATTTAGATATCTCTATTGGTGATTACGTTTTGACCGGTGGTGAGACGGCCGCATTGGCCACGTTAGAGGCGATCGTGCGTTTTGTGCCCGATGTGGTGGGGCAGCAGGCGAGTGTCGATAACGATTCTTTTGAGCCTTTATTAAAGGGCCCGGTCTATACGAGGCCTCAGGTATTCGCGGGCGAGAGCGTGCCCGAGGTGTTGACGTCCGGCGATCATAAAAAAATCAATGTCTTTGAAAATTTCAACCGATTAAAACGAACATTCGAGCGACGCCCTGATCTTTTTCAAGAGCGTGTGCACGACATGGCATCGATCGATGCGTTGGCGGCGTTGCCTGAGAATCCGTTTTATGTCGCGTTATTACACCACCCGATGGTCGACCGCCACGGCAAGACCGTAACTACCGCCGTGACGAATTTGGACATTCACGACATCGCGCGGTCCTGCCGGACGTATGGTGTTGGAAAATATTTTATTGTGAATCCCGAAGAAGAACAGCGTCGCATCGTGCAGGCCATTTTAGGGCACTGGCATGAGGAGATTTCAAAAATCTACCACCCCGCCCGCGCCGAGGCGTTAAGGTTGGTTGAGTTTCAAAGTACGTTTGAAGAGGTTTATAACGATATTAGTAGGCGTCATGGCTGTAAACCGTTTGTATTGATGCCTGATGCACGAGACTTGTCGGCTTATTTTTCAGCGTCGGGTCGTAATCGATTTACACACCCAAACGCTCAAAGTCTGAGTTTAGTACCCGACCGCGCCTGGCCGGCGTGGTCGTATGAAAAACTACGCCTGGCCATTAAATCAAAAATATTGATGGTCGCAGATGAAAAAGTGCCGGTTACGAAATGCATCGACGGCGTTGAGAAAGTCGTAAATCAAACAGTTCAGGTAGCCTCTCACCCCTTCTCAACGGCAAAAAATAAAAGAATGCTGCCCTTATTGTTGGTCTTAGGCACTGGTTATGGTTTGTCTGACGCCTTCTTTGATAGTGTTGACCTCGTATTGGAGCCTATTCTTAGAGAACCACGTTCAAAAGCCGACGCAGAGACCTCCGCTGCGGCGCTCGAACAATCTAGCCTTACTGAGTACCGCTTAGGTGATGATTACAATCATTTGTCCGTGCGGTCGGCTTTGGCGATTATTTTAGATCGATTATTCGGACAACATTAACTATAAGGTTTTTAATATATCTTTAATTCTAGATATACTTTCGAGTATGCGCTTTCGTGCAGTGCCGCCAAAATTAGATCGGCTTTCAATGGCTCCTTCGATCGCGGTCATAAATGACTGGTCGATGTTTGGTAAAACCTGCGTGCCTGATTGTTCACAAGCATCAATGCGCTCAGCGACTACTTTATAGGCATCACGAAACGATAAGCCTTCATCGACTAGTTTGTTGGCTACATCTGTAGCCAGGATGTGACCATTCGGTAATAACTCGCTCGCGCGGGTTGCATTCACATTAATACTCGCCACGGCTTGTTCAACGATTGGCAGCATTGTTAATAAGTCTTCGATGTTTTCTACGATGACCCGCTTTTGTTCATGAAAGTCTGAAGCATAACCCGACGTCAAACTCGTATTAATCGCGGTTACGTGGGTTTGAAGCTGCATAAAGCCTTTACATTTCGTGCGTACCACTTCAAAAAAATCGGGGTTTCGTTTGTTGGGCATCATAGATGATCCGGATGACCATGCACGGGGTAAGTCCACCAGACGCATCGCTGAAGACGACCAGTTGATGACGTCTTCACAAAGTCGGTTAATGTGCAGAGCCATCAAAGCAATGGCCTGAGCACTTTCAATCACACTATCGCGGTCACTGATGCCATGAATGCTATTGAGTGGTGTATTCTCAAACCCTAAGTCCTGAGCTAGGGACTCTAGTGGAATGGCTAGATGGGTACCTGCCACAGCGCCGGACCCCAGAGGCATCACACTCAGAATGTGTTTTCGTACGGTGTCGAAGCGTTTAACGTCATTTAGAAAATTCACAGCATGAAAATTCCAAATATGCCCAAATCGCACGGGCTGAGCCGCTTGTGAGTGGGTATACGATGGCGTGAGAATATCAATATCGCGTTGGGCAAGATTTACGATAGTTTCGACATACGACTTTAGGTGGTTGCCAATACTGAGGCATTGGTTGGCCAGATACAATTTAATCGTTGTCGCAATTAAGTCGTTACGCGATCGCCCTAAATGCAAACGTTTGCCTAACTCCCCTAAGCGTTGCGTGAGAGCCCGTTCAATATTCATGTGAATATCTTCATCATCACGGCGCCACTCGAACGTGTTTTCGCGCATCTCAGATTCGATAGTATTTAATGCGGACACTAACGTCTGCGTTTCGTTACTAGTCAGCAAGCCAGCCCGACAAAGTGCCTGTGCCCAAGCACGTTGCACGGTTAGCTCTTCTTTATAAAGCACACGATCGACATCGATGCCGTGGGTTAAAATATAAAAGCCTTCAGCCTGATTGGTGTTGAGTGCTGTAGATAGTGTCCGCATATAATTAAAATACTATATAATTATTTATGTTTATGTGTTTCGCGTTGACGTTGGCCTTGTAACAACGACGATAGTGTTAATATTTTTGTATAACCCAAAGCCGCCTTGTGAATATCTAAGCTATCCGACTCAAACGACACCACGTTAGGGTTGTACAGCGAGTACGGGCTCTCACGATTTAAAACGGCGCAGTGGCTGGCTTGCAATCGCAACGTAACGCTGCCGGATAAATTATTGCTGGCCGCTGCAAAAAAACCTTCTAGGGCAAGGCGCGCATCACTAAACCACAGGCCATCATAAACAAGGGTACCGTAGCGGTCGCTCATGGGTTGATAGGTTTGGTAGAGCTCACGCGTCCAACAGATTTGGCGCAGTGCTTTAATAGCGGTGTGTGCGAGGGTGCCACCCGGTGTTTCATAAACACCACGGCTTTTAATACCATTGGCGCGTTCTTCGACAATGTCACACACGCCGATGCCGTACTTTGAGCCCAGCATATTGAGCTGTTCTAAAACCTGTCGAGGTGACTGCGTTTTGCCGTTTAGGGTAGTGATCAAACCGTTTTCAACGCCAAGAGTGACTAACGTGGGCTCTGATGGCGGATTTAACGATAGCCATTCGTACACGTCGCTTTGCGCGTAGGGTTTTTCAATGGTTTCAAGATCGCCACCCTCGCATGAACGGTGGAAGGTGTTGACATCGACGCTGTACGTTTTTTTACCTTGCCCCCAAGGCATGCCTCGTTCCCCGAGATACGCGATGAGCTCTTCACGGCTGCGGTACGACCAGATCTTCCACGGTGCAATGACTTCGAGGTCTGGACATAAATACGCCCAGGCCCGTTCAAAACGAATATGATCGTTGCCTTTGCCCGTGGCCCCGTGAGCAATAGCCCGTGCGCCAATCCGTTGTGCAAAGGCCGCAACCCGTGCGCCGATTAGTGGCCGCGCAATTGCCGTGCCTAATAAATAGTCGTCGAAGTAGGTCGCACCGCTGCGGAGCGTTGGATAAACATAGTCGCTAACAAACTCATCTTCAGCGTCTTCGTATACAAAATCGACCGCACCTAGTTGTAGCGCACGATCGCGTAATTCTTGTTCTGGCGGCAAATTACCAACGTTGCAGCAGTAGGCAATGACGTCGAATTGATAATTCTCTTTTAACCAAGGAATAATAGCTGAAGTATCGAGGCCACCAGAATAAGCGAGTACGCATTTTTGTTTCATGTAATCAGAATCTCCCTAAAGAGAGCCGATACACTAAATCACAACGTTACTCAATGTTGGTTAGTGCAATGCGTTAATCAAAAAGCAAAAAGCCCCGACAAACTATTAAAAATTTGTCGGGGCTTTACGCAGAAACAGGAGAGGTGTTGATTTAGAAGTTCATACCAACAATCAATTTGTAGAAGCTATGTGCCATCCAGCCGCTTTCAGTGCGGTCGCCAGTGTCGCGTAAATCAGGACCTGCTAAAAAGCGCACAAACGAACCGCCCTTAGGATCTGCAAATTGTACATACGGAGCTAATGCCCAGTAGTAGTTGTAAGACGCATTGGCTCTTTGATTTTGACCACCTAAATAACGTAGGTTTTCAACGTGTCCACCCACAGAGAAAAACGAGGTGGCTTTGAATCCTGCGTTGAGCCACGAGTGCAAGTAGTTGTTCGACTTGTCTTGGTTGCCTTTGAAGCCGTAGTACAAGCCCATGTAAAACTCCCCTTCAACAAGGTCTTGATTTAGTTTTACAGTGAGGTTCGGCACTAAACCTTCTAATGCTCGTGGGTGTGTATTGGCTGACGTTAAACTACCGTTTAATAGTCCAAGTTGTGGTGTGATGCTGAAGCCATGGCTTAAAGCGAAAGCACCGCCTACGCCAAACTCCGTCCAGTTACCCCAGTTAATACCTGTTCCACCGGACCATTGAATGCCGTAAAACGTAAAATCAGCGGAGTCTGTAAGATGGTAGGCACCTGAGAAAAACGGATAAAAGCCGAAAAACGAATCCGAATTGAGTGTGACGTTTAAGCTGTACTTCGATTGCTCAGCGCTAGCCATTTCGTGAGCCTTGGCGCTATTGGTGGTAGAAGAAAGACTGTTCATTGCAAAGAGAGTCGATAAAATTGCAATAAATTGTTTACATCTTATAGGATTATCCTTTGTGGTTTGTATGAATGATTTGAATACTAGTTTAAGTGTAATAGAACATTGTTAAAACAATATATATTTTTTCTTAATACAATCGATGACGCATTGAGTTGTTTATGGGTTTGTCTGCGTCGTACCGACTAAGGGGCACTAGATGGAGTTTGGCAAAAGTCCGTTATCTGAAAAACATAATGCAACTATCATTATTCCCGCTCGCAAGGGGTCTACACGGTTTCCAAATAAACCATTAGCCACCGTAGCTGGGCAGCTATTATTGTTTCGCACCTGGAAGATTGCGCAGGCTGTCGATGGTGTGGATGCTGTTTATATCGCTACCGATGACAATGAAATTAGGTCAGTGGCCGAAGGATTCGGCGCGTCAGTGCTTATGACGCCAGCCGGGTGTGACAACGGTACGGAGCGTGTGTTTGCTGCGGCTAGTCAGCTGCCTGTGAGGCCCGATGTCATTGTGAATTTACAAGGTGACGCAGTGTTGACGCCACCGTGGGTCATTCAGGCGGTGGTGGACGCCATGACTATGAATCCAGAGATAGCGATGGCCACCCCAGCCACAGCGCTAAGCTGGGCTCAGTACGATCAGTTTGTAGCAGCAAAAGCTGGTGGGCGAGTGAGTGGCACGCTCGTAGTTTTCGATAAAAATCAACGCGCTCTATATTTTTCCAAAGGCTTCATTCCATTTATTCGCGATCGCATGCCGGTGTTAGAGTCTATAGCACCACCTATATATAGACATATTGGTTTATATGGCTATCGCTATACAACGTTAGAGCGCTACGTGAATTGGCAGCCAACGCCACTCGAAAAAATAGAAAAGTTAGAACAGCTAAGGGCCTTAGAAAACGGTTTGCCGATACAAATTGTTTTGGTCGATTATCGCGGGCGCACCCACTGGTCGATTGATAATAAAGAAGATGTTGCCATAGCCGAAGGCATTATTCGCTCTGAGGGTGAGTTGGTGTTGTTATGACGTCGGACGCTGCCAATAAAACGGTACTCAATATTGTACTCGCACGCCACGGCAATACGTTTGCCCCGGGTGACAAAGTGGTTTGGGCTGGGGCGACGAATGATTTGCCGTTAGTGGAATCTGGCGAGCAGCAAGCGCATGGGTGTGCGGGCGCCATCAGAGATGCTGGCTTGGTGTTGCATGGCATCTACACAAGCCCTCTGCAACGTACTCGTGTGTTTGCGAATATTATTCAGCAGCAGCTCGTGCAAGCGGCTGTTGATAGCCCGGTAGTGATTGACGATCGTTTGCGCGAAGTCGACTACGGTGGGTGGACAGGGCTCAGTAATGACGAAGTGGTAGCCCGTTATGGCGAGCACGATGGACGCGCGGCTTTAGAGGCCTGGGAAGAACGGAGTATTTGGAACTCTAAACACTGGATTGGTAGCCCCGAAGAGATTACTCAAAATGTGCAGAGCTTGGTGCAGGAGTTGATCGCCCAATACACTGTTGTGGGCGAAAGTCGCACGGTATTATTGGTCAGTAGCAACGGTATTTTGCGTTATTTTTTAACATTGATCGATGGCGAGTTTGAACGCCGTATCGCCGACCGTTCGTTCAAAGTAAAAACCGGCCATTTGTGTTGGTTGCAATATAAACAAAATAAGTTTACTTGTTTGGCGTGGAATACAAGACAGCTGAGGCCTCGTTTATCGCTATTCAACCCCACGTAATCGCAAGTATTTTGTCAGTAAAACGATTACCGTTCCGTTTACTTTGCCTTCTACCTGTTCGGGGTTGGGTGTTAAACGGATATTATTTACAAGGGTTCCGCGTTTTGCAGTGAAGCGCATGCCTTTGACGTCGAGGTCTTTGATTAAAACAACGCTATCGCCTTCTTTGATTTCGGCGCCATTCGAGTCGACGGTTTTAGCGTCGTCCGCCTTAGCTGCAGCCTTAGAATCACTACCGCTGTATTTAGCTAAAAATCGGTCCACCGCACTTTGCTCGTCATCATTTAAATAGATTTCATTTAGTAAATTGGTCGCGTCTGCGATGCCTGTTAGGGCACTTAATAAGTACCACGTAAATAGTTTTGAGGGCGTGCGCTCGCTCCACATACTTTGCGAAAGCACTGGGCGCATTTTTTGCCAAAATTCTTCAGGCGAGGTTGGTGTCGAATCGGTGTTTAAAAAACGCGCACATGGTGCGAGGCACGCGGGGCACAGAGTCAAGAGCTCAGTGGGCTCTTTGCCCATGAGCGCACTCACGCGGTCGCGATGGTTATCGTTGAGATTCAAAATCGACGTATTGGGCGTGTCACATAACAAGCACATGGCAGGGTCCTTTCTGATGTAGTCTCTGCGAATAACTGAAATTTTTTACACGATAACACACTAAGATACCTGAGGCGTGTTTCAATTTAGATCTAGGGGGGATCTCTTTCATGGCAAAAAAACATTCTCAGACTCAAACTCAGCAATCGCCTTTACGTGCGCCCGTGCGAGCAGCATTGATCGCTGCCATCGGTGTGACGTTTGGGGTGGGTACACTGGTCTCGTCGACCGCGTGCGCAGCAGCACCCGCAGCGCCTGCGTCAACGGCGGCTACGGCCTCGGTTACACCAGAAACAACCACTCAGGCGACGAATCCGACTATTGCTTCTGAAGACGCGGCTGTAAAAGCGGTTTCTCAACAAGCCGATGAAGCCGATCAGCTGATTACGAACCGCCTCATGCGCGCACATGCGGGCTCGTTGTCCAAATGGAGTGTGCGCAGTTTTTGGACGTATCGTGGTGGGTCGATTGCCGATCCGATCGATGTGACCCGTCCGAATATCACGGGTGCATCAGACACTGCGGCGTTGCATGGCATGTCGAGTAACATTGGTGTGCGTTATCGTTTGAATACCAAAAATGCGCTAAATTTGAGCATGGGGCTTTATATGGCCTCGCCGTTTCATTTTAACGCCGACATTAAAGATTCACGTCTGAGAAATGAGTACGATACCACAGCGAGAAAACTCACCGCGAACGACCCTACGTTGACGTATCAACATCTCAATAAATTTTACGGCATTCAGAGTGTGTCGTCGGTCGACTTGAGTTTGTTGACCTCAGAGTTTTCACGCAACGTGGCTGGTATGCGTACGTCGACCACACTTTCACAAAACTTGATGTATGAGATTGGTAAATCAGGATTGTCGCTTGGTGGCTCGGTCTCGGGTACGATGTACACGTTCGGTGGTGATGTCGACTCTAGTCGGCGCGCTCGGTATGTTTTAGGTTTGTATCCGCAGGCGGAATACATCATCAACGATACGTTTAATTTGCGCACGGTCACCGGCATTTTACAGGTAGAGTTTTTGAAAAATGGCGATCGATTTACACGCACGATTTACCAGTCGGTCGGGTTAGGTATTTCAGCGACGCGCGATATATTCTTATATCCGAATATACAATTTCTACCGGGTGAGTTGCGCGCCAACCGCACAAACGTAGCGTTCAATGCGAATATCAACATGTTCTAAAGCCGGATACTGACAGTGGTGTAGACTTTGTGGTTTTAAATTAAAACGGTCGCGTCAGACTTACAAAAACCGCGACAACGATTAATGCAAAGGCCACAAAGTCGTTCACTGTGGGAATGCTCTTGAGGTAGAGCACCGAAAAAATGCCGAACACCGTAAAGGTAATCACTTCTTGCAGCACCTTTAGCTGCGACGCCGTAAGTGCCGACGAGCCGATGCGATTCGCCGGAACTTGCAGGCAGTATTCAAAAAACGCAATACCCCAAGACGCCAAAATGACGATCCACAGCGCCTTGTGTTTAAAACGCAAATGGCCGTACCAGGCAAAGGTCATAAAGACATTACTTAGAATTAGCAGTAGAACGGTCGAAATCGCTTCGGGGCGTTTTAGCATGGGTCAATTTTAGGTAGCGGGTGTGGTGTTGGTCAAATCGGCCCGTGTGTTTTTTTATGGTGGTTGAGATTTGTTGTTGTCGATCAAATAGTTATTCGTTATCCCTTGTTTTCAAATCAAAATTTTCGGAGAGGTGTCTGAGCGGTTGAAAGAACCGGTCTAGAAAACCGGCATACGGGAAACCGTATCGTGGGTTCGAATCCCACCCTCTCCGCCATTCAAGAACCGATTTTCGACGATGGCGCCGGAAATCGAAACTAAGCAAATAAAAACTAAGCAAATAAAAACAAAACCATAGCGACGGAAAAGCGGTCTCGGCCCACTCCCGAATTTGACGAAGCAACTACGCATGAGGAATTTGCTCGATCAATCGCAATTATTTACTCTTCCATAAGTGGCAAAGAAACCAAGCAAACGGCTAACAACTGTTCATGAGCATCCAAGGCATGTGCCCATCAGTTCTAAAAATCCTGATGGAGTCACGATCGTTGACGAGCATTTGCGTCGTCTCAAAGGCACATACTTGGATCCCGAGGAAATCAAGCCAACTTTTGCGATGTATGATCGGAAGGGATTGGTTTACCCAGCTTTAGGCAAACTTGGCATATACAGGAATTCGGATAAGTACGACGAAGCGATTGCTGTTTGGACAGATTATTTTAATAAGAAGTTCAACGCCAATCCCCCGCTCGATCCAGATGTGGTCAAAGCGTTGATCGCCAGTGAGTCAGGGTTCCGGGTCGATCCGACGGAGAATAAGATTGCGCTTGGAATCGCGCAGATCACGAGGCCAACGCTGAAAATTCTCCAAGACCCGCAAGGTGAGGCCAAAGATTTTATCTTTAACAAGATTCGACAGAAAGACCTGAAAGATCCGAATATCGCAATTCCGATGTGTGTGCGTTGGCTTTTCAGAAAACGAGCGACGGCTATGAATCGCCTGAAGCGTACTCCCGATCATGAAGAGATCATTTTGGAATACAAAGGTCTTCTGAAAAGTAACTCCGACTATAAGAAGGCAGGCCTGAAAAAATACCGGGAAGCTTATGCTGAACTTAAAAAGTAGCTTGATCTTGCTCTGTATTTTCATTTGCGCTTGTCAGTCTACCAGGAGTTTTGAACTCAAGACGTTTCACACAAGCGTAGATGACCTTCATGTCATCGAGGTAAGCTCAAGTCGAGTGCGACAGGAGTGCCTCTTTCTTAAAGCTGAGGCCGAGAATCAATGGCGGCATCAATACGTCATGCATGTTCTCGATGAAAACAATAATGCCCTAGAGATTATACATCCGATCAATCAGGACAAAGATTCTTGCCATGAACAAATGCTAGCGATTGAAAAATTACTGGGATCGGAGTCAAAAGTGAGGCTTTGCGTTCGAGACAGTCTGAAGAAAAAGAGTCTCGGGGCCCTCCGAGATCGCGAGCGATTTGTGCAATTTGGATCTCTAGGCACTCATCGAATTGCTTACGAAACTTTAACCCTGGACTCCATTTGCGGCTCAAAAAAATGCGTTGGCAATAACTCCGCATGGGTAAATACGTGTCCCGGTTTCGTCAAGCACTAGCCATTATCTGTTGGCCGGTTCCCTTCTGGAACAAGAAGTTGCAGGAAAAATAACAATTATTTACTGTGCCTATTGTTGTTTAACGACTGGGAAAACTGACTTTTTAGCCGCATGGGAGACGTTCTTATGTCAAAAAATATTTTGGTTACAGGTGCTGCCGGTTTTGTTGGGGCACGATTTGTGGAACGTTGTAATCGCGAGGCGATTCGTGTGATTTCAGTAGATGATCCGAATTATTTTATCGAGCGAACGGAACATCAAGGTGTGGCATTCGGGGAGCTTGTCGACCGCTCTACCCTGTTTGAATGGTTAGAGACAAAGCAGCCAAAGCTCGATGGCATCATGCATCTGGGAGCTTGTACTGACACGACAGAGTTTGATGTCGATTATCTCAATAAAATGAATTTAGAGTATTCGAAAAAACTTTGGGCTTACGCGGCAACGCATAAAATTCCGTTTGTTTATGCCAGCAGTGCAGCCACGTATGGCGACGGTGCCTTGGGGTATGACGACGACGAATCGCGCATTACGGCATTAAACCCCCTCAATCCGTACGGTCAATCGAAACAGGATTTTGATATTTGGGCTTTAGAGCAGACACGTTCTGGTCAAACGCCACCGACGTGGGCCGGGTTTAAATTTTTTAATGTGTATGGTTTTGGCGAACGCCACAAAACAAAAATGGCCAGTGTGGTGTTGCATGCCTTTGATCAGATTCAAACAACGGGAAAAGTGCGCCTGTTCAAGAGCCATAAAGACGGCATTGTGCACGGCGAGCAAAAACGCGATTTTGTTTTTGTCGACGATGTTGTGGACGTTTTGTTTTTTGCGCTCGAATCACCCATTCAAAAAGGCATCTTTAATTTAGGTACGGGCACGGCGCAGACGTATTTAGCGCTTGCTCAGGCGGTGTTTAAGGCCTTGTCTCGACAACAGCAAATTGAATTTATTGATATGCCCATCGAGATCCGCGACAAGTACCAGTACTTTACCGAAGCACGCATGGAAAAACTTCGTCGGGTAGGTTATTCAAAAACATTTACTAGTTTAGAGGCGGGTGTCGAGCGTTATGTGGGTAGGCTTTTGGAGGCGCGTTAGGTGCAGGCGATATCTAACATACGATTATTCCGCCCGTTAGTTGTTTCACTTGTGCTCCACTCACTGGTGTTGGGGCTTGTATTAGTCGGAAGACCTGAGTCGAGCAAATATGCAGTGCCAACTCCAGTAACATTGGAGTTAGAGAAGAATCTCCCAGCAGGGGATAAAAATAAGCACAAAATGGCGGGAAACAGGCCTGCTAAGTCAGTTGTAAAACGATCGACTCCTAAGACAAATGTGGATTTGAGGCCAGGATTTATCAAAGACCATGCCTGGGGAACTGGTTCGCATGTCGTAGCAGGGCGAGACGTTGTTTCGGGTAATAGTACGACATCTAACGGCAGTGTGCCGGATGCATATATAAGTGATTTAATATATACAGACCCGAAGGTTTTTAAAGTCTTCGATATTTTGGCGGAACGTATTCATGTTCAGTTAGATTATCCAACTCTGTTAGTAAAAGACGGTATCCAAGGTACGGCGTTGTTAGATTTGTATTTTGATAGCAATGGGAACGTTGAGGAGACTAGAAGTAGAATTCAAGGCAGCAATCGTTCTATTCGTGGGTTATTTGTTCGAGCTGTTCGAAAGGCGCTACCGGGATGGTATTTGTCAGACGCTAGTCGATTAGCCAAGAATCAGTTTAGAAGTCAGCATTTTCGAGCAGACTTTGTGATTTCACACGGAGTGAAGACCGTAAATTCAGTCTCAAAGGGCGATGATGGTACGTATTCTATACTCCGGCGTCGTTACGTACACCCCTGTTGGTTGCCGCACCCAACAGGGGTGATTCCTGATGTGTTCTGTCTAGCTATACGTGCGGCAGGCGCTGTCGAGCAGCAAGTCAGTTCAACCTATCGTATGAAACTAGAAGCCGAAAAAGATGCGTTGGAATATTACGATAGTCTGGGTTTGGTTGGAGTTAATGAAGAAATTAAAGGCGTTTAGTTTTTTAAAAAAAAAACGCCCTCAATCGATATTATTTAACAACTATTTTTATTTACTTCGAATACTTCTTAATAAGTGCATTGGCCTCAGTAGGGTTGGTTTTGGCTTCTAGCAGGGCACTTAGAATCAAAGGCACCACCACGGTCGCATCGGATTCGATGACAAACATTGGGGTGTCTTTTGTCAGTTTATCCCACGTGATTTTCTCATTCGGTGTTGCGCCAGAGTACGAGCCGTACGATGTCGTAGAGTCTGAAATCTGACAGAAGTACGCCCAAGGTTTTACGGGTTTACCAAGATCGTACTTAATCGAAGGCACCACGCAAATAGGGAAATCACCCGCAATACCACCACCGATTTGAAAAAATCCAATGCCCGTGCCCGAAGAAAGCTCTTGGTACTGATCGTAAAAATTTGCCATGTACTCGATGCCCGATTTTGCTGACAGCGCACTACACTCTCCAGTTTTGACGTAACCAGCAAAAATATTTCCAAACGTAGAGTCTTCATAACCTGGCACCACCATGGGTAGACGTGCTTTTGCAGCCGCAAGGAGCCAGCACTCTTCCGGGTTGCCTTCAAAAGCGGACGCGTCGATTTTCTGAATGAGTTCATAAAAGTATTCATGCCAAAAGCGCCGCGTGTTTGCTTTTGCAGCATCCATCCACATCGGTACGATAATTTTTTCAACGGCACGAAACGCTTCGTCTTCAGGAATGCTCGTGTCGGTTACTCGACGCATGCGGTTTTCTAAAATCTTAGTGTCGTCTTCTTTGGTTAAGTAACGGTAGTCTGGAAAGTCTTTGTAACTATGGTGCGCGACCAAACGAAAGAGCGATTCTTCAAGATTGGCGCCCGTTACCGATAAACCATGAATCAAGCCTGCTCGAATCGCAGGGGCCAGCGTAATACCCAGTTGCGCTGACGACATGGCACCAGCTACCGACCAGAACATTTTGCCGCCGCCTTCAACGTGGCGCCAGTAGCCTAGAAACGCATCACGCGTGGCTCGAGCGTTAAAGTTTTTGTAGTTTTTTAATAAAAACTCGAGAATCGGAAATGGTGTATTCGACATAAAATTGACCTCTATTAACGTTTTTTATGTGCCACTTGTACCTCAACCCGTTCCGTTTTGCTTTAGGAAAGTGGTGCGGGCTAAGGATAGACCGTAGTATGTCACGTGAGCGTTTTACGTGTTCAGATACGGGGCAAAGCGACGTTTGGTGCGTAGGTCGTGCGGGGCTATGATTTGTTGTGTAAGAGTCTTCAGCTCAGACCAGAAGATTGAGTTTGGGTCGCGTGTCTGTGACACGAAATAGAGGTTCTGTTTGGCTCTTGTAATGGCCACATACATGAGCCGACGTTCTTCAGCGAAGGGGTAGTCATCGTGGTTGGTTTTTAACATGTTAAAAATAAAATGATCGGTCGTCTCGGACGGGAATATGCGCTGTGTACCGGTTGGAAACAGCACAAACACATGCTGCGCCTCAAGGCCCTTTGAAGCGTGGATGGTCATCATGGAAATATTTTTTTTGCAGTCGCGGCGTTTCATTGGTTGTTTAGCGTCGTTTAAATAGAAATAGTTTTGCAACATGCTTTGAGCGACGAACGCGTCGTCGTTGTAGCGATAGAGAACAAAAATTGATTCGTCGTCGGGGATACTGGAGATCGTCTTTTGCATGTGTTCGAGTTCAAAGAAATCAATTTGTGATGTTTTATATTGCGGGTTTTTAGAAACTACATTCTTGGAACGCTGATGGGGGTTTTTACTGATAAACTGTTTTCCTAACTCGACGATATTTGAGTGAGATCGAAAGTTATCGTTTAATTCTAGTGTCAGGCTTCCAGCGTGGCATTTGTCGTAAGTAGAAAGTATCGTAACGTCGCTGCCGTTAAAACCATAAATAGACTGCCAGTCGTCGCCAACAGAAGTCATGTGGCAGTTTGGATTAGCCGCCATAAGAGCCTCGATTAAATTTAGCGCAAGCCGCGAGGTGTCTTGAAATTCGTCTACTATTATATAATCAAAATTACATATAGAGTCTGAGCGAATCTTTTCTGTGGCTTTGAGTAGTAGGTCATCAAAACTAATTTTCTCTGTTTCAGCGTAAATGGTTTCGATGTTTTCTAGAAAATAACAAAATAGTTTTAGAAATGAACGGTAGCGTTGTTCGGGATAACGTCGTTTTAAGTCGCCTATTGAAAGCCCTGAAAGTTTGAAGGTGCGATAGAATTTTGCGAAGAGTTCGCAGAAACCCTGGGAGAGTTTTGTGTACGCTATGTCACCGTCGAGTTGCTTGTTTACAGTAACGCCGTTTTTTCGAAGTAGTTGTGATAAGTAGGCTGCTGTGTTGCCGTAATTAATGGCGTGGCTATAGCTTTCAATAAGATAGGTGCGCTGCTCACGGTGCAAATGTCGTTTCCATTGTATGCCCAAAAGATATTTTTCAGGACTGTCAAAAAACGGAGGCGCCTCGCCTGTCTTAGATAGTGCGAAGTGTTCCCAATAGATATCAAAGTCGGGCAAATAAAAATCAGGATAGTATGGGCTATCGATAAATGGGTAGCGACATTCGTAAACGTAATTGATGTCATGAAGATATAAAAAATCTGCTATATAACGTTCTTCTATGCTTCTAACGTATTCGCCACGTAATGTTTTTAGTGCCCGTTTGGGTTTGATCTCTGCAAATTGGTCAGGCGTGTTGATAAGCCCGCTATTAAGCTTTCTAAGATCATTCTTAAGTTCTTTGATGTCGTTATAAAAGAGTAGTGGCTTGAGTTCAGAAAAATGGTTTTCGTAGAAATCATTGAAGTACCTTAACGCCTTTCTATTCTGAAAAGTCTTGGCAAGGGCCTTAATAATGGCTGCTTCGTAGTCTTTTTTGTTGGTGTCAAAAAATGTGTGTGTGGTTGATCCGAGAATACTAGAGGCAAAACTATGTAGGGTTCGCGCGGTAACGCCAGGTATGTGACTTGCGATTTTATTATTCAAATCTGAAGCTGACTTACGCGAAAAACTGAGTAGAAGAATGCGACTGGGGTCGATGTGTTTGTGGTGCACGAGGTAACGCACTTTGTAATCCAGTACTGTTGTTTTACCGGAGCCAGCCCCGGCGACGATTAGAGTACGATTGTCATCGGCAATAGCGGCATGCATTTGTGCTTCTGTAAGTATAGCTTTACCAGTAGGGGTAAAAAATAAATTATGAGCCCTTTGTATCTCTCGATGAATGAATATTTTATTCGAGCGATCGCGTAGGCTGTGAAGGCTGAGCTCGGCTTCGTTCACACTACGAATAAGGGCTTTTAATCTGCTGCGTAAGAAAAAATTGTTAAGTTTGAGAATCTTGTTGTGCAGTGTTTGCAAGTTCGAGCGCAGTTGTTGCCCTACGGAGTAGGGTATAAAATAGTGACTAAAATATATAGAATTATGTATATTAAGTAGTTGGGTTTCAAATTCTGAAAGTTTTTTTTCGTCAGAACCCCGACGTTGAAACACCAAGTAAAAACGTGACGATACTATTAGCACGCCAAGCGGCAGTATTGAGATGGAAATCCATTGGGCATGAGTCATTGCTAATCGGATATAGGGAATCGTTTTTTTTGTATACAGAACTTTATATATTAACGCGAGGCGTTATCTAAGCGCTGCGAAAGTGCTTAGAATTGTTTAGCTTTTTGTTGAGTTTTAAAGCTAAGTCAGTTTCAATCATAACAACTATGCAAATGAGTTTACTTCGAAATGGTCGTATTCTTATTCTTTCCGTTTGTCTCTCTGCGGTTGCAATTTCTTTTGCTGCAAATACTGCAGTTGCACAAGAGACCGTGCAGACCGCTTCTCAAGCCAACCGTGACCTAACGTATGCTTTGGTAGACGGTGCTGTTAAAATCGGTGATTTAGATCAAGCACAGCGTATATTAAGCCGTCAATTAGAGACGGATTCTGACGATCATGTTGGTTGGGCTCTACAAGCAGATATTTATCTAAAACAACAGAACTATGCTCAGGCCGAGAGCGCATTTCGCAGGGCGGCTAGCAGTAGTGAACTTCGTGGTCCGACCAAGAGCAATGAAGAAGTGCGCGCACAATACTTGTACCAAGCGGCTAATGCGCGCGTTTTAGAGGGCGATTTAGTACAGGTCCAGCAGCTACTGCAAGAGGTCGTGCATGCCGCGCCCTCGATTCAGGGCCTCGGCGCACAAGTCGAACGTATTAAGAGTGTCTTAAAAGCAGGGCAGCCATTGCCGCCACTAAAAGTGACCGACGGTGATGACGCCGACGACGCTAAAAAGATTCGTTATCTATTTGGGCTGCGATCCGGTTACGATTCTAACGTATTGTTGTTGCCTGACGATACTACAGGGGTGTCACCGGGGAGTGCGTTCGTGTCGCCAAGCGTTGTTATCGATGGCGCTCTACCAATTTCTGTACTTGATATCAAAGGCCGATCGGTAAGCAATTTTACAGCCTACACAGCCGAACCTAGCCGAAAGTTTAATACGATATTTCAGTCGTTGAATGCCGAGTGGAGCCCTAGACTTATTCGAACAGAAACCTTTTCACCGACCGTGGGGTCTCGTGCCGATTTATCGTTTGTTAACTCTGACGGCATGGATTTTTTTTCGTGGACTGGCACTGCCTATCTTAACGCCGTGTACACGTTAGATGAAGTGAGCTCGGTGCTTGCAGAGTTGCCGCTTGGTTATCAACGTTTTCCAGGAGTAGTTGTTTTAGATGGTGTCGATCGCAGGGATGGTTGGTTGTTATCACCAACGGCGGTGTACCGCCGTCGCATCGGAGAGTGGTCGTTAAGTGGTGGTGCGAACTATCAAGAAGCGTGGACAATGGGCCAGAACTTTAAGTCGCGCACGATTGGAACCACGTTGGGCGCTTCGCGTCCGTTGCTCTTTGAAATTATGGGCCGCTTGGGTCTTGGTTACAACCGAGTGAATTACCGTCAATCGTTAACAAACCGTCGCGATACGAGGGTAGACGTATCGATGGGGCTGACGAGAATCATGCCCTTTAGCAAACGCATGACAGTAAATTTGGATTATATTTATTCATCCAACGATTCGTCTCTGACTACGGCAACCTACAAACGGCATTCCGTATTTTTACAAGCAACGTATGCATTATAGAGCGGTGAGAGAATAGGGTGAAAAGGGTGCGTGCTATGAATAACAAATCGAAGTTTATCGTTGTAGCCTTTTATGCTGTAGTCGCGGCGCAGTGGAGTGTTTGTGCCGGATGGGCACTCGAACAACGCGCGAAAACCAATAAACCAAAACAAAAAACACCCACGGTTGTTAAGGCGGTGCCAGCAGTGCCTGTGAAAGATAAAACACCAGGGAAAATTCTCTCGTTAACGGGCGCTGTGACGATTAACGGTAAACCCGCTACACTGGGTCAGATAATTCCCGAAGGCGCGTCAATTGAAACGGGTTCTGGTGGTGTTGCTGTTATTGGTGTCGGTGAAGACAACGTCGTAAAAGAGTGTTGCTGTTATTGGTGTCGGTGAAGACAACGTCGTAAAAGTATCGTCACAATCTGTATTGAAACTAGAGACCACGTCGCAAGGAAAAGTAGAAACAATGCTTGAGAAAGGCCGTATTGAGGGTGTGGTGCGTGTCGATCCGAACGCGACGCCATCGCAAGTGGGCACGAACTCCGGCAACTTTGAAGTAAAGGGCGGGCGTTACGTCGTTGAAGTGGGCGATTCAAAAAGTAGTAATCGTGTGGTGCAGTTTGTGGCCATTGATGGCAATGCTAAGGTTTCTTCGAATGCAATGGCCTCGATTGCCAATACGATTTCGATGAAGGCCGGTGATGCGTTATCGTTACGCGGTGCAAATTCTAATACAGAAAAAAATGTTCCGGCAGTCATAGTTCAACAAAAAACATTTACACCAAACCAAATGTCACAGACGGTAAATTTTAACGTCACACCCAATACAAAAAAGCCTGAGCCGATCGTACAACAAAGCAATGTCAAGACCAGTACGAGCCTACAGTCTGTTTCGGCCGAGCCTGTCATTCAACAGGTGAACCAGTTAAATAGAGATCCACTACAATCCGTTGGGCAAACTACCGTACGCGTACGATTTATTTACTAGCGTCTAAAAGGTCTAAAGTTAAAAGGGAATGCAACTATGATGCGAACAGAAATCAGAAAACATCTTAACCTAATTTTTGTTGTGCTGAGTTTAGGAAGTCCTTTACTATTTTTTGGCTGTGGTGCGTTAGACCAAAAGGAAATCAAGATGGCGACGGTGAGTGTTTCTGCCGAAGCGGTGCCCGCGCAGTCGCAATCACTTGCAGATTTTGCATCTATTCAGAGTACGACCATGCCGAGCTCAGTGACCGATTTTAACTGTCTCGTGTTAAATGTCACGGGGGCACCGGGAATTTCAGTGCAGCAGAATTTAGGACTCGTGTCATCTATGATTCCCGTTACCAACGGCGGCGTCATGAGTGTGCTTGTGCCGCAAGGGGCTGGTATTACGTTTCAGGTGTTGGGTGTAAAAACCAGTAATTCGTGCGGTTTTGTAGGCCGCGATCAGTTATTAAACACCACAAACTACACTGTGATTGCGGAGCTTGGTCGTACGGTGGCAACTATCAATAGAGATACCGATTTAACGATATCTAGTACGTATAACTCGGCCACCGCTTCGGACGTGCGCGGTGCCTCGGGTACGACGCCATCTTCGTCCACATCAACCCCGATTGGCTCAGCACCCGTACGGCCAGACGGGTGTTTAGATGACTTTGTTAGTCAAACTGCCATGTCGATATACCACCAGTACGGCGCGGCTGTTTCGATTGGCAGTAAACTGTACATCATTGGTGGTCGATTGGGTGCAAATTCGACGGATCAGCGCGGTATCACAACTAATAAGGTTTGGGAGATTCCGATCGCAAGTGACGGTACTCCTGGTGCCATTGCAGAGACGGCGTATACATTGACTGCTGGTAGGCATGCCCACCGTGCCGAAAAGATAGGGAATTATGTATATGTTTTTGGCGGAGCCACAGCGGGTACGACCGGAACCGCTGACGGAACGGTACTTGATACGGTGGAACGCGCTCCGGCAAACGATTCCGGAATCACTGGAAACTTTGAGCCCGTCGCTGGTGTAACTTTGGCCACGACAACGTTTAACGCCTACACACTAGTGACCCCGGGTTATATTTATGTCTTGGGTGGTGGCACCGGCGGAACGTCGTACTCGACAACCATTCAACGTGCGCCGATTAATACGACAACCGGTGCTATTACAGGCACGTTTTCTACGATTGCACAGACGTTGGTTACCGGTCGGGGCACCCACAACGGTATGCGTTTAGGTGATAACGTCTACATTCTTGGTGGCGAAGGCCTGGGTGGAAGTTTATCTTCAGTAGAATCATTTACAGTAAACTCGGATGGCACCATCACAGACCCTGCCACTGTGGCTGGCGTAACGTTGGGTACGGCTCGTAACCGGGTACAAACCGTAGCTCTAAGCGGTAAGGCTTATGCGTTTGCTGGTTGGTCAGGGAGTTTTTTATCGACCGTTGCTGTGGCCAATATCACGACAAACACGTTGGGCAATTTTTCAATTAGTGCGACCGTTAGTCTGCGCAATGCGGTGGAAAACGTAACTAGTATTTTGACCGCCAAGGGCGCCTATATTTTTGGTGGCTACGATACACACGCACGTAACTATGTGCAGTTTGCGCCGATTATTACGTGTCCGTAACAGAGTATTTAGCAATGGGTATTAGTAGGGCTTCGTGGCGGCGTTTTCAGCATTACTACCGTTGAATTCGATCGAATCCAGCGGTACAATCGCTGGATATGGACATAAAAAGAGATCTCGATCTCACAAAGCTCTTAAAAAAGAAGTCTTTCTTTTTGTTTGGTCCGCGAGCTACCGGGAAATCGACGTTGATTCGTCAGTCGGGCCTTCAGCCGGCGCTCTCAATTGATTTGTTAGATTCGGAATATTATCTGCGTTTGCAGAGCCGACCGAACTCTTTGGAGTCGTTCCATCCCAAGGGTGTCTTGTCTGCAACAGATTTAGTGGTCATCGACGAAGTTCAAAAGGTGCCAGCGCTTTTAGATGAAGTGCATCGTTTGCTAGAATTGCGAAAATGCCGCTTTTTATTAACAGGCAGCAGCGCACGCAAATTAAAACGCGGTCAAGCCAATCTACTTGCGGGTAGGGCGTGGACGGCGGAGCTCTTTCCGCTGACATTTCATGAGATTCCAAATTTCGACTTAGGACGGTATTTGCGTTTTGGTGGTTTGCCGGGTGTTTATTTGAGTGGTGATCCACAAGAAGAACTAAAGGCCTATACGAATACGTATTTGAAAGAAGAAATTTTGTCGGAGGGTTTGGTGCGCAAACTGCCCCAGTTTGTGCGTTTTTTAAAAGTCGCCAGTCTTTCAAATTCTCAACAGATTATATTTAGTAAAGTCGGCAGTGATGCCGAAGTGTCGGCCTCTACGGTGCGCGATTATTTTTCAATACTATCGGATACCATGCTCGGTTTTACGTTGGAGCCTTGGCGAGAGTCTAAAAAACGGAAGTCGGTTGCTGCGGCTAAATTCTATTTTTTTGATACCGGTGTTTATCACGCGTTATTGGGAACGACGACTTTAAACCCAAACACCGATGTTTGGGGCACAAGCTTTGAGCACTTCATTGCAATGGAGCTCAAGGCCTATCTTAGTTATCAACGCCTAGACTACCCAATGCATTATTGGCGCACGGAAAGTCAGTTTGAGGTTGATTTTTTGGTGGGTGAAGAGTGCGCCATCGAAGTAAAGGCGACGGAAAAAGTAACCGACAAACACCTTAAAGGCCTACGCGCCTTGCGTGAAGAAAATGTATTCAAAAAATACTATATCATTTCTCAAGACCCAATTGCTCAGACAGTCGATGGCATTCGGTGTCTGCCGTGGAAGCAGTTTCTGTGCGAACTTTGGGGTGGTGGGGTGATCACGGCGTGAGCTTAGCGCTGCACCATTGCCGTGCCGCTAGGGCCATGTTCTGTAGTCGCTGCATTATAGTTTCGGTATCTAATTCTAAATCACCTAGCGTGTGCAACTCGGCCTGCGACTGAAACGCTTGGTCCCGTCGTGTATAGATAATTGTATATTTCTCTGGTGGATTAACTATCGCTCTGTAGAGATTGTTTAGTTCATGATGGATTCACTGCGGTTTCACGCGCAAGGATGCGTTCGGATTATAGCCGTGCCGTGCGATGTCCGAGTCGGTGTAAAAACCGAACCTACGACAGTTTTGAAAAACAGTTCGTTGAAAGGCCACGAGAATATTGGGTGGGGCCGACTCTAAAAAAATAGAAACTTCGTTATGCAGATCGGCCACCACATGGCTACGCGGCGGTGCGCGAAAGGCAAGAGTGTTTGTATTCAGGTGTGGTGGAATGTCTGGTGGTAGATTTTTCATACGGTAGACTTCGCGTAATACCGTGATTGTAAAACGCTCGGCGAGGGCTATGGCTGCGGCAGTAAGCTCATCGTTGGAAGTGAAAGTGGGATCGTAGGGGTTTTTACGGGGATCTGCATGCACTGGGCTAAATGAAGAGTGAAATGAAGAGCAAAATAAGAGCGTAACGAAGTAGACACTCAGAATTGTTTCACGACACCAACGAATCACAACACTCATGGGTGGTTGGGTTACCACTCGTTGTCGCGGTAGTGAATAGATTTTGTTTAAGTGACGCTTATTCTCAGGGCCAACGATATTACCTACGTTTGTGTCCACTAAAACAGGGGAGGTCCAGATTGGGGAGCGTAGGAGCGAGGGAATGGGACGTGAGAATCTGCATCGAGGGTAACTTTTTTATCTATCGACAGGGTTTCCGAAAACAGAAGGTCTTCTACTTCTGGGCCGAGGCTCAACAACGAATCCCGCTCTCATCGTCACCTCGTAAGTGATATAGCTCGGCGTTGTCGCTGCGATTGTCCACAGGTACTGTGGATTATCAGTCGAAAAATTCCTGATGAACTCAAAATCTGCTGGGCTTAAAGGTGAAATAATGAAGTTCGCCTGTCTTTCTACTTGATTCGGTTCGCGAGGCAAAACATACAGGAATTCAAAAGCTGGATGAGTATGCCTCAATATCACTTCCGCCACCTCTTGACCTGAAGCCTGGAGCTGGCTGACCTTTTTATGCAATGCTTCTAGATACGGTGCAATATCCACGTGATCGGGCTCGCCACTAAAAATATCCAGCGGAAGTTCTTGCCCGCTTAAAAGCCCGCCAAGCCCAAGGACAAAGTGCGCTTCCTCATGCGGTTCCGTATCCAACGTCGATCGTTGGAGCAAGAGGGCTTCCGCCGGATTGGCTCGCCTGGCTCTTTGTCTGTGGTCGTGTACTGTCAGGTAAATAGCTCCATCAGCAGAAGGTTCAAAATCAAAAATTCCCTTAAGACCTGGATACACTCGAAAAAGCTCTAGCAGTTCATCGATTCCATTTTCAAACAACGAATGAATCAAGGTTCCTGCTGGCAGATCTTGATCAGCACCTCTTTCCCAAAGAGCGGCAGGGGGCTTCCTGTTTGATAGGTCTCTAGACGACATTGCTCCTTTGAAATCGTAAATTGCCATCTCACGCATTCGATCAGCATGATCACGCTTCGCTATGAGTGCCCTAACACAAGCTCCGCCTTGCCTAATATGGATACCTTTGTTCTGTTGTGCATTAACTACCGAACTGGCCAAGGCAATGATCAAAAATCGACTAAGTAGCATTCGGATTGTTTGGATTGGATAAGCAAAACTCGACATAAAGCCATGCTTTTAACATACGATGTCAGTGAAGTTAAATAATTTGTATTTACTAATGATTTTAGGTTCTTTGCTAGAATTAAGACTATTCCAGCGGATTAGCGTCCTTAATTGACATCGGAATTAGTGTTA
>CAZYPH010000017.1:18884-30511 GCA_964649095.1 uncultured Oligoflexia bacterium | reverse complement strand
GGACCGGAATTTTTTGCGATACAGTCCAATAGTTTGGAAATCGAGACTATATGCTCTAACAACCCACCGCGGTGCGCGTGGTGTACCGACTTCGCTGCAGGCGCAATTCGTAAACGCTGTGAAATATCTTCGTCCGTCAAAACATCAAGGGCCAACTGTCGGCAAAAACCATTTTCAAGAGACCGCGCAAACCCCAACAATTCTAACCAAAGTGCTTCAACATCTACCGAAAGGTCGGCAAAATAGTCTTTTGTGTCTACTTGGGCCGCACCTACAACGACTCCACTCGTCAATAAAAGTTGTTTACGACCTTGATAAGTCTGTACGCGGCCATCTGCCTTCACAAAATGATTTTTTACGAAGATACGACTCAAGGCCTCTGCCTGGTCAAAGGCGCGACTCTCTAAGTCACCCGTCTTATCCGACAGAATAACATTCAGGTAGGGTCTGCCATTTTTTGTGGTCGTGACGAAGTTTGCATACTTCACCAAAAATACTTCGTTTACAGGGTCTTTATCTTTTAAATCTTTAACAAAAATCGTCTTCGCCATAATTGTGCTTTTGAACTATATATTGGTTTAAACTCTTTCGGAGGTTTTTCTTATGCAAACGCGATCGCCCATTTCGGTAAAATTAGACCGCCCCGTTCGTATTGCCATTAACGGGTTTGGCCGTATCGGCCGCAAAGTACTGCGAGAGGCCATTGGTAATAATAATATTCAGGTGGTTGGCATTAACGACCTTACAGCTCCATCGGTGCAAGCTCATTTGTTTCAATATGATAGCGTGCATGGCAAATTTCAAGGCCACCTAAGCCTAAATGGTGATCATCTTAAAATCGGCGACCATGATATTCTACTGACAGCCGAACGCGACCCAGCAAAGTTACCTTGGAAAAAACTAAACGTGGATATCGTGCTCGAATGCACTGGTATCTTTACAGACAAAGAGAAGGCTGCAGCCCACCTTGTTGCAGGAGCAAAAAAAGTGATTATTTCAGCTCCTAGTAAAGACGCCGACATCACCGTTTGCATCGGAATCAATCATGAAAAATACGATACCAATGTCCACCACGTCGTATCGAACGCTTCGTGTACGACGAACTGCTTAGCTCCAGTTGTAAAAGTACTAGATGACCACTTTAAAGTCGTTAAAGGCATGATGACGACCGTACATTCTTACACGAACGATCAAAATATTTTAGATTTACCGCATAAAGACTTACGGCGTGCGCGTGCAGCGGCAGTTTCTCAAATTCCTACAACAACAGGCGCAGCTAAAGCGATCGGACTGGTATTGCCACATTTAAAAGGCAAATTAGACGGTTTCGCCGTGCGAGTGCCGACGCCCAATGTCTCGTTGGTTGATCTGACAGTAGAGCTAGAAAAGAGCGTTACTAAAGAAGTCATCAACGAAAAGTTACTTGCCGCATCAAAAAACGAATTACAGGGCATTTTAGGTTACACAACCGATCCCTGTGTTTCTATCGATTTTAACGGCAACACGAACTCAAGTACCGTTGATGCCGAACTTACTTCAGTCATGGGTACTACCATGGCCAAGGTAGTGGCCTGGTATGATAACGAAAGTGGTTTCTCCGCACGTATGATCGATCTCGCTACACTTATGGCTTCAAAATTGTATATATGATTAAATCAATCGAAGAACTCCCACTCAAAGGAAAACGCCTTTTTTTAAGACTAGATCTTAACGTTCCCTTGCAAAGCGCTGCGGACAACCCTGAATTAATCTCTATTGCAGATGACACGCGTATTCGAGAGGCGTTACCAACCATTAAATACGCTTACGAAAAGGGGGCGAAAGTCGTCATCGCTTCACACTTAGGCCGCCCCTCTGGGCCTGACCCTAAGTTGAGTTTAGAACCTGTTGCCCAATATTTATCGACTACGCTAGCAGATCTCGGTGTTGATGTCGTTTTAGCCGATGATTGCGTCGGTGATGGCATCCACATGATGGTTAAACATTTGGCGCACGATCAAATATTAGTACTAGAGAACTTACGCTTCCATCCAGAAGAAGAAGCCAATGACCTTAATTTTGCGCGTGAGTTAGCGTCACTTGCTGATATTTACGTCACCGATGCTTTTGGGGCCGCGCATCGTAAACATGCTTCTACCTATGGCATGGCTCAAATTATGCCTATTCGTGGGTGTGGTTTTTTAATTAAAAAAGAATTGAAATTTTTGGGACAATTACTCAAAAGCCCACAACACCCTTTTATAGCCGTGCTGGGTGGATCAAAAGTCTCCGATAAAATAAAAACCATCGAAAACCTCATGCACGAAGTGGACGCCTTAATAATTGGTGGTGCTATGGGGAACGCCTTCCGAATAGCTCTAGGCGAAACAGTAGAGATTCCAAGTTTTGGAAAAAAACCAAAAGCTGAAGAAATCGAAGCTGCAAAAAATGTTATTCAAAAAGCCGAAAAACACGAAGTAGAACTTGTACTGCCGATAGACGACGTCGACTCTTGTGATATTGGTCCACGTTCGATTGAAAAATTCACAGCCGCGATTTCAAGTGCCAAAACCATTTTTTGGAACGGCCCAATGGGTGTTTTCGAAAATGACAAATACGCCAGAGGCACCACTGCAGTTGCAGAGGCGATTGCCGAAATTAACGGATTAAAAATTGTAGGGGGTGGTGACACGGTGTCAGCCGCACACCAAGCCGGCGTCGCCGAAAAGATGTCACACATATCTACGGGCGGGGGCGCAAGCTTAGAATTTTTAGAGGGTAAACCACTACCCGGTATCGAGATACTAGAAACCTACGGCAATAAATTTTAAGGCGTCTCTGGTGATGAATATCCGATCAAAAAAACTTATCGCAGGTAATTGGAAACTAAATCTAAACCCCAAAGCAGCATTAGAATATTTTGAAGCCATTCCCATGGCACCGTCCAATATTAACTCTATTCTGTTTATACCGGCTTACTGTTTAACGGACTCTGTTATTCAGACTGCACAAAAAAAAGGCTACCAAGTCGGCGCCCAAAATTGTTTCGGAAAATCTCAGGGTGCTTTTACGGGCGAATTATCACCCCAGGTACTCACCGAACTTCAGGCTAGCAATACACTATTAGGGCACTCCGAACGGCGGCAGTTGTTTCATGAAGATGACGCGAGCCTTGCGTTGCGTTTAACGGGTGTACTTCAACACCCCGTGCATGTGGTCTATTGTATGGGCGAGACTTTAGACGAACGAGAATCTGGTTCAATGTCTAGCGTGTTCACGAGACAGCTAACAGCGTTTGTTACTGGGCTCAAAGCGGCATTTCCTGATAACACCTTCGCGCAATATTTAAGCAGAATAACACTCGCCTATGAGCCTGTATGGGCCATTGGCACGGGTCGCACCGCTACGCCGGAACAAGCCAATGACGCACACGCACAGATTCGCGAAATTCTCACGTCACTTACGAACCCAAACATTGGTCCGTTAATACGAATTTTATATGGGGGCTCGGTAACACCGGAAAACGCTCGCGGCCTACTTTCACTTCCAGAGGTGGATGGATTATTAGTAGGTGGAGCCAGTTTAAAGTCGGAGTCCTTTTATCGAATCATTGCAAGTACAACAAATCAGAGTTAACTCATTAGAAAAGGTTTAATTTATGGTTACGTTCATCACGGTTCTTCATATTATCACCTGTATACTTATCATTGGCGTGATCCTAATTCAGTCTGGCCGCGACGGTGGCATGGGCTCGCTGGGTGGTTCGGCTCAGAGTGTGATTGGCAATTCTTCAGGTATTAACGTTGTGCAAAAAGCAACAGTGTATCTAGCCGTTTTGTTATTTATTACGTCGATTGCAATGACCACAATTCAAGGCCGAAAAAAGCGTTCTGTGTTTGACTCTGATTTACCTCAAACAACAACCCAAACAACGCCGGCACCAGCACCCACTAATGCTGAGGCTCCTCCGCCAGCAGCAGCCGAAGCGCCCAAAGCTAATTAGCACTACTACGAATTATTGCTGATGGAGTTGGTTAAACTAAATCCTAATGACCTTGTTACCATCGCTGAAAACTGGATGCTCGTACGCACCACCCTGGCAGCTAGTAGCGTTGACTCCAACGAAGACTCGGTGCCTAGCCCAGCGTTTGGAGTACGCGTTCGACAACAAGAAAAAATAGTCTATTACGCATGGTCTTTATATGGAACACCCCTAAAGGCACCATTATCAGCTGCGAACAGTGATACAACTCCGATTATCATTCTCAAAGAAGTCTCATCAGAGCTCGAGGCCTATCTCACCTGGTTTGAATTCGGAGCCCGCCAGCAGGCTGGCCATATGCACGAGTCCGAGTGGATAGCGCTACTAAAAGTACTCTATGAGCGCTTTCAATTTGATTTCTTGAACCAACCGTTGCCCAAACAAATTCAAAAAGCACTTGAAATAAATGGTTTAGCCGGGCACTTGGGTGCTCTAATCAATCGATCAAAATTAAAGTTTTTTTCTCTAGCGGAGCTGCGCTTTTTTTATCAAAAGAAGTGGGATCCCAATAGTTTTGAAACCGTTGAACTACTAGATAGCTCAACACGCCAACTATATTTTGCCTGCCTTGAGAAGCTGCAATGCTCTATGCAGGCTGCCAAAGAAATCTTGCAGCACACGTGTTTGATTGCCAGAAAATCTGAATTAAAATTGATTAATCGGCTTTTAACCAACAGCGAAGCAAAACCGGCAGACGATTTTCGCCGCTTATTAGCAGCCACAGCCAACCCCGAACTGACTGCCATGAGCCATACAAGGCTCGAACGTTTAAGAGCCCTAAAGGTACCGCCTAGGACATCGGTATTCGGTGATCCTAGTTTTGAAAACGACGTGATTAAAATTACGTTTCAACCCCGAAATATCGCTGACTTTGATAGTTTTAAAGACTGGGTCAATAGCGAGTCTACTCGTGAACGTCTAAAGATGCTTATCGAAATCTACCAATAGATGGTAGATAGGCTCCATGACTAACGTTCAAGCCTCACAAGCCATTAAACCGTTTCAAAGAATTAGCATCTCGTCATCGGCTATTCTCGACTATCCGGCCACCAAAAGAATTTTACATAATTTAGTAACTTACGGGTTGGCGCCAGCCGGTTTTGATCCGAACAATATTGAAATTATTGACACAGAACTTGAGGCTCAAAAAGTGCGCTTTCAGGCGACTTTAGAGGCCGCACCAAACAATGACCCGGTTGCACTTGGAAAACGACACCTACACCTGACAACACAACCCGGCACATCGATGAAGCAATGTCCGGGCACCAACAACATGTTGTGCTGCCATTATCATATAGTAAATATGGTATCTAACTGCCCGTTCGATTGTGAATACTGCTATCTACAAACCTATTTGAACCAACCGCTCACGACGTTCTATGTGAACGAAGACGTTATTTTTGATCAGGTGCGTGCTATATGTGCACGACCTCCGGTTAGTCAGTTACGTATTGGCACAGGTGAACTTGCGGATAGTTTAGCACTCGACCATATCACCGGCTTCTCTGAACGATTAGCAACGATCATGGGCGAATATGAAAATGTGCGACTAGAACTTAAGACAAAAAGTAAGAACGTTGAGCATTTGCTGCATCTTCCAAGAAAAGATCATGTAGTCATATCATTCAGTATTAATCCGAAAGTAGTCATTGATACTATTGAGCACGGTACGGCACGGTTTGAAGAACGCCTACTCGCAGCTAAAACAGCCGCTTTAGCTGGTTTTTCAGTGGGTTTTCATTTCGATCCCATGATTTATATCGAGGACTGGAAAGAGCATTATTCGAATGCTGTTAAAGCCATTACAGAAACCGTACCTCAAGACAAAATTCTTTGGATTAGCATCGGTGGGTTACGTTATCTCCCACATCTTAAAACCATTGCGCAAAAGCGAAGACCTGAATCACGGTTATTTGACAATGAAAACGTCCAAGCCAGCGATGGCAAAGTGCGTTACCCTAGAGCGACTCGAACTGAGATGTTTAAATTCTTAAACGACACAGTGAAACAGTTAGCACCAAATATATATACTTATTTATGTATGGAAACCAAAACCGTTTGGGAAAAGTCGCTTGAAAAACTACCCGATCGCAATTTTTAATCCGTAAACAAAGCGGCCTTGAGATAGTGTGATTCTGGCAACGAAGACAATACCGGGTGATCAAACCCTTGAGTCCCGGTGTAAAAATGCCGTAGGGGCGCCTGTTTTGCAGCAGCAATAGCGTCACGACACACCATCAAAAATTCTTCATTCGACATATGATAACTACAGCTTGCCAGGGCTAGAAGCGACTCTTCGGAAGTTAGTTTTGCGGCCCATTCAAAACACTTATTATGTGCTTTTAAGCTTTGCGTTTTTTGTTTTGCTGAATTTGAAAATGCCGGCGGATCACACACGACTACTCGATGCATGTCATTTGTGAGACCACCAAAAGCCCCTTTGAAATCAGACACCGCCATCAGATCTAATTTAATTGTTTCTACACGTTCGTTTAATCCCGATCGTTTTGCAGATTCTTTCAAATACAGAAGCGCTGTCGAAGAATCATCGATCGCGACTAATTTTGCGTGTTTCGATCGTTTTAGAATCGGTAGACTCCATGCCCCGACATACGAAAAAAGATCGATGACCGTGATGTTTTTTTCCGCAAAACGATTCTGCGTTACGGCATTAAATTGACGGCGGTTTTCTCGATGATCGTAAAAGTAACCCGTTTTTTGCCCGCCAATGGCATCTACGACAAATTCAACTCCATTATCTTTAACAAAGGTTTCTGTACTGCGATTTCCGATCACTTCGGTATACCGCACGGCTTGTTCACGGTCGCGTACGTCGAGATCGTTTTTAATCACGATCATTTCTGGATTCCATTTCTTTTGTAACCACCGAATGGTCGGAGTTAAAAAATGATCTGCTCCCGCCGCATGGCACTGAATCACCGCTGCACAAGATTTTGATGTTTCATAAAGATCGATTACAAATCCCGGCAAAAAGTCGCTTTCGCCGTAACACAAACGAAAAGAGTATGATCCCATTTCACCGCTGTTAATGCGATCACGGTAAACGTTAAGGCGCAATTGCAACGCTGACTCTAGACGACGAGAAATAAGAGACTCAAAATGATCGGCAGTCCACTCGACAGCCGAACTGGCCCGCTCTAACAAACGAAACGCGATCAAAGAGTGCGGATTATAATACCCTACACCTAGAGTTTTTCCCTGATCACTCTCTAAACAAACCAACGAACCGGCTTTTATCGTAGTGTCCGCTCGAGCCAATTCGTTTGAATAAACCCAGGGCGAGCCATATTGTATGAAACGAGACTTATGATCGCGAAGACGCACCGAGCCGTGCAACTCCGATGAAGTTTGATGCAACATAGAATGTAGATAGGTTATCGACACACCCAATGCAAAAACAATCTGCAGAAAACTTATTTAACAAAATTCCTTCTGACGTTATTGAAGCAGGACAAAAACTATTGTCCCAGAATTATCGGGCATACCTAGCCGGTGGTTGCGTACGCGATTTGGTGCTAGGATTTAATCCGCAGGATTATGATCTGGTTACAAACGCGCCAATTGAAAAATTACGCGAGATTTATCCCAATCATTTGGATGTGGGTGTTAAATTTGGTGTCCTCAAACTAAAAAATCCTTCATCAATCGACATCGCTATTTTTCGAAAAGATTTAGAATATAGCGATTATCGACACCCGGATGGAATCGAGATCGGAAATGAAATTACCGATACCGCTCGACGCGATTTTACTATCAACGGACTTTATTTAGACCTTCGTTTTCATGATTTGATAGATCATGTAGGCGGTCTTAATGACCTCGAGGCTAAGCTACTCAAGTGCATCGGCGACCCCGATCAGCGTTTTCGCGAAGACGCGTTACGCATTTTACGTGGCTCCCGTTTTCAAGCACAACTAGGTTTTAAGTTAGATAAACCCACGTCTGTAGCGATGAAAACGAATGCCAAACTTCTGAACCATGTGAGTCGCGAACGCATTCGGAGCGAACTCTTCAAACTTTTAGAGACCTCGCGACCCCTTGTAGGCCTCGAGTCTTTACTCAGCCACAGCCTTTGGGAATGTATCTTTGGTAATCGTAAAATTGCCCTGCCGGCTGACATGAGGCAATTAAAGCTAGCCTACAAACCCCCAGCCATGCACTGGCTTTGCGGTTTGGCGATAACAGGCCTTTTGGGAGACGTTGGTCAGACCCTGCCGGATCGCGACTTGATCTCAGAGAACCTACGCCTCTCAAACGCCGAAGAACGCTTACTGGGGCTGTGTATGAGTATTTATAGCGATTCTGAGTTGAGTCAGACAAAATCAATAAAAGACATCCACCATCCGAAAGATTGGCTCGAACTGGGACAGCACCAGAAGGAATTTATTGATCTCTTAAAAGCCTTTGTTAGGCGGGCACGGGGGCCAAGTGAAAACCAAAAAAAACAAGCACTTAACCTCTTAGATCAAGTAGCCAGAATTCTCCGCACACAAAAAGGGACGTTTGAATTTGAGTCTGCTCAAAGCTTTATGGATGCCGGTTTAAAGCCTTCCCCGCAGCTTGGAGATGCGCTAAAACAGTCGGCATGGGAACGCTTCTGGACATTTCGACCAAATCCGTAATTGAAAATCCGTTTGGTAACCGTTTTAACAAATTAGCAGCCTTGCAAGAGCTTTTGGAGCGGGAGTCGTACCCCTGCGTGTATCAACATAAAATTATAGGGTTCGACACAACGGCGTTTTTAACGGGTGTGCAAAGTTTAGTAACGCGGTTTCCCTATTCCTCGATTACCCATCAAAGACGTAGCCAAGGAGCGAAGGCACAAGCGGCGAAGTATATTAGCGTAACCATATCTATTTCCGCCCATAACGCATCACAAATTATTGAAATCATTAAGGCAACAGCCGAAGTTATCGACTTAAAGATGGTATTATAGCCAAACGAATCGACTCAAGATTTGCAATTAATCCCTAAAGCAGGATACTGGTTTCATATGTCGATGAAAGTTCAAAATCTTATGGCCCTTGCGGCTAAAGACAAATATTTACAAAAAGGTTTTGAAAGCCAACTTGAAGGCGACCTAGAACGCTCGGCCAAATACTTTATTGAGTCGATCAACCGAACACCGTCACCAGAGGGGCACACGCTGCTAGCATTTACTTTTGCCCTAATGGGCGAACTAGACGAAGCAATTCTAGAGTGTGAGCGCGCACTACAGCTAAATGCCGATTTCGGTTATGCTTTAAACGCGATTGGCGTTTATCACCTAGAGAAGGGACACTCTAAAAAAGCCCAACGTTTCTTAAAGAAAGCACTAAAAAGTAAACTTTACGAGGAGCAAGAACAAGCTCACTTTAACCTCGCGCGAGCCCTTGTAAAAAATGAGCTCTATGTAAGCGCGTGCAAGCACCTACGTTTAGCGCTGAATAAAGCACCAGAATTTTTAGCAGCCAAAGAGTTACTGCAAAAGACTGAGCAAATATTGAATTAATCGAAGGAGACGCCGCAATGACTACTTTAGTAAACCCCACTCACAGTAAACTAATTCAAAAGCTTAATACACGTGTCGTCATGCGCGTTTTAGCGGCCACTCTTGCACTTGCTATCAGCGCTCAAATTGCTGTGCCGTTGCCCTTTACGCCGGTACCTATGACGCTACAAACCTTGGCACTATTTGTAGTAGCTTATGCACTTTCATGGCGCGAAAGCGCCTCTACGGTGTTGCTGTACTTAGGTTTAGGCACTATTGGAGCCCCCGTATTTGCAGGTTTTAGCTCGGGATTAAGTTTGTTTGGTCCGACGGGCGGTTATCTTATGGGGTTTCTACCAGCGGCCGTATTTGTTTCACTTTTGAGACCTAACTTAAAAAAACCATCGAACTCCCCAGTGTTATCCACACTCGGCCGAGCGTTCTTATTTTTTGTGGCAAGTTTTTTTATTTTGGGGCTCGGAGCTCTACAATTAAGTTTTTTTATAAACTCTAACTTTGTACAGGCTATCAAATTGGGTGTTTTGCCGTTTTTATTAGGCGACGTCGTAAAAGTTTTGGGCGCTGCCGTTGCAACACGCGCCTTGAAACTTTAGCCCGCTTTTTTGTAATCAGTTACAGCAGCTGAACGGTACATCGCCGGTTTAATTTCGAATCGGCGCAGTAAGCGTAACAAATTGGCCCGATCTAATTTCAACTTTCTAGCAATACTTGAAACGTTGCCAGATTCTGCAATGAGTGCGGCCACTAAAATTTCTTTTGTCAGTTCAGTATCGGTCTCTTCGCGCAGTTGACTCAGGCCCTTTTCATAAACAACATTTAGATGCTGTTTTGAATTAAACGTTACAAAAGATGTGCTGACAGTATTTGTTCTGTTGGAATCGAAGGCAAGCACCGGCGCAGAGTTCGATGACGCAAGACTAATATTACTGCGCACTTGGCGCTCTAAAAGAGGTAGCTCTAATAGCGGGCCCACTTCTAATAAGACGGCCCGTTCTACTACCAACTTGAGCTCATCCAAATTTCCAGGCCAATCATAGTTCAACAGCGCTCGTTCTGCGTGAGGTGTAAACCCAGTGAACGACTTTGTATACTTTACCAATGCCTGCTTTAGAAAGTGACGCGCAAGTGGGAGAATATCATCACGACGCTTCTTCAGCGGATCAATTGCAATAACCGTCGCCTCAAGCATGGTAAGTAACGATCGGTCTACGCCCGCGTTTTCACGCAACTTTTGTAGCGATAGATGACTTGTAAATACATGTAAACACTGAGGGCGATTGACTACCGCTTGCACATATTTGGTGAACAATACGTTCTGAACCTGAATTCCTAACTGTTCAAAGTTTAAATAACATATCGTGCCATTGTGTTTGGAGGGCACATGCAAGGACTCGATATCTGCAATACTGGTGGCTTCCGTACAGTGCAGTGAATGAAAACGTTCGTTATCAACAAAGATATTGGCATGTATTTGACGTGCAAGAAATTCTTTCCCAACACCACAGTCTCCAACAATTAATGCAGACGGTGGTCGACTATTAGTTTGATCGTCATCTTTAATTTTCCTTACGAATGTCGAAACAGACTCGTCTAAACGTTTAATGAATTCTGACTCACCGATTATAAATATATTTTTCTTCATATATAATTTTTAGTTTCTTTGGTTACTTTGGGCTCGGTCAAACGTAATAAAAGTGTCCGCAAGAGGTCGTAACCACCTGCACACAGCTACTCGGCCAGGACCTGCGTTCGGCTTACAGCAGCAAAAATGCCCTGGAACTTTTTTGCCTCACTGAAGCCAATGGTCTTTCACTCTCAACTGTATTAAGTAATCAGAATATGAGTACAAAACTCGCGGAGAAGCCTTTAGACCAAAACTTGAACGCCCGGTCAGATCGCTGGGTAAAGTGTATTGCTAAGGGCGGCGGGTTACTGGCCACCGCCATTTCAGCGCCAAACCTAGTCGCTGACGCCGGAAACCGTCACAAGTTGACTCCAATTGAAATTAAAGCGCTCGGTGAAACTCTATTAGCAAGCCTTCTACTAAGCTCTATGTGCAAGCCGGGCGAAAAAGTTAGTTTGTCGCTTAAAGGG
>CAZYPH010000017.1:0-18874 GCA_964649095.1 uncultured Oligoflexia bacterium | reverse complement strand
AACAGGAAGGTAATAAGTTATTCAAACAAGCTATCGCCGATGCCAATCCACAAGGCGAAGCTCGAGGTTTTATCATCGCAAAAGAATTTGAAGGTGATATCGATATTGAGATGGGCCCTTGGCAACATGGTTATCTATCGGTCATTCGGCAAAAGGAGCACGAGAAGGAGCCGTATGTCGGCACTGTACCGCTGTTAACCGGTTATCTTGCAAAAGATCTTACCTATTATTTACTACAATCCGAACAAATTCCGGCGGCCGTTGGCCTAGCTGTTAAGGTTTCCGAGAAGGGTTTTATTGAATCTGCGGGAGCTTTTTTGGTACAAGCACTACCCGGCGCCTCTGAAGATGAAATTAAATTGGTCGAAGAAAAAGTAAACGCCATGGGTGATCTAGCAAAACAAGTAGCTTTAGACGCCAACCCAACCTTGGTACTAGGTCGACTATTTGGTGATTTGGGCTTTACTTTAATCGACGAACGACCGCTGAAGTTTTCGTGTCAATGTACCGCCGATAAAGTGAAAAACGCGCTTCGCCTCTTAGGTGCTAAAGAGATTCAACAAATGATTAACGAAGACCAGGGCGCCAAGATCAACTGCGATTTTTGTAGCGAAGAATATGCATTCAATGCAGAAGATTTAAGACGCCTCATGAACTGATAAATGGTCCGTTTTGCCTAGATATTTGGGTGCTACTTAGACCAAAACACATCTTCTTGCCCACGCGTTAAATTACCTAAGCGTGCCATCACAAATAAATAATCTGATAGTCGATTAATAAACGGTAACGCCTGAGCGGGTAAAGAGTCGCGATCGGTAATCATCAGTCTTTCAACTCTGCGAGTCACAGAACGCGCAATGTGCAATTGAACGGATAGTTTTGAACCCATCGGTAAAATGAATTGTTTAATTGGTTTTAACATGGCCGAAGTTTCGTCGATGGATGCTTCTAACCACTCAATATCACCAGCGGATATTTGTGGGAGTTTAAATTGCTCACGTTCGCTTGCTTCACACGCTAATAAACTTCCCAAATTAAATAGTAAATTCTGTATACGCTCTAACTGGCTATCTAGATTCTTTTCAAGAATGTTACCAACAGCATCTAATTCACAACGCGCAGCACCTATAAAACAATTCAACTCATCTAACGTACCGTAAGCATCAATACGGATGTCGTTCTTCAATACTCGCTGCCCACCAACTAAGGCCGTGTCGCCACCATCACCTGTTTTCGTGTAAATCTTTGCCATAACAATCAACTTCCAATCTAAAAATGAACCCCAAACGTAACCCCTGCGAAGGGGCCTGAGAGATCGATTACACGTCGCGGATAAATATTACCAGTTCGAAAGATGAGATCAGCTCCATTCACGTCTAACGCGCCCGTCGTTTCGAGTTCCGCGGTGCGCAGATAGCGGTAACCGGCCTCTAATCCAACCGAAAATATTCGGCCTAGCGGACGTACGAATTTTAACCTGGCCTCTACAAACCAAGGATTACTTTGTAAGACAACCGTATTAGGGGCGCTAAGTGTATAGGCCTCTGATGAAAACGAAGTTGCTAGCGCTATACCGGCCGATCCCCCTATAGCTAGGCGTGCTGCGGGCAACTTAAAAATATAATAATCTACTCCCAATCCGAACGGGTACGAACGAAGAGCTAGATTATACGTCTGACTAGATACGTTCTCTTTTGTAATCGTATTTTTAAAGACACTCATAAAACGAACAAATATAGTTAATTCGCTATATATACTATAACCTAACTCAGCTCCGCCATAATATCCGTTATTGAGTCCATCAAAGAGGAAGAGTGTGTTTAAATCTTTTGGACTAAAAAATGCGACGCCACCTACCGCATGCAAATAAAACTTTCTATCGCGCGCAGGTTTCGCCGGCGCGACAATACTAGGGTCCGTCGTTGTTTCTGGATCTTCCTCGTCACTAAGCTTCGGTTTCTTTGCCAATGAAAGATTTTTTAAATGCACCCACCCGTAAATGCCGTTTTTTGAGCGGATTTTGTACCACTCATTTTGTAATGGAAAACTAGAGACACGCACCTCTGCCCCTTCGGCCAGGTATTCGATCACTTTTGAATTTATATTTGGTTCAACATGTACAGTTGCATTGTCGACGACCACCGTCGTGTCCTGTGCTGCTTTTGAAAGCGAATTAAAAATTAGGAAACCTACAATGAATATAATGAATAACCGATTCACTTGGCAGCCGCCGATCTAGCCCCATCGCGGGCATTGATAAGTTCAAACACTTTTTGCGGATCTACTTTAAGCCCAGCAAGTCGTACGCCCAGATGTAGGTGGGGTCCACTTGCACGTCCGGTTGCTCCTGAACTGCCTAAGCTAGTCCCCTTACTAACCAATTGCCCTACAACAACACTGGTAGCCGACATATGAGCATAGATCGTAAAGAAGTCTAACCCATGATCTATAATCACCGTGTTGCCCGTAAAAAATAAGTTCTTCACCAAGACGACTCTACCATCTAATGGCGCAACGATTGGAGTGCCGGTAGGCGCACGGTAATCTGTTCCATAATGCACATTACTTTTAATGCCGTTATACACGCGCGCAGATCCATATATAGAAGTTACTATGTTATCAACCGGAACTTGAACAGGCGCTGTCCAAAGTCGTTGCGTGCCTGAGCTTGCATAAACTCTATCAAGAATTTTTAACTCAGAACGAATACGCTTTAAGTCTCTCTTTTTTGGACTAACCGTACGTGGCGGCACTCGTAAAACCTCTGAGGGGTACTGCCCAGAACGTACATCAAGAAATACCGTTTCAACCGTGCTAGCATTTTCTCCGACTACACAGGTGAGAACGCGTCGGCCCACTTTTCCATATTCCAACCCTACGAGAACACTCGAATAACCATCGGGTTCAAGCATCGCCCTAAACTGTCGTCCGTCATCAAACGCACACGATTGCAGTTTTCTATCAGGTACTTTAGACACGACCAACGCCACAGCGCCGTCTACCAGGTCATTGGGATATACCATCAGACTGTCGCCACCCGTTCCGGCCGAAGCCGACACACGCGAATGCGCACAGGCTCCAATCAAAATACTAAGTGGCAGTATTAACAGTAGGTAAAACTTCGGTAACTTGCGCATGCACTCTTCCATCATGAAATTGTAACATTAACTGCTGACGGGACTTCACCTGATTCACAGACTTGATAAACACTCGATCCATCGTGGTAGTGTTTGTGTGTTCACTTACTAAAGTATATCCACGTGACAAAACTTTTAAAGGCGAAAGCGCATCTAATTGAGTCGTTAGGTTTGAATAGCGCAACTTACGAGCATCAAGCGCTCGAATCATACAACGCTCAGCATTATCTAATAAATCATCAATCAGCTGCATATCTTGCGTCGGTCGAGACTTTAACAAGTTAATTAACTTAGATAAGTAACTCCTAAGAACGGCACGCGACTGACTAACCCGCACTACTGGACTAACCAGACGTCGCTCCACTGTACGCAGCTTATTGCGAAACTCCGTAATTAATTTTGAAGTTAGACTAACTAAATAACGATCGAACCCTTCGAGTCTATCGATAAGGTCAACTCGGCTATGCGTCAGAATTTCTGCAGCAGCAGAGGGTGTTGCAGCGCGCAGATCAGCAACAAAGTCTGTCAGGGTAAAATCTACCTCATGGCCAATTGCTGAAATTGTCGGTACCGGGCTCTGTGATAGCGTGCGGACGACTTGCTCATCGTTAAAACACCACAAATCTTCTATAGACCCACCGCCGCGTGTCACAAGAATTAAATCAATATTTTCAGAATTATATATAGTATTTAGTGCATTTAAAATGGAAGGCACTGCCTCTCGCCCCTGCACAACTGCCGGTACTACCAATACATCAAATAAATGCCCACGACGTCTAAATACACTGATAACGTCTCGAATGGCGGCACCGGTGGGAGACGTTACAATGGCCACGTGACGCGGAAATTTTGGAATTAACCTTTTCCGAGACTCATCAAACAGACCTTCATTTAATAATTTGTCCTTAAGTTTATTAAACTCAATTTGAAGTGCGCCGGCGCCAACCGGTTCCATGAAATCAATAATTAGTTGGTAGCTGCCGCGGGGTGCATAAACAGACAATTTACCGTGTACTAGTACTTCCATGCCGTCCGAAATTTTTGTACGCAGATTTAGTTGGTTATTTCGAAAGAGCGCACAATTGATGACGGCAGTCTTATCTTTTAAGGAAAAATACCAATGACCGCTTGCTGCCGGACGCAAACCGGAAACCTCGCCATGCAACCACACTTCTAGAAATTCATTTTCTAAAAGAGACTTTATTCGAGTAGTAACCTGAGAAACGCTTAACGATGCCGGCCTACGAAGACCGTTGTTTAGATTTTGTAGCGATGTCATTGGCTGTAGTTTCCTGGAGCCATACCAATGGGTCAAGCGCTACATTCTGCCTACGCAATTCAAAATAGAGTGGCTGGGCCCCTACCGTTCCCAGCACATCTTGAGTTTGTACTACATCGTGCAACACCACTTTCAGTTCCTGCAACTGTCCGTAAAGCGAAAACATGCCACTACGATGTTCAATGATAATTACATTACCATAATTTTTTAATTGCCCGGCGAAGGCTACTTTTCCGCTATCAACTGCTTTGACAGATTTTGAACCCGTAGGTTCTAGCAGTAGACCTTTTTCAAATGTCAGAAGATTATTTTTAGCATTGTAAGATCGTCCAAATTGACTCAAGACACGACCTGGTATTGGCCAGCTCAGACGTTTGTCATTCGCGCTTGGACGCAAGCTATCGACCTTGCGAACCGCTGATAAAAGGTCTTCTTTACGCTTCGAAAGTTCCTGAAGTTGCGCGCGGTCATGCGACCGATTCGCCTGAACTAGTGTATTCTCAATTTGTTCGAGGGTTTGCAGCGAATTTAGAGAGCTTTGCACTTGCGAGAGTCGTTCTGCGGCCTGCGTTTGGCTTTCTTTGAGCTCAGCACGCATTTGATACAAACGCTGCATCAACGATTTTTTGTGGTCGAGTGCCTCTACATCTCGTTTCAATAGATAGTGTTGTAGGCGCAGTAATACTTCGACACTCTCCATGCCGGCATCACCACTGGGCCTTGCAAAGGCCTGTCGTTCAACGAGTCCTTGAATCAATACAATACGACTACTTAATGCAAGCCTTGCTTTATCAGCAGCGTTATTTAATGCAGGATACTCGCGTTCGACTTCCAATAACGACTGCTCTAATTTCTTCTGAGTGTTACGTAATTCAATAATCTCTCGCATCTGCAATCGTTTAGCCGTTTTCATTTTATGAGAGACACTATTTGAGGAGTTCGACAATGCCCTGCCCTCGATAGACATCGACAAATAGGCGGCCGACAAAAGGCACAATAGTGTTGAGCGTAAAATCAATGAGCTGATTTGAAATTTACAGTGCTGTCCCATAAGTATTCTTTAGCGAAGCCACTACTGTTCCAAGCAGGCCACAGAAACTAGCTATGATAAAAACAGATAACGCAATGAGTGAAACTTCTTGATTTAAAACTTCAAGCGCTCCAACAATGATTGTACTGTTAACCTCAAATGCTTCTGCGACTTCTAGCACACCCCGTTTAACAAAAACGTAATGTGAGATAATCAAAAGCGTTCCTGACAACAAACCAGCGCAACAGCCTAAGACCAGACCCTGATATATATATATCTTTAACAATATTTTTGACTGAGCACCCATCGACTTCAGACTACGTTGAATCTGTATCTGAAAACGATTTGCCGTACTGGCACCATACATAAAGGCAAAAACTACTAACAATACTAGGACTGCTAATAGGCCCATCAATCCCATTTCAAATTTACTAGTCAGTGCGAGCGATTGTTTCAGTCCTTTAGTCTCTGAAACCACCACCGATTCGACCTCAGATAGTTTTTGTAACTCTGTTACCGACGATGGTTTTGAGACACGAAGGCGCACGTAATTGGGGATAATGCCTTGGTCCAGTTCCGCAATATCTTGACTTAAACCTGGGGCAAGCTTCGCCACAGCACTTACAAAATCATTTTTAGAAACAAACCGAATGTCCGACACCCCTTTTATTTTCAGTAATCGATTTTCAAAATCTTTACGCTGAGTGGCATGAATAAAGATGGGATTTGCCGTGCCGCTCACAATGCCATCGAGTCTTTCATTATCTGACACGCTAACGGTCGGGGAATTCTTTAAGTACAAAGTCACAAACTGAGACTTCAGAAGCTCACCACTTGAATACTGAACGACACGCAACATCATAAGACCCGTGCCGGCAATCGTAAGCAACAAACTAGATATTAGCACCAGTGCTAGAGATGACATGAAACTAGAACGAATGGATTTCAATGCTAACGTAAATTTTAACATAGTAATTTCTTAATATAAGCAAAGACCGTCTTCTAAATGCAGCTTTGAATTCTTCAGAACACAGGCCTTTTTTCTAAAACGCCGCACCATCTCGCGATCGTGCGTAGCAACAATTATAGTGGTGCCCCTCAGGTGTAGTTTTTGAAAAACATCCATCAAAACCAACATCTGGTCGCGATCAAGTTGTCCAGTGGGCTCATCAGCAATCAAAACTTGCGGCCTTCGCATTATAGCACGCATTGCAGCAATTCGCTGTCTTTCGCCTCCAGAGAGATTTTTTACTTTTGATTTCAGCAACCTATCTACATGCAACTGTATAGCCAACTCACTCATGTAGGCTTTAGAATTGGCTCCGGCAGAGGTCAAATTAGACTCCAGTCCTAATAAGATGTTTTCCAATGCGGTGAGTTCATCAACCAATTCTAAGTCTTGCGGTATATAGCCAATCTGACCCAAAATGTTACTGGAACTAAATGCTCGAACAATTTCACCGCGGCTAGGCTGTACATGCCCCACCAGCAAATTTAAGAAAGTCGTCTTACCAGCCCCACTATCACCTACGACGTATAGAAAATCTCCCGCACGAATTTTAATCGATACATTGTCTAGAATCAGATGCCGGGGGTTTTCTTCAAAAAACTTAGTCACTCCTCGAAGATCAAATAGATTCGACTTCCCAATCTCACTCTGAGTGCGCGTATTGGAATTTAAATTATTAGATGTATTAAAGTGCTGATGAAGTTCGGAAGGATTCCAAGTCATACCAAAATTCTAACTCAGAATTATTCTGGCGCGATGGGTAACAAATTGCCTAAGTCCAAATTTACCCAGCGCAATTATATTGTGATAACCTAATACGTAAATGAGACGGCTAAAAATATACAAACCCGAACGGAATGAATTCATTCGCAATCTCACTTTCGGCGGACTGTTTACGTTAGGTTTATGGGCAAGCAAAATTATAGCGCTGACCTTAATTGGATTCATGTTGTTGCAGAATCACAAACACACCGACTCGGAACCGATTACGACTACGTTACAGCGGGTTTCAGACTCTACCCAAGCCAACCTAATGGCCATCTATGGCTGCGCAGCTCTCCTTTTTTTATTGATGTTACGTGGCAGTCGCCCAATAAGTCGCACCAAAATATCCACCATCATTTCTAAAGATGCCCTTTATGCAAAGGCGCTTCCTGGTTTACTTACGGGCACGTTAATTGTGTTTGCCTTTACCCTTGGCAACTTCATTGGAAACACGGCCGACTATCTTGGTATCTATTCAAGGCTAGACGAATTAGTCTTTAACTCTGCCACCCAAGTGTTAGCCTGTGGATTGGTGTTTATTTATTTTTTGGTCGACGAATATTTTTTTCGCATTCTATTAGACCGTTTTTTAAGGCGATATTTCAACAATTCAATAACACTGATTACATCGACCCTGCTTTACACTGCACAAAAAATGTTTTTATTTGGAGAGACGTTTTCAATAGAATTATGTTTTACATTTATCGCATTTAATATTCTGTTATCGACTATCGCTAAAACAGAACACAGTCATCTCACTAGCACTCTGACGATATTTACGATTACGGTACTATTGCATTATATATTAGGATTTCCCTATTTCTCTCAGGAACTACCAACGATTTTTATAATGCGGGGCAAGAGCGATTTACCAAGTCACGCCATGTTAAGCGGTGGTGTTTCGGGTCCTTTTTTTGGACTAAGCCTTCCACTTCTTGTTATCTTTGTGGCAACAACAATCCACTTTCGAAACGTAAAGAGGTTACGACCATGACTCCTACTACTGCCCATCAGACCATCAATTTAGGTGCACTTGATTTAATCTTAAACTCTGGCCCAGTAGCGAAGCTAGTCTTCCTCATTTTGGTCATGGCCTCATTAGTTTCGTGGGGATTGATTATTTCTAAGTTTAAAACTTTAAAAAAAGCGAAACTGGAGACTAAACAGTTTTTAGACTTCTTTTGGCATGCCAAAGATCTCGAAGAAGTACTTACGAAATCAGAGAAATTAAACACGTCTCCGGTGGCTTCAGTATTTCGTTCGGGTTATCGAGAGTTAAAGAAATTGACCCAAGTGCGAAAACCCAACGATGGATTCGATAATGAATCGATTCATAACATTGCAAGGGCTCTCAACCGTTCGACATTAAACGAAATTAGTTTATTAGAATCGAAGGTTTCGATTCTTGGCACAGTGGCCAGCAGTACGCCCTTCATTGGCTTGTTCGGAACTGTATGGGGCATTATGAATTCGTTCCAAAGTATCGGCGCTATGGGTTCTGCTAATCTTGCCGTAGTAGCACCAGGCATTTCTGAAGCGCTTATTACAACAGCAGCGGGCTTGGGCGCAGCCATTCCAGCAGTGATCGCATACAATGCCATTTTGTCTCAGATTAAAACCTTAGCGACAGAAATGGATGCCTTCGGACAAGATTTTTTAAACATCGTTCAGCGTGCACAAATACAAGGTTAGCATTTATGGGAAGCATGATACCCGGCTCTGGCAGTTCCTATGGCTCAAGATCTCAACCAACACTGAATGAAATTAACGTCACGCCATTAGTAGATGTTATGTTGGTGCTTTTGATCGTATTTATGGTCACCGCTCCGCTTATGCAACAGGGGGTTGACGTCAACTTACCTAAGGCAACAACCGGGGCTATTAAAGCTCAACAAGATCCATTTATTTTGACTATTACCTCTGCAAAAAAAATCTTAATCAATAAAAATGAAATCCCTCTGAAAGATCTGGGAGGAAAATTAGGGGGCATTTTTAGTGCGAAGTCGAACAAACAAGTTTACATCCACGCCGATGAAGCCGTCCCGTATGGGCTCGTTGCTCAAGTCATTGCCGAGGTTAAAAAAATCGGCATTGAGCAAGTGGGTTTAGTCACCATTCCTGAGTAAGCCTATGCCGACATCAGCTACAAAACTGCCACTCGAAAATACAACACAAAGATTGGAATGGGCGCGAAGCACCTTATTTTTAGACGCCCCTCTGTTCCCAGGCTTTAAACAATCCATAGTGATTCATGCCGTAGTGGTTTTAGCCATTCTTGGTGCAATGAGTGTGGGATTGTGGAAGGAGCCGAAAATTATTGTTCCAGCGCTTCGGGTCGATATCGTCGGCCTTCCAGACCGCAAAATCGTTGACCTCGCACCGCCAGCAGAGGAGCCTCAGAAAGTCCCTGAGGTGCGAAACACAAAACCAACACCACCGGTCGATGACAAAGTAATCTCATTAAAAGAGTCCCCAAAAAAAGAACCAACAAAAAAAAACCAGCTAAAATCCGCCATTGATCGTATCAAAGCACTAAGCTCGATCGAAGAATCAACTGAAACACGAAAAAAGCAAACTCCCACAAAATATTTAGGCAACAAGTTATCTGCAGGCACATCGACCTCAGGCGACGCCACAGAGGATGGCGACGCTTACCTGGGAAACATGCGCGATAAACTGCAAGCAAACTGGAATCTACCACTTTGGCTTTCAAAACAAGATTTACGTGCCACCCTGAACCTCATTTTGGACCGTTCGGGTAACATTCAACAACTGCGCGTTGCAACAAGTTCAGGAAACCCTCAATTTGACGACTATTGTTTAAAGACCGTAAGGCAATCGGCACCATTCTCACGCCCACCCGACAATTGGGTGGGTGAAGTTATTCAGTTAGGCTTTCCTCTTTAAAAAGGGATAAATATGCAAAAAAGTATATATTTAAAAATGAATTATTTTATCTATAGTGTGAGTATTCTTCTCACTCTAATCACACAGTCACACGCAGGCCAGGTCTACATTCCAGTTGGCCAAGCGAAAATCAAAAAAAGCGTCCTTGCCATGCCAAACTTGAAAACGCTGTCATCCAGTGGACAAGCCATTGGCCAACGTATTTTCAACACCGTGCGCAGCGACCTGGTGTTTATGGATCTATTTCAAATGCAGCCGAGCTCTGCATTTTTAGAAAAAGACTCGGCCGGGTTAACTATCGATAGTTTTAAGATGTCAGATTGGACCGCTATCGGGACAGAATTTTTGTTGAAATCTGCGTTTGAAATCAACGATGACTCGGTCCAGTTTGAAGTCCGTCTTTATGATGTGGCTAGCTCTAAACAGATTTTTGGAAAGCGTTTTTCTGGCCGCAGTAGCGACCCACAACTAATCGCTCATACCGCTGCTAATGAATTAATCGAAGCACTCACAGGCAAGCCAGGCATTTTCACTACAAAAATTGCAATGACATGTGACAAATCGGGCACAAAGGAAATTTGGGTAACAGACTTCGACGGATCAAACCCAAAAAAGGTAACCAACCACAAGACCCTAGCCTTTTCACCTGCGTGGCACCCAGACGGCAATCACATTGCGTATTCTGTATATACAAAAAACGCGAAAAATATTAAAAATATTGATCTCTATGAACTTGATCTTAAGTCCGGAAAATCGATGTTGTTGAGTAATAGAAATGGCATCAATTCAGGGGCACATTACTCTCCTGATGGGCGCCATATTGCGCTAACCATGAGTTTTTTGGGCAATGCTGAGATATTTGAACTCGACACCGTTAGCAAAGAGGTGACTCGTCTGACAAAGTCTCTTGGTGTTGACGTTGATCCCACTTATGCACCCGACGGAAAAAAACTAGCATTCGTTTCATCGCGTTCAGGTAAGCCCATGATCTACGCTGCAAGCCTATCTGACTTACGCAGCAACCCAACTACAGGAACTCGACTTACTTATGCCGGCGTCTACAATGCCACGCCAAGCTATTCACCTGACGCCAAAAAAATTGCTTTTGCAGGCTACATTGATCGTGGATTTGATATTTTTATCATGAATGCCGACGGCTCTAAAATTGAGAGACTCACCAAAGACGAAGGCAACAATGAAGACCCCTCGTTTTCGCCCGACGGTAACTTTGTAGTGTTTTCGAGTAACCGAGCGGGTCAAAAAAATATCTATATAATCTCGGTAGATGGCACCTATACCCAGAGAATCACTCATGGTCTGGGCCAATGCTCCAACCCAAAATGGAGATAACGCATCGCGTAATTATCACCCCATCCCTTCATAGACACTAATGTAAAAAATATAGAACTTTCCGTTTGACTTGCCGTGTAAGGTTTATATACTGCGATGCGTTGGTGTAATTTTTATACGCCACGTCATACTGTCATACAAGACAGCAGCCAGCTGACAGCCGCATATTCAGCTGCAGACAACAGGAAGTAATAATAGTTTTACAGGTGTACTTTGGGGTTAACGATTGCTCTTTCAATGTCAATTTTCAGAGCATTTTTTTAGGGGGTTCTAACAATGGGCGTATCCAGAAACACGACATCTTCTTCGACCAATCAAACAAAGCTACCTAGGGTCAAATCACGAGAAGATTCAAAGCGCACAACTTCAGATCTGTTAAAAAAATCGGCACAAAAAGAATTAGCACCCATCGTCGCCAAATCCCCCAATCGACGTTCATCATTGTCAAATTACGATTACAACTCTCCGCGAGAAACTGGCATGCATTTATCAGAGGCTGAAACATCTCATAAGCTCTTCGAAGAATTACGTCTAATTAACGAAATGAGCCTCAAGCTCCAGTCCTTAATCAACACCGACAACGTTTGGGAAGACATTGTAAGTGTCGTTCAAAATAGATTCCATTTCTATTCTTTCAGTATTTGGTCCGTCGGCTCAGATGGAACAGCCACGCTCAGAGCTCAGTCAGGCGCCTACAATAAGTATCTAAAACTTGGTTTTGCGATAAAAGACGAAGGTATTTTAGGCACCACCATACAAACAAAAAAGATCTACAACTGCGCAGACGTCACACGTGATCCACACTTTACAAACCTCTCGCTACCCATCGATACCAAGTCGCAACTCAGCATTCCTGTAGTTTTAAATAAGACGGTAGCTGCCGTTTTGGTGGTTGAAAGTAATCAAATTGGCGCTTTTGACGAAAATGATATCGTTACATTTGAAAGTATTGGTGCCCAATTATCGGTAGCTCTCCAAAATACAAAGCTTTATACAGAAGTGCGGTCATTTAATAAAAAGCTTCAAGAAACGGTAGAAGAGCGCACACAAGAACTCAAACGCGCCCATTCTAGAATTCTAGACCAACAAAAACTTTTGCAGCGCGAAAACAAAGCACTCAAATCTTTGGTTTCGAGCGAAAAAGAACAAAACAACGTCATTATTGGTCAAAGCAGCGCTCTTTTGAATGTCGTAAACATGGTAGATAAAATCGCACCTACCAACGCGACTGTTTTAATTCAGGGCGAAAGCGGCACAGGAAAAGAGCTCTTAGCGAAACGCTTACACAATAAGAGTGAGCGTCACGATCGCCCCTATGTCACCATTAACTGCGGGGCTTTACAGGAAAGCCTTCTAGAGAGCGAGCTATTTGGCCATGAAAAAGGCGCTTTCACAGGCGCTGTGGCACAAAAGCTAGGTCTTGCCGAAACGGCTTCTGGAGGCACTCTGTTTTTAGATGAGATTGCAGAAATGAGCCTCGCTGTGCAGGCTAAACTCTTGCGCTTTTTACAAGAGGGTGAGGTCTATCGGGTCGGCGGCAAACGTCCGATAAGAGTCGATGTTCGTGTCATTTCAGCGAGTAATCGCGATCTAGAACAAGAAGTGAAGGCCGGTCGGTTTAGAGAGGATCTCTTCTACCGTCTAAACACCATTACACTTCGTATTCCGCCGCTAAGAAAACGCCGTGAGGATATTAAACCCCTCATCGACCATTTCCTAAAGAACTCTCGATACGGCGCACCAGTACAAATTAAAAAGGTGGATCCAAAAGTCTTCGATATTTTGATGAGTTACGATTGGCCGGGCAATATTCGTGAACTCCAAAATACAATCGAAAGGCTGAAAATCTTGTCAGAAAATAACGAAATTAAATTGGATGACATTCCATTTAACATTCGTATGCCTCGAACTAGAAACGAACCCGTAAATACACAGCAGGCACCATCAACAACTACGGTTGAATTTGCGGTAGACATGTCTCTAGACGAACTTGAGAAACAACACATTCTACGCATTCTTGATTTTCATCAAGGCAACAAAACAAAAGCCGCATCTACCCTTGGCGTTACCATTAAAACCCTCTATAACAAGTTACATCGGTACGGCCTTATTAAAGAGATGGGCGGTATTAACCCTCAATAAAATCAATTTAAATTGCGAAGGGCTTTTATGGCAAAATCGGCAACCAAAACGGCAAAAAAATCTGCAGCGAAACCTCCAAAGGCGGCTAAACCAACCAAAGTTGCTGCAACAGCCGCGACAACTAAAAAGGCCCTCGCAACTTCTTCAGATAAAACAACTTCTAAACCAAAAAAGGGGCGTTCTAGTAGCGACGAACTAGAGGCTGCTGCTGACGCCTTGTTGGCGCAAACAGGTGGCGCAAACTCAGTTCCAGTCGACGATGATGCTGATGACTTTGAAGAGTCGAGCAGCAGCGGTTCCGCAATGCCACGCCTCGATGACTCCGCAACAACCAGCACACCGAAGAATTTTCGGAATCATCCCGACATGGAAAACTTCTTTCGTTTTGTGTACGAAAATGACCTTCGTTTAGAGGCGCTTCAAATTATTGACCGCATGTTGAAAGAGCGCGGCCTCCATAAAATATAACTACCACGCACTACTTGTGATTCATCAACCTAGAGGGGGTTATTCATGCCAAACGCGTTGACTCAGGAACGTCCACACGGGCGTGTGTTTAATTTTTCTGCTGGCCCATCCACACTGCCACTAGAAGTTTTAGAGACCATTCAAGCTAATATTTTGAATACCGCCCAAACCGGCATGTCAATTTTGGAGATGAGCCATCGTTCCAAGTTTTTCGATGAAGTAATGACTAACGCAGTACGCGACACCAAAACGTTACTCAACCTTTCGGACGACTACGCCGTACTTTTTTTGCAAGGTGGAGCGAGCTTACAATTCTCTATGGTACCGATGAATCTGCAGAATCCTACAGATGCAGCAGCCTCACCAATTGACGTTGTGCACTCGGGGTACTGGAGCAAGATGGCACTAGCTCAGTTAAAAGACCGCCATCCGCACCGCGTGGTAGCTAGTTCTGAAGAACAAAAACACACCTGTGTGCCGGAAGTATCGAAGGATAAATTGAATCCCGCAGCCAGTTATACTTATTACTGTTCGAATAATACGATTGAAGGCACTCAATTTAAAACATTTACGCGGCTACCCAATACTCCTCTAGTTGCAGACATGTCGTCTGATTTTGCATCGCGACAGCTCGATTACTCTCAGTTTGACCTTATTTTTGCAGGTGCCCAGAAAAACTTGGGTCCGGCGGGCACGACGATTGTAGTTCTTCGCCGCGAGCTGGCTAATCGACTCAATGAGCAGCAGCAGCGAGCCCTCCCGACAATGCTTCAGTATAAAACACATATTGATGGTGACTCTCGCTACAATACTCCACCAACGTTTGGCATCTATGTATGTGGCCTGGTGCTTAAGTGGATTTTGAACCAAGGTGGTTTAGGTGTGATCGAGGCTAAAAATCAGAAGAAGGCTCAGATTTTATACAGCGCATTACACAACTCTGATTTTTATCATTGCCCAATCGCGCCGGAATCACGGTCTTTAATGAATATTATTTTTAGAATCCGTCCCGGACACAGCTCTAGCGAAGCATTAGAAGCTAGTTTTATCAAAGAAGCTGCTCAGAAAGGTCTACTAGAACTTAAGGGACATCGCGCTGTGGGTGGACTACGAGCCTCGTTATACAACGCCTTCCCCGAAGAGGGTGTAACCGCATTGGTTGAATTTATGAACGACTTTGAAAAGCGAAACAAGTAACTAGATCGCTTTATAAACATAAATTATTTATGTTAAAAAAAACACGTCTCTTAACACCTGGCCCGACGATGATCCCAGAACGCGTTCAACAAGCGATGGGGCAGCCTATCTTACACCATCGCACTCCGGGTTTTGCAGAGCTCTTTCAAGAAATTCAAAGAGGGCTAAAGTATTTTTTTCAGACCCAAAACGATGTGCTGTCTATCCTGACTTCAGGCACTGGTGCGATGGATGCCGCAGTTTGCAACCTCTTTAGTCCTGGTGACTGCGTCATTACAATAAACGGCGGAAAATTTGGTGCTCGCTGGACAAAGATAGCCGAGGCCTACCAGCTTCAGCCCATTGAAATCACTTTGGCTCCTGGTGAAACGTTAGCGATGGCACAACTCGAAAATGCCTATCTTGCAGCAACAAACAAAGGGCTAATTCCCAAAGCCTTGTTGTGCCAAGCCTCAGAGACGTCAACAGGTCTACTCTACCCAGTACAAGCCATTGCTGATTGGGCTCGTAGAATACGAACATCTAATTCTAATTTTCTATTAGTGGTCGATGCTATTACTGCCCTAGGCGTCTTTGAACTGCCAATGGATGATTTCGATATAGATGTTCTCATAACTGGCTCTCAAAAGGCTCTCATGATTCCACCGGGATTGGCATTTCTGGCGCTAAGCAACCGGGCATGGCAAGCTGTCGACAGCTCAAAAATAAATAAATTCTATTTAGACTTTAAGAAAGAACGTAAGGGTTTATCCAAGGGACAAACGGCCTGGACCCCGGGCACCACACTACTTATGGGTCTCGCCGAATCACTAAAGATTGTCCAAGAAGAATCCCTGCCAGAGGCGTTCAAACGGCATGCCTTACTAGCCGAGGCAACACGGTTGGCTATTAAGGCGATGGGACTAAAGTTACTATCGGAAAAGGCCCCATCAAACGCCGTCACCGCTGTTTGTGTTCCAGCGGAAATTGAGAATGGTAAACTCATTCCCAAAACCATGCGCGACGAATTTGGAGTAACCATCGCAGGCGGGCAAGACGCGCTAGAAGGTAAAATTTTTCGGCTGACTCACCTTGGTTATATTGATCGCTTCGACATTATTACCGGCATTAGCGCGCTTGAGTTATGCCTTTACAAATTAGGCTACCAAAAATTTTCTCTAGGTGCGGGCGTTACCGCTGCACTAAATTATTTCAATTTACAGGAATCACAATTATGACGACTACTCGAATTCTAATCACCGATGGCCTTGCAAAAGATGGAATTGCAATACTGCAAGCAGAGTCTACATTTTCAGTAGATGTGCGCACCGCCACATCAGCGGAAGAGCTTTTAGAAATCATCCCGCAATACCACGCTCTGGTTGTGCGTTCAGCGACAAAAGTAACTGCGCCAGTTATTGAGCAGGGGAGAAACCTTCAGCTTATTTGTCGTGCTGGTGCTGGCGTCGATAACGTAGATGTTGCGGCTGCTACAGCCAAAAAACTGCCTGTAATGAATACGGCCTCGGCCAATTCGTTAGCGGCGGCCGAACACACTATCGCGCTGCTATTTGCGATGTTTCGCCAAATTCCTCAGGCCCATCAATCTATCAGAGAAAAACGCTGGGACCGCGCAAAGTTTTCAGGTTTAGAAGTCACCGGAAAAACATTGGGTTTGATTGGCTTGGGTCACATTGGAAAGCTAGTCGCCGAACGTGCCTTGGGCCTTGCCATGAATGTTCTAGTTTATGACCCGAATATTTCAGATGCCACCACGCTCCCAGAAAATTTAAAAAATAAAGTTACACTAAAACATTCACTAAACGATATATTATTAAATTCGAATGTAATTACTGTACACGTACCGTTACTAAGCTCTACTAAAAATCTTCTATCGAAAGAAATGCTGAGCCTACTAAAACCTGGTAGTTTCGTGTTGAACTGCGCTCGTGGCGGTATCATTGACGAGAGCGGCCTCTGTGACTTGCTCGACAGTGGGCATTTGGCAGGTGCCGCGTTCGATGTCTTCGACAGCGAACCCATTGTGTTTCCGAACCGTTTAGCAGAGCACCCAAAAGTGATTGTGACTCCTCACCTAGGCGCCTCTACAGCTGAAGCGCAACTTCGCGTGGGAACAACGGCTGCCCAACAAATATTAGGTTTTTTTAAGCGCAATGAACGACTTGGAGTATTAAACTAATGGCAAACATTACGGTTCTTGGCGTCCAATGGGGTGATGAGGGCAAAGGTAAAATTGTTGATATTTACTCCGAGCAATCAGATCTTATTGTGCGTTTTCAAGGCGGCAACAATGCCGGACACACATTGGTCGTTGGCGGTGAAAAGACCGTTCTCCATCTGATTCCATCTGGTGTTCTGCATGCTAACAAAACGTGTGTTATTGCCAACGGCGTCGTTTTAGACCCAGAAGTATTTTTACATGAAATCGCGATTCTTGAGCAAAAGGGCGTCTTATCGCCCCAACGCAATACCGCTGTTGTAGTCAGTGATCGTGCTCACGTGATTTTTCCGTTCCATAAATTATTAGACCGCCTGCGAGAAGAGTCTTCTGGAAAAACCAAAATTGGTACAACCGTGCGCGGTATTGGCCCCTGCTACGAAGACAAAGCCGCACGTCGCGGCATTTACGTGGCCGACTTGTTAGACGAATCGTTACTAAAAGATAAGTTAGAGGCTGGTTTACGTGAAAAACGAGTGCTTATTGAAAATCTTTTTGCCGGACAATGCCCATCCGTAGCCGACATGCTGGCTTGGGGATTAGCCTATGGTCAGAAATTAAAGCCATTTATCGCAGACACGCGCGTGCTGGTGCAAAACGCTCTAGATCAAAACAAACCCATTTTATTTGAGGGTGCGCAAGGCACGTTACTCGATGTCGACCACGGCACGTACCCGTATGTGACGTCCTCGAACACAGTTGTAGGTGGAGTATTTAGTGGCATTGGCGTCGGGTTTAAAAAAGTAGACGAAGTTATTGGCATTACGAAAGCCTACACTACGCGCGTGGGCACTGGTCCATTTCCAACGGAATTACACGATACCCTCGGTGAAACCATTCGCCAGCGCGGTAAAGAGTTTGGCGCCACCACAGGACGGCCAAGGCGCTGTGGTTGGCTAGATTTAGTGGCCTTAAAGTATGCAGTACAGGTAAATGGCCTTACCGGACTAGCGTTTATGAAAGCAGATATACTAGCCGACCTCGGGCCCTTGTCGGTTTGTGTAGCTTATGAATTAGACGGAAAGACAATCACATCGCTGCCTGCCAATATTCGGCAGTTAGAGCGCGTAAAGCCTGTTTACAAAGTATTAGAAGGTTTTGGAACGTTACCAAAAACACCCAAAGCGCTATCCGACTTTCCACCATCGTTTTTAAGCTACATTAAATTTGTAGAAGAGTTTGTTGGAGCCCCAATTGTCACCATTAGTACAGGCCCTGGGCGCGAAGAAACACTGAACTTAATTGTGCAGAAATAACTACTTGCACGATGAAGAATCGATGAGTATAAACCAGTCTATTGCCTACAATTAGTAGTCGCTAACGTGTGAGTCCATAGCTCAGTTGGTAGAGCATCTCACTTTTAATGAGAGGG
>CAZYPH010000016.1:0-30991 GCA_964649095.1 uncultured Oligoflexia bacterium | reverse complement strand
TTTTGGTGTCCGTATTTGTGGCGTGTTGTCTAACTCTTGTAGTTTACGATCGTATCGTACCGCCGATGGCTAAAAAGCGCACAGCCTATTATTGGAAAGCAATTAAGGGTCGAAATGATTTTACGTTAGATATTAAAACTAGCAAAATCTGGTATCGCAGTAAAAATTATATATATAATTTAAGATATTATGATCAACAATCGGCTACGATTCAAGGTATTGGGATCTATTTTTTTAACAATAATTTTCATTTGGTGCAGCACGTAGAAGCCAATCAAGCGACGTATAATAGTGATAAACAAGAGTGGTTATTAAAGAACGGAATGTTGACCGTATTTTCGGGCGATGATGAGTTTCCAAACAGTAAACCTTTTCAGGAAAAGCGTTTTCAGTTGCCTGAAACGCCGAGTGATTTTTTAGAAATCGAAAAACAAGTGGATACGCTTCGGCTAAAAGATCTGGCAAAATTTATCGCCAGAAACAAAGAGGCTGGTGTTAGCACGAGGCAATATGAAGTCGATTTACATTCGCGTGTGGCGGTCAGTTTTATTGCTTTGATTATGGCACTGATTGCTATTCCCGCATCGATTCGCCCAAAAAGGCAGGCCGGTTTAGGTAAAGATATTGCGGCTGCGGCGGGATGGATTTTTGTGTACTGGTTGATGTTTAGTTTAAGTGTTTCGCTTGGGCGATCGGGCGCGGTGTTGCCAGTGTTTGCTGTTTGGGCGCCGTCGGTGTTTTTTCTAGGTGTGGCTTTAGTAATCGTTTATCGTGCTCAGGGTTCTCGGGCTTAGTGTGATTTTAGATTCTGCATGACTTCGCTTTTCGCGTTGAGATAACGTTTGGGCATGACAAAACAAAATGCACCTTATCGTGTGGTGTTTATGGGCACGCCCGACTTTGCCGTGCCTGCTTTACGAGCACTGCATCAGGCCAGCTCGGTGGCTAAAATAGTTGCGGTTTACACACAGCCTGATCGACCAGCAGGGCGTGGACAAAAATTGCAAGAGCCCATAATAAAACAAGTCGCTAAAGAATTAGATTTGCCCGTATTTCAGCCGGAAAGCATCAATACGCCTGAAGAGAAACGTCGCCTTTCTGATCGTTTGCCCGATGTTGTGGTTGTTGTCGCGTTTGCTCAATTTTTGAGTAAAGGGGTCTTGAGTATTCCGCGTTTAGGTTGTGTGAACATCCACTCCAGTTTGTTGCCAAAATACCGTGGCGCAGCGCCGATACAATATGCTCTGTTAAATGGTGAAAAAGAGACCGGCGTGACGACCATGAAATTAGTTTCTAAAATGGATGCTGGCCCTATTCTGTTGCAGGCAACGACGCCCATACTACCAACAATGAATGCACGAGCGTTGCACGATGTGTTGGCGACGATGGGTGGTTCTTTAATTGTAGAAACGTTGCAACGCATGTTGTCGGGCGATTTAAAAGAAGTCGAACAAGATGAATCGCAGGTGACCTACGCAAAGTTGATTGCAAAAAGTGATGGCGAGTTAATTCCAGAGCGATCAGTTAAAGACTGTTTGAATCGGGCTCGAGCGTTCGACCCTTGGCCTGGAACTTTTTTGAAAACGAATATTGGTACGCTCAAAATTCACGAAATGCGATCGTTTGAGGGCGTGATGCACGGGATGCGACCTGGAGATTTTAATACCAGATTTGGCAGCGTGCTTTTTTGTGTAGAAGACGGTGTATTAGAATTTCTAAATATTCAACCAGAGGGTAAACGTAAAATGTCAGCAGTTGATTTTTTAAATGGGCTAAAAAACGTAGAACTCACGTATGCGGGCTCGCATGAGGTGCCGACAGAATGAAAGCAGAAAAAAAATGCACACAAACATTGGTCGCACCATCGATACTCAGCGCCAATTTTGCAGAGCTGGGTAAGAGTGTGCGCGCCTTAGATCAAGCGGGTGCTGATTGGATACATATTGATGTCATGGATGGTTGTTTTGTGCCGAACCTGACGATTGGCCCGGTGGTCGTGCAAGCCGTGCGTCCGTACACCAAAAAAGTTTTTGATGCGCATTTGATGATGGAACATCCGGAAAACTACCTCGAAGCCTTTGTGAAGGCTGGTTGTGACTACATCACGGTGCATGTCGAGGCGGTGCGGCATTTAGATCGGGTTTTGAACCAAATTAAATCTTTAGGTGTTCGGTGTGGGGTGTCGATTAATCCGGCTACTTCGGTAGAGGCATTGACAGATGTTTTGCATCTCGTCGATTTGGTTTTGGTGATGTCAGTGAATCCCGGGTTTGCCGGACAAAAATTTATTGAGCATTCTGTCGAGAAAGTAAAACGATTGGCCGCCATAAGAAAATTAAACAGCCATAGATTTTTGATTGAAGTGGATGGCGGCATCAATGAAAAAAATGCCGCTGTTTTAGCCAAAGCTGGGGCTGATGTGTTCGTTGCAGGATCATATATATATTCAAAAACAGATATTTCTAAAACAATTGCAGCACTGAAGATTAAAGTATGAAAAATATTACTATCGATGGAAAAAGTTTAAGCCTTCAACAGATTGCTCAAGTGGCGTACGATTACGAGGGCGCTGTAAAAGTAGTGTTGAGTGCGGCAGCAAAAAAAAACATAACACGCACACGGCAATTTATTGAAAAGAAGGCTACTCAAGACAAACCCATTTACGGCGTAAATACCGGCTTTGGTTCTTTGAGTGATGTGCGTATTCCAAAAAATCGATTGGACGAACTGCAGGTAAATTTGCTGCGTTCGCATGCGGCTGGGGTGGGACGACCGCTAAAAACTTCAGAAGTACGTGCTTCGATTTTATTACGCGCGAATACATTGGCGTCGGGTGTATCTGGGGTATCAATAGAATTAATTGAAGCATTATTAGAGCTATTAAATAGAGGGGTGCATCCGTACATACCAGAGCAAGGCAGTGTGGGTGCGTGTGGCGATTTAGCGCCCCTGGCCCATTTGGCGTTGACGTTGATTGGTGAAGGGCGCGCCTATTATCGCGGTGAGTTGTTGCCGTCGTCATTCGCGCTAAAAAATGCCAAATTGAAACCCTATAAAATAAAAGCCAAAGAAGGTCTGTCGTTAATTAACGGCACCCAAATAATGACTGCCATTGGTGTGTTGGCCTTTTTAAAGGCTGAAGCACTGGGTTTTATGGCAAACTTGGCGGGCGCTATGACGGTGGAGGCTTTGGCAGGTTCGGCTAAACCATTCGATCAACGCATTCACGCTGTGCGACCGCATCGTGGTCAAAGACATGTGGCAGGGGAGATGCGACGGTATCTTAAAAATTCTGCCATTATGAAGAGCCATGCCAACTGTAGCCGCGTGCAAGATCCGTATAGTGTGCGGTGTATTCCTCAAGTACATGGCATTTGTTTAGAAACGATCGAACGCACACGTGAAGTGCTAGAAATTGAGGTCAATTCGGTCACTGATAATCCGCTCGTGTTTCTAGATACCGGAGAGATTTTAAGTGGCGGTAATTTTCACGGTGAATATGTGGGCATGGCCATGGATCATCTTTCGATTGCGATTGCCGAGCTTGCTAATATCTCTGAACAGCGTTTGCAAAAAATGATCAACCCCGGTTTCTCGGGGCTGCCGGCTTATTTAATTGAAGACGGCGGTGTGAATTCGGGGTTCATGATTGTACAGTGCGTGGCGGCGTCGCTAGTGAGTGAGAACAAAGTATTGTCGCATCCGGCAGTGGTCGATTCGATTCCAACTAGTGTCGATAAAGAAGACCATGTCAGCATGGGTACAATAGCGGCGCGTAAAGCACGCCAGATTATCGACAATACGTGGAATGTGATTGCAATTGAATTTTTGGCTGCTGCACAGGCTTTAGAGTTTAGAAAACCATTGCAGCCAGCCGTTTTGGTTGCCGAGGCAATGAAACGTATTCGCACGAAAGTGCCCATGGCAAAAGCCGATCGTATATTTCATGACGACATCAATGCCGTGAGTGCATTGATGTTGAAGGGAGAATTGTTGTTATGACCGGAGTATTTTCACACCATCAAAAATTTACACGCGAAGCGATTCGCGCGCCTCGAGGAACAGACCTAACTTGCAAGGGCTGGGTGCAAGAGGCCGCGCTTCGTATGTTGATGAATAACCTAGACCCCGAGGTGGCCGAGCGCCCACAAGATCTTGTCGTGTATGGCGGTATTGGAAAAGCCGCGCGCAACTGGACGGCCTATGAAACCATCGTGCATGAATTGCGTGCGCTGGAGAATGATCAGACACTTTTGATTCAAAGCGGAAAACCAGTTGCTGTTTTTAAAACACACGAGAATGCGCCTCGAGTCATTTTGTCGAACTCGATGTTAGTGCCCCGCTGGGCGAATTGGGAGCACTTTCGTGAGCTCGATCAAAAGGGTCTTATGATGTACGGGCAGATGACGGCTGGGAGTTGGATTTATATTGGCACTCAAGGCATCTTGCAGGGCACGTACGAAACGTTTGCTGAAGCGGGTCGTAAACATTTTGGTAGTGATTTGCGCGGCAAACTCTGTGTGACCGGTGGACTGGGTGGCATGGGCGGTGCGCAGCCTTTGGCTGTGGTTATGGCTGGTGGTGTTTGTTTAGTCGCCGAAATGCAGAGCGAGTGTATTGATCGTCGTTTAGAAAAAAAATACCTCGACCACCGTGCCTCATCGATAGACGAAGGGATTCAGTTGGCGTTAAAAGCCAAAGCCGACGGCAAGTCGGTGTCGATCGGTGTGCAGTGTAACGTGATTGATTTGTTACAAGTGCTTTTAGATCAGAAGATCGCAGTGGATCTGTTAACCGATCAAACCTCGGCTCACGATGAATTGAACGGATATTATCCCCAGGGATTGAGCCGTGAAGAAGCCAACTATCTTCGTAATGCCGACCAGAAAACGTATTTGGAAAAAGTGCGAGCCTCGATGATTGCCCACGTAAAGCTTATGCAAGCGTTTGAAAAACAAGGCACGTTTGTTTTTGATTATGGCAATAATCTTAGGGGGCAAGCGTTGGCTAATGGCTACCAGCAGGCATTTTCATTTGAAGGTTTTGTGCCGGCTTACATCCGTCCACTTTTTTGCGAAGGTAAAGGGCCGTTTAGGTGGGTAGCGCTTTCTGGCGACCCCGAAGATATTAAAGTAACGGATGAGGCTATCTCAGAATTATTTCCAGACAATCATCACCTACAACGCTGGTTAAGTATGGCGCAAGAACGTGTGGCATTTCAGGGATTGCCAGCCCGCATTTGTTGGTTAGGATACGGCGAGCGCGAAAGAGCTGCGTTAAAATTTAATGAATTGGTTGCTGCGGGTCGTGTGAAGGCGCCGATTGTCATAGGACGCGATCATTTAGATTGTGGCTCAGTGGCCTCACCCAATCGCGAGACGGAAAAAATGTTAGATGGTAGCGATGCCGTGGCCGATTGGCCGATCTTGAATGCATTGATCAATTCGATCAATGGCGCTTCTTGGGTTTCGGTGCATCATGGCGGTGGTGTCGGCATGGGGTATTCGATTCATGCCGGTATGGTGATTGTGGCCGATGGCACGGTAGAAGCAGGAGTGCGTCTATCGCGTGTGATGAACTCAGATCCAGGCATGGGCGTTGTGCGGCACTTTGATGCTGGTTACAAAGAAGCGAAAGATTTCTATTTTAATAAAATTAGCAACAATGCGAAATTTCGCGATCGCTTGCACATTCCGGCAGCACATGAATGACGCATGAATATACAGAAAAATAAATATACAATATTTACGGCAATTTCTGAGTTGATTACGAACTCTGGTGTGCAACAAAAAGAGGGATGTCGATTACAGCCAGAAGATCTTGGTATTATAAAAGATGCAGCTCTCGTTGTTTCTAACGGAAAACTGCATTGGTTTGGCCCCGAAAGTGCATTGCCCAAAGAATTTTTAGAAAATGCGGGTGCGATTAAAAAAGTTAACGGGTTTGTTTCACCTTGTTTAGTCGATGCGCATACGCATTTTTTGTTTGCCGGCTCACGCGCGGGTGAGTTTGAAAAACGTCTAGCTGGGCAAACCTATCAGCAGATTGCTGCAGCAGGCGGTGGGATTCAGTCGAGTGTTGCGGCGCTGCGAGACTGCGATGAAAAAACACTCGAGATGCAGTTAGTACGCAAGCTAATGGCCTACTTAGCTGAGGGTGTGCGTGTTCTTGAGATCAAGACGGGTTATGGTTTGAGTTTTGAGTCTGAGATGAAATCGCTACGCGTATTGCAGCGTGTGCGTCAGTATTTTGCCGATAAAGGCCTTAGAGTCGAAGTCACGTTTATGGCAGCACACGCCCTTCCAAAAGAATATCGAGGGAATGCTGAGGGGTATATCGACCTTATTATAGATCAGATGCTGCCTGAAATTTCAAAACAACAATTGGCAACAGCCTGTGATGTATTTTGTGATGAAGGGTATTTCACGAACGATCAAACGAGACAGATTTTAAGTGCCGCTAAACAACATGGACTTAAAATCAAAATGCACGCTGATGAATTAGCTAACACACAAGGCGCCACCCTAGCCGCAGAGTTGGGGTGTCTTTCGGCCGATCATCTCTTGAAGGCCGATCGTGACGGACTGTCTAAAATGGCTGCGGTCGGTACTGTTGCCGTCGTGTTGCCTATGACGGGGTTGTATTTGGGTATTGGTTACGCACCGGTTGATGCCATGCGTGAGTTGGGTGTCTGTATGGCGGTAGCAAGTGATTATAATCCGGGCACGTCGCCGACGTCATCTTTAAGTGTGGCGATGGCGTTAGCTGTGTTAGGTGCCGGCATGAAACCCCACGAAGCGTTTGCAGGTGTCACGTACAACGCCAGTCGTGCTTTGGGTTTGTCAGATATCTATGGATTTATATATTCAGAAATGCCGATAGATTATTTAATCAGTTTTCCATGGGTGCCATCGTATTTAGATCTTATTACAGCGCCGGGTGACCGTACGATGCGCGCGTGTGATTTAAGCGATTTATAAATCGACTAACGTTTGCGGCGCAGGCTGGGCGAGACATGCGGTTGAAAGAAGTCGTCATCTTCTTCTGGTTCCAGTAAGGCCTCACATTGATGAGGCTCGACATCTATGTCCGCGTCGATTCTAGTGGGTAGTGCTTCTACCGCCGGTGGGCTTAGGCTTGGACGGCTCGGTTCGGCACCACGCAGGTGGATTTGGTGGAGTAGGTATTGTTGTAACAAAAACAAAGCCTCACTGTTTGTTGGTGGTATGTTCGCTCGAAGACCCGGCAGGGCGATGTTGTAGCTTCTTATCAAATCAACAATTTCTTGAGCGGCAAGAACAGTGGGGGACTTTATATCTTCAAGAGTTTCTTCGCTCAATCGTGGGCTCACGATTGTGGCAAAATAATAGAGGCCGTAGAGGCCCACGGCCACTGAGGCAAAGTGCCAGTAAATCATGAGTAGTGGGTGGTGTGGGGAGAGCACATCTGATGGTCGCAAATAGTGCAGCAAAGACGTCGCAGCTAAGGCTACTGCTCCGTGTTTCGCTGCTACTACTTGATAGGCTTGAATGCCTAGTTTTGAAAGTACGTTATAGCGCACGGCGAGAAGGTTAAGTTCTTGCAGCGCCTGCTGGTATAGTGCGGTGTCAGAATAGGTGCGGTAGGCGGTAGAGCCTACCGACAAGCGCCCTCTCGAGGGTTCGGAAAAAAGTGGCGCAAATTTATAAAAAAAAAGTTGGAGGTCAGATCGTATTGATTCCGCTTCTGATGCAGACTCTGAATGGGATTGGGCAGATAGGCGTGTCTCTGGCGCAACGATGACCAGTGCCGATAAAACGCCGGCATAGGCCATCCAAATCCTAAAATATCTAAAAACGTCTCGATAAGGACTGAACCAGTGCGCCCACATGCGTTCGCATCATGTACATAGAAATAATGCGACGCAATAACTTGGACGAAAATTTCACTACGCCAGTTTATTCGACTGTGATGCGGCCTGCGGTATCAAGCACAAATGGCTTGTTTTCGAAGTTGCGCCCAGGGTGGCCGATTGAACGAAAAAATGCGTCAAGCCGGCGTTTGCGGTTAAACGAATAGGCGCCTGAGGTGGCTGCAAAACGAGAGTATTTTTGATTCAACTCCACAAGTTCTAACGCACGTGAAACACGCAACATTTTATCTTCGATAATCAAAAGCCGAGCCCGGGGTTCGTTGGTGTTTTGATAACGCGCATAGGTTTCAGATAGTACGCGGTGGGCAATTTCAAGGCGCCCCTCCTCGGTCGCGGCTCTTTGGGCTAGTTGACGCGCTAGCGGGTGCGCTGCTGATTCGTTGCCAGCTAGTTTTAGGAATTGAGCACCCTCCTCAAAATTCTGTTCCTCAAACAGCAAGTGGTAACCTAAAGAATAATATATATTGAATTTTACATATGAAGGGGCCTGGGGATGGGTCTTTAAGTGCTCTACAGCATTTCGAAGAATAAGTGTGGCTCCACGAACATCATTGAGAACGACCGATAGATAGAGTCCTGAAAATCCTGGAATCGAAAAATTGAGTTTATCTAAACCATAGGCTGCCGTGACAGCATAGAAAAAGTTGGTAGGAAATGACGTGAGTGGTTCGTCGCTGGATTTGAGAATAGCATCTAAAAAGAACACTTCTGCTGCGACATAACGCATGCCTAGTAGTCGACGAATCACTACTGGATCGGTACTTAACGCCAGGTAGCGAAACTCTTTCTTCTGATACGGTGTTGCTGGTTTAAACGAGTAGTGCCAAATACTGGTAAGAAAGAGACATATAAAAATCAGAATATAGGTAGGGGTAATATTTCTAATTGTTTTAATCATAACGGAATATTTAGCTTTTGTGCCTGTAGCTTGAGATTGCGCACGGTTAGGCCTAAAAGCTTGGCTGTTCGTTCAATAGACCGATCGGTTTTTAATAGTGCTTCGTTGATGTACGCGCGTTCGATCTCGTTGATAAGTTCCGTCAAATTGACAGGGCCCGACATCAGATGTTCTCGTGCGGCTAAAATAAACGAATTATGTGGTGTGACTGTCTTGTTGTTCGTAGCAACGGATTCGGCTTGTTTGGCATAACGTTGTACGTCGTTGGGTAGGCTCTCTAACGATATCAGTGTGGAACCCTCTAGCGCCATGGAGCGTTCAATAATATTTTCAAGCTCACGAATATTGCCCGGAAACGGATAGTGCATGAGTGTGTTTAAAGCGTCGGGGGCGATGCCGGTTACGGTCTTTCCAGAAGTTACGGAGTACTTTTTAATAAAATGATCTACTAGTGTAGGAATATCTTCTCGGCGATCGCGAAGCGGTGGGCTCTTAATATTAATGACATTGAGACGGTAATATAAGTCCTCACGAAACGTGCCCTTGCTAATTGCTTCTTCTAAGTTACGATTCGTGGCTGAAATCACACGTACGTCAATTTTATAGTCTTCGTTACTACCGACTGGGCGAATCGTTTTGTCCTGTAATACGCGTAATAGTTTCACTTGCATGGATAGCGGGAGTTCGCCGATTTCATCCAAAAAAATCGTACCTTTGTCGGCGACTTTAAAGAGGCCCTCTTTATCACCCACAGCTCCCGTAAACGAACCACGTTTGTGCCCGAATAATTCGCTTTCGATGAGGTTTTCAGGAATAGCACCACAGTTAACGGCAACAAATGGCTGGTCTTTGAGTACACCACCAAAATGAATCTCGCGGGCAATAAGTTCTTTGCCTGTTCCGGACTCTCCGGTCACAAGCACATGGGTTTTTGTTTTGGCTACACGGGCTATCAAGGCTTGCACCTTCTGTAGTGCGGGCGCAGCGCCTATGATGGGTGTGCGTGTTGTAGTCGTTTGGCTGGGTGTCTTTTGATCTTTGGTATCTTTTGATTCGAGTGTCTCTGGATTGTTTTGTTGTGGGCTAGTGTTGGACTCTGATCTTCCTAGTGCATTCTCAACGTGATTACGAAGGTCTTCTAACTTAAAAGGCTTCGTAACATAGTGAAACGCACCAAGCTTCATAGCCTGAACCGCTGCGTCGGTATTGCCAAAAGCAGTGATTAAAATAACGGGTGGTTGCTCGGGCAGTGATTTAATGCGTTGAATGAGCTCTACACCAGAGCCGTCTGGGAGTTTAATATCTGAGATAATGCAATCAATGCGACCGCGCTCAGCTGCAGCGATAGCTTCTTTTAGTGTTTGCGCAATTCGAGGACGGTGCCCCCACTTTTTTACTGCTAGTTCCAGCATTTCACACATGCTGGTTTCGTCGTCGACGATGAGAATTGCTTTGGTAACCGCAGTCATTAAGACCCCCGATTTTGCCTAGAAAAATTGTTAAGCCGCATTCGAAATGTAGTGCCCTTCTTGTCAGACTTCTGGACGCTAATTTCAGCACCATAATTATCTAAAATTTTTGCAACCTGAGCTAATCCCAGACCGGTACCGAAAGACTTTGTCGTAAAGAAGGGCTGAAAGACGCGCTCCATAAATTCTTTTGGGATTCCGCAACCCGAATCGGCAAAATCAATTATTAAACAATTATCGTTTATTTCTGCCGTAATAGTCAATTCAGGGGTAAAACTAGTGTGCGTGGCGCTGTCCGTCATAGCGTGGACGGCATTAGCGATCAGATTTTCAAAGACCTCATTGGCATCGTCTTGATGCATTGTGATATATATATTAGATTCTATATGTATTTCTATGCTTGCTTTGTTAAGTAGTGGGTAACGCAGTTTGCTGGTTTGGATAAGACCCTTGACATAAGCCTCAAGTGGAATTCGATCAGATTTGTCACGCGATGGTTTGGCATAGTTGAGTAGTTCATTGATAAGGCGATCAATTCGAAAACATTCTTTTTCAATTATATGAAGTAATTTTTTACGAGACTCCGAATCTGTCTCGTCGTTTAGCAGCTGCGAAGCACCAGCTATTGAACCAACCGGATTTCGCAGTTCATGGGCGAGTCCTGCAGTTAGGTTACCAATAGTTGCTAGGTGGTTTGAGTGCCTTAGCTTTTCTTCGAGCTCTAAGACTGACGTTAGGTCACGCACGACAATCATGGTGCTATTCTCGTCGAAAGGAATTTTATTGATGAGTATACGCCGTTGGTCGACGTCGAGTAGTTGTTCTGTTTCTACTGCGTTGTCTAGGTTGTCGGCATGACTTTCGTGAGAAAGGAGTTGTTTCGTTTTAGTCAGTATTTCAGCTTCACTAGTAACATTCAAAAACTTCAAATAATTTGGCGTGTGGTAGAGAATCTCACCAGATTTCTTTATAAGACATAGACCTGCATCGAGAGATTCAACAATCTCAGAATGCAGCTCTTCAAGGCGACCTAACGTGCGTTTTGATTTGTAGATTTCATGTGCGACGAAACTAAACAAGACACCAATGGTCGAAAATCCTATGGTTGTTGAGATTGCCAAACTAATACTAAAGCTGCCGTTAAGTACAAAATCGATAAATGAAAACAGTACGGCGCTAACAAGTGATATAATTAGAACTAAACGATGTGACAAAAACATCGAGGCAAAACCTAGATTTAATATATAAAAAAGAACATATATAGAGCTTTGCTTTTCGCTAATCGTTAAAAGAAGGCTTGCAAAGATCAGGTCATACGTAATCTGTGTGTAGAGAAAGTATTTTAAACGTAAGAGTTTCTGATGAAGTACCGTGAGAGACGTAGTCACAAGCAATGTAAAAAAAGTTACTGCATACAGATCTCGTAAGATGTCGTACGGAAAAAGTCGAAACTGCTCAGATACAATAATCGACGCTAGTACGCCGATCAGCAACAGTAGCCGGAGTAGTGTGTAGAATGTGAAACGTTCCGGCGTTAGTAAGGTATTATTCATTGAAATGCCGTTATTAAATTGCGCTGCCAGCCATATCGAATATAGGCAGGTACATGGCTACAAGTATGCCGCCTACAAGTGTGCCAAGAACAACTAACACCAGTGGTTCGATGAGTTTAGTCATCGCCCCGATGGCGTTTGAAACTTCTTCGTCATAAAAATCAGATACTTTTTCTAACATTTTATCTAAATTTCCGGTGTTTTCACCAACAGCAATCATTTGTATGAGCATGGATGGAAAATAGGGAATGCGTGTCATCACGGCCGACATGGTTTTACCTTGTTCGACTTCAGATCGAACGTGCAGAATTTGATCAGAGATGGTTTTGTTTCCTAGAGCGTCGCGAGTGATGTCCATGGCATCGAGCAGTGGAATACCGCTGGCTAACATCGTTTGCATGGTGCGTGAAAAACGAGACAAGGCAATTTTTAGTACGATGTCGCCCAGTACAGGTACGCGAAGAATGTAGTGGTCAAAGAACGCACGGCCTTCGTCTGTTTTTAGGTAGCGCACCAATAGATAGCCGCCAATAACAAACGCCGCGACAAATAGAGCAAAGTATTTAACGGCAAAACGGCTCGAATAAACTACCCATTGCGTTAGCGTTGGTAAGGTTTGTCCTGAGTTTGCTAGGAGTTCTTCGAACTTTGGAATCACAAAAACCAACATGATCGCCATGACGCCAGAGCCGACGAATACAACGGCGCTGGGGTAGATGAGCGCGGTCTTAAACATGCTCTTAAGTTTTTTTGCGTCTTCTAAGTATTTATTGAGTCGTTTTAGTACGGCATCCATAGCGCCTGCAGATTCACCGGCCCGTATCATAGAAATATAGATCGCCGGAAACACGCCGACTTGGGATTTCATCGCCTCCCACAAAAAAGACCCGCCAGTGACCTTTTCACGAATAGAAAGAATGACCGTGCGAAAAGCGTCGCTTTTGATTTGATTAGAGATGATTTCAAGACTTTGTAATAGGGGCACGCCAGAGGAAATTAAGATAGAGATCTGTCGTGTGAACCATAAAACATCGTCATCACTCACGCCGCTGCCGAAGAGTTTTGCGAGATCAAATTGAAGGACGCTTGCTTGGTCTAGTTTAAGAGGGCGAAGTTGTTGTGCTCGTAATGCAAATCGCGCCTCAGCCTCTGAGGGGGCATCTACAGAGCCACCAATTTTATTTCCGCTTGCGTCGATCGCAATATATTTAAATTGTGCCATATATACTATTTTGTATTAATAAGCATTTTTGCAATTTCTTCGGGTACAAAACTATATTCGATGGCCTCGTTCTTAGTGAGTTGTCCGTTTTGTACTAGTTTTATAAGGCTTTGATTCATCGTGAACATGCCACTATCGTTTTGACCAGTTTGCATCTGACTGTAGAGTTGATGGACTTTGTCTTCTCTAATCAAGTTTCGTATAGCGCTGTTGGGAATCATAATTTCCATAGCTAGTGCCCGGCCAGGACCGTTTGATCGCGCAATGAGTTGCTGTGAGATTATGCCCTGTAAAATAAACGACAGCAGACGTTTGGCTTGTGATTGTTGGTGTGGTGAGAATGAATTCACAATTCTATATATACTTTGAATGGCATCGTTAGTGTGTAGCGTTCCAAAAACAAGGTGGCCGGTCTCGGCCATAGTCATGGCCATTTCGATAGTCTCTAGGTCACGCAATTCACCAATTAAAATATAGTCCGGGTCTTGTCTTAGTAAGTGACGCATGGCTTCGCGAAAGCCCTTGGTGTCGGGACCAATCTCTCTTTGATTCACGATGCAATTTTTGTGAGGGTGCACGAATTCTATCGGGTCTTCGATTGTTAAGATGTGACCATTTTCGTTGGTATTGATATAATCCAACATCGCGGCAAGGGTGGTACTTTTGCCAGAGCCAGTTGGTCCGGTAACTAGTATAAGTCCATTAGGTTTTTTTAATATATCTTTTATGACATTGGGTAAATTAAGCGAATCGAGAGCAGGTATTTGTAGTGGAATACGACGAAATACCGCCGCTACAGCACCTTTTTGAAAGAAGAGATTTCCGCGAAAACGTGCGATTTCCTTCACGCCAAACGAAAAGTCGAGCTCGTGTATCTGTTCAAATTCTGATTTTTGAACATCCGTTAAAACACTGTAACTTAATTCTTTCGTGTCTTGCGGTGTGAGTGGATCGGTTTTTACCCGTACCATACGTCCTTGAATACGAAACTGCGGCGGCGTACCGACGGTGAGATGCAAATCAGAAGCATCTTGATCGATCATCGTTTTTAATAGAGCGGATAATGGAATCTTTGACATAGTGTTTTCCTAATCTGATGACGTCATTGAAATCGCTTCTTCTAAAGTAGTAAGACCATCAGCTACTTTTTGAAGGGCCGCTACACGCAGTGTGCGCATGCCCTCTTTTATGGCCGCCCGCTTTAACTCTTGGCCTGTGCAGTGGGCCAAAACCATTTCTTTAAGCGTCGAGTTAAAGTCCATCACTTCGTAAACGGCGACGCGCCCTCGATACCCCGTTTTGTTACAAAAATTGCAGCCTTTGCCCTGCATGGGCCGTACTTGCGCGGCGACCGTTTCGGGTATGCCTACAGCTGTTAGTCTTGAGACCGGCAGATTCGCGGGCTCTTTACATTTCGGGCAAATCACACGCAGTAATCGCTGCGCTACGATGGTCGACACCGCTGCTGTTACTAGGAATGGCTCTACACCCATATTAGTAAGTCGCAATATAGAGCTCGGGGCGTCGTTCGTGTGGATGGTAGACAATACTAAGTGACCAGTGAGTGCTGCTTGTATAGCGACTTCGGCGGTTTCTAAATCGCGAATCTCACCGACAAGAATGGTGTCAGGGTCTTGACGTAGAAAGGCACGTAACACCGAGGCAAATGTGAGACCGATGTCTTTATTCACTTGCACTTGGTTGATGCCGTCTAAGTTGTACTCGACGGGGTCTTCGACCGTAGAAATATTTTCTTTTGGAGAATTCACTTCAGCTAAAGCCGCATACAGCGTGGTGGTTTTACCCGAACCAGTTGGTCCAGTTACTAAGACCATCCCGTTGGGTTGGGCAATACCCTTTCGAAAGAGCTCTAGAGAGCGGCTTTCGAAGCCGAGTTTGCTAAGGCTCCAATTGAGGTTGCCTTTTGCGAGAAGACGCAACACCGCTTTTTCACCAAATAGGCAGGGCATGGTAGAGACCCTGAAGTCGACTTCGCCGGCGCCAACTTTAATTTTGATGCGGCCATCTTGTGGCAATCGAGATTCTGCAATGTCGAGTTTGGCCATGATCTTAATACGTGCAATGAGTGGGCGTTTGATTTCAGGTGGAACCTGAATGACGTCGAGCAGCACTCCGTCGACCCGCAGACGAACTCGTGATGAATGTTCGTAGGACTCAATATGAATATCGCTCGCGTTACGTCGAATGGCTTCGACTAAGATTTGGTTCACTAAACTGATTACTGGGGCGTCTTTATCGGTAGCCGCACCTGCGTCGACGATAATGGCTTGGTTCTGTTCAACAAAGTCTTCGCGTTCCGAACGATTCTGAAATACTTGAACGGCCTCAGCCATAGAGGCTGAGCCCGTATAATATTTAGTAAGTGCGGCGTCGACGGCCGAAAACGTTGTGATAACGGCCTCAACATTCATGCGGGTGCGAAATTTAATATCTTCTAACGACAGCATGGTTGTGGGGTCACAAATGGCACAGACCAAAATACCTTTGTTGTGTTGTATAGGAATAATTTTATATTTTCTGGCGACTTCAACTGGGACTGTTTTAATGACTTCGGGATTGATGTCGTATTTTGCTAAGTTAATCGATGGCAGGCCATATTTTTGCGAAAGAAATTGCAGTAACTTGGCTTCGTTGACGTATTTTTTTTGAATTAGAAACGGAACAAAATTTTCAGGCGAAGACTTATTAGAGTCTAGCGCTTCTTGATATTGTGGCGCCGCGATAATTTTTTCTTTAAGTAAGATATCTAATAGTGGCTTTGACATTAAAAAACACTTCCATGTGTTGTTTTAAGTTAACGGCTAGAATCTTTAATGCAGGTTTTAGTTTAGATTATAGTGAATACGAATCAAAGTCCGAGTCGTGATTTTGCCTGTAGTACATCTTGATGAATTTGCCCGACTAAACTTTCTACCGAAGGAAATTTTTTCTCATCACGGATAAAGTCAACAAATTCCACGCGTACACGGGCACCGTAGATGTCTTTGTTAAAATCAAAAATATGCGTTTCGATTAGAAATGGATTTTCGTCGGAGTTGAATGTCGGAGCTCGACCGACATTTGTAATGCTTTTATGTGGGACACCATCAATAATACAGAAACTAGCATATACCCCAAATCGTATATTTATTTTTTCAATGTCGCGAATGTTAGCAGTCGGAAAGCCAATCGTGCGGCCCCGTTGGTTGCCTTTGACAACGTTGCCTTCATAAAAAAAGCGCCTACCCAAGAGTAAGTTTGCAGTCTGTAGCGATCCGGTTAAAAGATTTCTGCGAATTTCGGTAGATGAACAAATCAGGCTCTGATCAGCGTTTTGTACGCGGTAGGGAGGGTGCTGTATTAACGATATCGCCGATCGGTTGCACTGTTGTATTAAAAAGTCGGTATTGCCTTGGCGGTTTTTGCCGAAACCAAAATCGTAACCTACGTGCAGCGCGCGGGTATTTAGTTTTTTTATCACCACTTCGTTAAAAAACGCTTCGGGCGATAATGTCGAAAAATCACGATTGAAGGGTTGTTCTATCACGACATCAATTCCCAGATCTTCTAACATTTGCAGTTTTTCATTGTAGCTGTTGATTAAATCGACTTTGAGATCAGAGCGTAAGGCCATGTGGGGGTGTGGCCTAAACGTGTAAACCGCGGTGGCACAGTTTAGCTTTTTTGCATCATCGATTACTGCCTGTAGAATTTGCCGATGCCCTATGTGCAATCCGTCAAAATTTCCTATGGTTAAAACAGTAGCAGAAAGCGGTGGATTAATTTCGGTGTATCCTGAATAAAACGTAGTACGTTGTGGTAATTGTTTGCTCATAATAATGCTGGCTAAAGTCGTATCGGGAAAATCATAAAAAGTGAAACTGAAGTATCTTTCTTTCTTCGCACGATTGGCACTGTGTTTTTTAATCTCACTCATTCCGCTAGATGAGGTGGATCTCTTTGTTTATGATTTTCGTCTAAAAATATCGGCAGAGAAACCAGAAACAGAAGAAATTGTCCTAGTCGAAATCGATGGGCGAGAGTTTGCTAACTTAAAAGAGCGCTTTCGTAGGCCAAATTATTTTCAGAATACATTAGCGTTCCGGTTAGAACAGTTAAACGACCTTCGAGATTTGTTTTATTGGGACCCTCAATTGTACAGCATTTTTCTTGGTGCTTCTCAGCGAGGCGCACCCAAAGCGATTTTGTTTACGCTGTATTTTCCTAGAGGTGCAATTCAGATTGAGAAAGCGAACGAACGTTTTGATCGGAACTCGAAAGATATTGATTGGTTGAACGAGCTGCAGTTTAAGGCACGTTCTACGACGGTGTTGTGGTCTTCGCAGTTTGATAGCGACGGTAATTTTATTCGCCCTGCTGATGAGCTTTCGTCGGTTTCTAACTTTGGGTTCAATAACATGTATCCGGACCGCGACGGCGTGACGCGCCGCACGCCGCTATTACTGAGTAATCATGCCTCACTCGCACTGGCGGCTAGTTATATTCTGGGTAAAGATTTGTCGCAGTTTAAGTCGATTGAAGGCGCCGTGCCGATTCGGTTTGTAGGGCCGGCCGGAACGTTTCGTGTGTGTCAGTTTCATGATTTTATTCGAGGGCCAGAAGAGCTCGCAAAAAAATGCCCCGATATTGATGGAAAAATTTTAATTGTCGGTAAAGAGATCACCAAAAAATCACAAGACCGTATCGTGCGCACGCCGGTAGGTGAAATGAGTCGCGCCGAGTTATTAGCGAACGCCATCACTACTTTAAGTGAGGCCAAAAGTACTGTTTTTGTAGAATTTGCGGGCAAGTATATAGTAAGAGTTGTATATATAGTAGCGCTCGCTGTACTTGTAATGCGGGTTCGGGCTATATTTAGCACATTGATTGCTTTGGTTTTTTCTACGTTGTTTTTGGGTGTCTTTTATCAGCTATTATTTGTAAAGGCCGGTTTGTATTTATCGGTCGCAAACGATGTTTTGGCTATTCTTGCAACATATATAGTCTTTATTGGATATAAAATGTCCGTACAAGAGGTCTTGCAATGGCAAACGTTAAGGCAGACCCAGGTGTTACGAGAAGTGGATCGCATCAAAACAAATTTCTTAAGTTTATTTAGCCACGACCTTAAAACGCCCATTGCCAAAATTCAGGGTATTATCGAGTTATTATTACGCGAACAAAATTTAGATGGTTCTCAGACCGAACATCTTAAGGCGGTGCTGCGTTCTAATAACGAATTGAAAGATTATATCACGAACATTCTAAGTCTATCGCGTGTCGAATCGAACCCGTTGGCGTTAAATAAAAAATCAAACGACATCAATCGAACCATTGAAGGTGTGTTAGAGCGTTTAGAGTTTTTGGCGAAACAGAAGGCTATTATATTTAAAAAAGAGTTCGAACCGATGTTCTCGCTCGACTATGACGATGAGTTGATTAAACAAGTTGTTACCAACATTGTGGATAACGCTATCAAACATTGCCCAGAAAATACCGAAATTCGTTTGCGTACCTATGAAGAGGCTAATCAGGTGTTTGTCGAGGTGATTGATAATGGGCCCGGCATCAAACCCGAAGAGTTGTCGCGTCTTTTCAAAAAATTTACCTCGTTGCGTGAAGGCCCAAGTGATCCGATTAAAAGTAGTGGTTTAGGGCTGTATTTAGCGCGGTTTTTTGTGGAGATGCATGGCGGCCGTTTAGAGGCCTCGTCACCTGCTTATGCCGAATCGGGTCGTGGGTGTATTTTTAGATTCTCACTTCCACTCTCGTAATAATTGATTCTATAAAGAAATATATGACATTGCAGCCAACCCTAAAAGTACTCGTAGTAGATGACGAAGCCGAATTACGTGAAACCGTATCACACATGTTGGTGCAGATGGGCCATCATCATGTAGATGAAGCTAAAGACGGTCTTGAGGCGTTAGAGAAAATTAAAACCGGCGCGTATCAGTTGGTCATTCTCGATGTCAACATGCCGGGCATGTCGGGTTTAGAAGTTTTGCAGGAAGTGCGGGTGTTTGATCCGTCGATAATTGTTCTGATTGTCACCGCGCATGGTCGTTTAAAAGATGCTGTAGAAGCTATAAAAATGGGCGCCTACAATTATTTAGAAAAACCCATTCAAGAACACGACATTGTAAAATTAATTGATCGGTCACGCCAAGCGCACGACATGGCTGAAGTCATGGGTTATTCGTCGCCGCATTTGCAGTTAGAAGATGGGGAAGAATTTATTGGTCGGTCTGATCAAATGCAGTCGGTTTTTCGATTAATTCAGCGTTTAGCGAACGTTTCTACAAGTGTTTTGATTCGCGGTGAAAATGGCACGGGTAAAGAGCTTGTGGCGAAGGCCATCCACTTTAACTCGCTTAGAAAAGACAATCGTTTTGTGGCTGTTAATTGCGGTGCGATACCAGAAAATCTTATTGAGTCGGAGTTTTTCGGTCATGAAAAAGGCGCATTCACAGGGGCTGAGCAGAGGCATATAGGAAAATTTCAATATGCTGAAGGTGGTACTTTATTTTTAGACGAAATTGGTGACATCGCACCATCGATGCAAGTCAAACTCTTGCGTGTTTTGCAGGAAAGAAAATTTACGCCGGTAGGGTCTAATCGTGAAATTAAAACCGATGTGCGTATTATTGCCGCTACCAATCGTAATCTAGAAAAGATGGTCGCTGATGGATCATTCCGGCAAGATTTGTTTTATCGTTTGAACGTCATGCCTATTTTTCTACCGCCGTTACGTGAGCGGGTTGATGACATCAAACCTTTGGTCGATCGTTTTATTGAGAACTTTAATGCCCAACATGGGCAGAGCAAAAAAGGCATCAAAGAAGATGCGCTGAATGCGCTACGAAACTACAAGTGGCCCGGTAATATTCGAGAGCTTGAAAATGCCATCGAACGCGCCTTTGTCTTAGAAAGTTCGAATTATATTTCGTTAGACTCATTGCCTGAGGTGATTCGTTCTCGGCAGCATTTGCCGACAGGTGAGTTTTCGGCGACGTTAGATTTTAATCATCAAAAAGAAGAATTCGAAAAACAGTTTATTATAAATGCACTCAAGATGTTTAATGGGCGCATCAATCAGACGGTAGCCCATGCCGGAATTCCGAAAAATACGCTTCTCCGCAAAATGAAAAAATATGGCATCAACCCCAAAGAGTTTGGCGCTACCGATGCCGAGTTGGTTGAAACGGAATAAGTTGCCGTAGCGCATTTAAACCCTGCCTAAGATGCGCCGAAGAACTCTTTGGTGAAATCTATATTATTATTCGTATATATTCTTACCTCGCTATGTAATGCAATCGCCTACGCGCAACACCGCACTGGTGTGACCAGTTTTTTAGAATGTATGACGTTAAATATCGCGGGTGTTGTCGCAGAGACTTCGGCAATACCGGCGTCGGATACGATTCATGACCTCGCACCTCATGTGGCTAGAGCGACACAACCAGGTCTGCGAGAGGCCTACCGCAATGTCTATGTGATTGAAGCTTTGTTAAGAACGCCTGAGGCGACCCAGCGTGAGGTGCGTGTAGAGACGTTGGGTGATCACAACGCTAACGCACTGCGCGTGAATCAAGAGGTGCGCGCTATCAATGTCGGCAACGAAGGTGATGTGGTTGAAAATAGTTTTCAAATTGAAGTCGGGCATCAGGTATCGTTTTATAATCCACCAGTAACGGCTCGGGGCGATCGTCGCGCAGCGGCAACTATGGTGGGTTTGAGTGGTGGCACGACCGGTGCGACTGCTCAGGCGCGATCGATGGGGCGTATCGAACGCATCTATTACGATGCCAACAATCAGCTGCAAGTGCTGGTCACGGAATATCGAGTAACGGCGACCCTCGAAGGGATGGGCGGCATTCAACGTCGTTCGGGAACAATAGGTGGTGTTGGCGGAACAACACCACCCGTCGCCCAAGACGGCACGCTTACTGCGACGACGCGGCTCTTAACACCGCGTGAGATTCAGTCACTGCGGCGTTCGACCCGTGCTGGTTTGGTGGGCGATATTCTGGCGGAATTGAATCGACGACGCGAAGTAGCGGCATCGTTACGACGCGGGTCGATTCCACCGAGCGACGGTGCTGCGCGGCCGGCAGGTGGTGTATCTAGAACATGGGTGGGTAGGCTTGGCAGCCCGGGCGGGCGGAGCGCTGTGGAAGCGGCCTCGCAAGAGGCGATTCGGGATTTGTCGCCGTACCTACAGATTGATTTTTTGCCTCTGGTGAATGAGTCGGGTGTGCATGAGGCCCCTGCCATTATAGCCCACAACACACGCGAGCCACCACGGGCGTGGAGAGAATTGAGCGAAACCGAACTCGTACGTTACGCCGTCAATTTAACGCAGGTGCGATTGGGTGAAATTCAGGGTGTGCGTTTGCCTGAGGGTGAGACTTTGCAAACCACGTCGGCGCGTGTGGATCAAACAGTGGATGCTGCTCCGTTCTATCCCACCGATCGAGACACGAGCGCAACTCAACGGCAGACTACACAGCGAGCGTTGGGTTTGTACCACCATTTTCTGCGGCAAATGGGCGTGGTTGTGGTGATTGATCCGATGTTGCTAGCGCAAAATGCTGGTGGCTTTTATGAAGGCCGCAATATTCCACCACTAATGCGTATTGGCTCTGCAGAACCATTCCATTCGGTTCGTCATGAAGCCACGCATGCGGCATTCCATCGAACAGGTGCTCAGACATTGTATGGCATTATCTATCAAGCGTTCACTCGTGGTCGCACCGCTGAGGCACAGGCGCTGTTGCGTTTTTTGGAGCCAGGTAGTCGCCCGCCGACCGCAGATCAATTGAGAATGATCGTGATGCCAGATGCTACCCATGCTGCCATTGTTCGTCTGTATGATCAGAGTTTGGCACTGCGTCAGCATGTGGCGCGGGCTACAGGGCGTAGTGCCGATCAGATTAATTTACACCAATTGTTTTCGTATTTCGGAGTACCCATTGGCGAAATGCAGCGTCTGTTAAATCAGCACACGCCGCCAGTGGGCGCTAACGAGTTGATGGCTACTTGGGCCGAGCGTCACCCCGTAAACATCAGTGTTCGAGAGGGTATTCGTTACGATGTAGCGCATCCTTATCCCGAATCCGTGCGTTTTGTGCCCAGAGCTCGTCAGTACGGTACCGACTGGGAGTATTACGACTTGGCGAGAATTATGGATGCCGCTGCCGACGAACGTGCCGAGGTGGGCACTGCGATCGGTGATGCCGATCTCGAAGTACCTCAGCCGACACCGCTACAATCAGACCGGATACGCCAGTTAGTGTGGCCACGACTGCAACAACTAACGACACGGCAACGCACCCATGGCCGCGAAAGCCTGACGGCCACAGATCAAGCCGAGCTCGCCCGCTGGCGAAGCTGGAGTGCAGCTGGGGTGTTGCGAAGGTAATAGTATATGAAAAAATATATATTAATATTTTTTAATATATTGATGTTGTGTGATGGGGCTAGGGCTAGTGGACTATCAGACTGTGTGATTATGGTATTGGCTGATCAGGGGCCGGCGGCCAGGCCAGTACTAATGATGAGGTTTATTCATAGTCTGCACTCTGCTTTTGGAGCCCCCTACAACGCCAATGAAAGTGCCGGCCTAATAACCTATCGAAACGTTGTACGCCGTGTGCGTTTGGTAGATGGTGGCACGCGCGAGGTGCCTGGCACGCTACAGATTCGTTTTGAAACAAGTTCGCCCGAACTTTTTTTTACCGCCACAGACCCCTTACATCGACTGTACGAAGTTGATGGTCGAGGAGTCACTAACGCCGCATCGTTGCAAAGTGAATTTGCGGTATTGCAAAATCGCGGGGCGCAGGCACCGGAACCGTCGCGGCCTCGGGTAGAATTGCCCAGTAATCTTCGCGAAGGTTTGTCGATTTCATTCCCAGAAAACCCATTCGATGATGGGGGTAATTTCCGAACTTTCATTGCAAGTGCAAATCACGTTGACGGTGAGCGCAGTGTCGGAATAGTGCGTCGAATGTATCGCAACGCCGATGGTGACCCCGTTGTTGAAGTCGAACAGCTCAGTTTGGTTACGCGCGGTGAGTATGTACAGATTAGTCGTCGCCTAGTTGAGTTGAGTCCGGCGCAAGTGAATGCTGCTAGACCATCCCAGGGCGCTCGAGTGTTGGCGGAATACGATCGGGTCTTAACCGGGCCTATCGCACCACAGCCGGCTAGAAGTGGGGATGCGCGTCCCGGCGGGGAAATTGATATCGTTAAGCTACGTAATTTTTTACAGATGGGCGTGCGTGAGAGCGCGGTCGTTGAACGTCATCGTAGAGCCATAGAGTCCCAGCGATTCTCAGGCATTGAATTGCGCGCCGACCCGATTCAAGCGGATGGTTCTCGCAGCGTAAATTTATTCTTTGAAACACAGGGCCACGATACTGCTGAGAATCGCCGTCTATTACGCCAACTGTCTCCTCGTGAGTGGGAACGTCTGATTCGAATTACGGAACAGGTTCCGGTATACGAGGTAGAGGTTACTGATCCGAATCAAGTACGCGCTCAGGTGCAGCGGGGTTTGCCGACGACCACAGGCGAACAAGACAATGCTCTACTGAGTGATCGTAGAAATCATATATACTTTCAGCACTATATTCTACAGGCAAGAGAGTTGGGGGTGCGGATCGAGTATGACCCTATTACGGGTATTCGTGGTGGCGCGGCGTTTTATTCACCTCCGGGTAGTCGTATTTTATTAGGCCCTGATAGTACGCTTGGCTACCTTCGGCACGAATTTATGCACGCAGCATTCGATAAAACAGGAGCAAAAAATATATATAGTTATTTGTATGAAAGAGCCGTGACACATAGGCGACCAGTAACCGAGGTGCAAGCTGAAGCGCGCGCTCAATTGAATGGCGCACCACCCACCACGGCTATCTTTTTGACCCAGTGGCGAGGGGCAGCGGCTTTGCGTGCAGCTATTGCCGCTCGTACCGGGCGTAGTGCCGATACCATTACGTTGCGCGAGGTCTTTAATCACTACTCAGTGCCCATTGATTATGCTGTTGATCGATTGTTGCCAAACCATACACCGCAGACTGCAGCCAATGAGCGTATGGCGACGTACCTTGAGCGAGTGGCTTGTCGGGTTAATCGTGATGGCGGATTTGAGGCGATTCCTAGCGGTAGTGATTATGCCGGTGCGCGTGGCATTCAAGCTGAGCGTTACGGTTTAAAATGGGAACGCTATGAACTGCGTGCCATACCGGAATCGCAGCGTACCTCGATTCAGCGTAGACGGCTTGATCAGGTCGTTACGCGTATAAGAGAGGCCGACCAAGAGATTGAGGCCTCTCGTAGTCGCGGCAATCTACGCTGGTGGTGGCCGTTTTAATCGAAACACTTGCGGCCTTTTAAAACGGTTTACCCCCGTTAATCACAATCGGCATCGAGTGGATGTGTTGGGGAAAGTTGTAATACACGCCTAAAATATTAGGTGCGTCGGTCGGGCGTGCTTGGGTTGTAGTTAAATCAAAAAATGGGTCTAGTTGAGGATCGCTTACACGAGTAAATGGTAGTGAGACACCAAGAGCATCATCAAAGTTGTGGGTCAACGTCCCCGGGCAAGCCTCCACACCCGTAGTTGTAATTTCTTCGGCACACGCGTTTGAATTGCAATCGGGTGAGTTTAGGACGCTTGGTTGTTGTTGATAGTTGTTTTCGGTTAGTACGCCGCATGCCTGACGCGCATTAATTTGATGTCTTAGTGCGAGAAACGACGGTGTGTTGGATAGTCGATAGATTGGCGATGGGGTGCTCTGTGCGCCTCCGCGGGCAATATCCCATTGGCGTTGCGCGGGATCTGGCAAGAGGTAATACTCGACACCGGCTTGTAAGGCGTTGGTGTTAAAACGTATAGACCGACTGCTGTTGCCGTGAACATGGCGCAAGGAGCGAAGGAGAGGTTCGGTTCGGGGAAAGTCCATTCTGGGGCGATAAGGGGCAATGGGGCTAGCAGGAGTGTGTTCGGATGTTTCTTCAATTTCTAGGACTACTTCGCGGCTTGGTTTGCTGTCAGGACTAGGTGGAGTCAGTTGTGTTGTTGGCCGGGGGCTTGAATATTCATTGCCAGCAACAAATTCTAAGGCTCCACTAGCAATCACGGCACCGGGCTTGGTGATCGACAGTGTCGTGACGTCGCGCACTTCAATAGTGCCTGTACAATAGTGTGTCACATGCTGTTGTCGTGCCACTTGAGCACCGTTGTCATAGTTTGGAATAATGGGTACCCGTCGGCGCCACTGAATTAATGCCGCATCACCATTCATGCTGTAGCGATTGAGTGTTATTGGAAAATCATTGCTAGACGTAATATCGTAGTGTGCGTTGGCACGACTATTGAGACGGTAGATAAAAGTCTGATTGAGCATCGTTGAACGTACGCCTGTGGCGTCACACGTGCCGTTGGCCACGCGTGTTCCGATGCAACTGCCTTGTTCGTTGTGTTTATTCTGGCTGGTATCAGGGGTGGGCGCACTAAAATACTTAAAATCTGGAATGCGCACTTCTTGGTCAGTGCCAGAGACATTGCGTAGGTGTATTTGGCAGGTGAGTGTGGTGTCTGGGTAGTCGAGAGCGCGCATCGAGCGATCACTGGGATTTAAGGCCTCTTTCGGTAGGCTAAAATGCGACTCTGCGATAGCGATAAATCGCACGCGTCGAAACGCCGCTTGGGTTACCGAGCAATATAACAATGCTACTACGACTGCCGTTTTGGTAATGGCATCCATTGGGTATGATTTCAAAATGGACTACCTCCATTAATCATAATCGGTACACTGCTTACACGAATATTATCGGCGGAGTATAGTCTCGGCATGTTTTCAATACTGTTGGTTCTCGTGGAAACTAATCGTCTACTATTTGGGTAGTTAATATTGCCATTGATGCCGCCAACGAGCTTTGCCTCAGAATTTGTTCGTAGAGCATTCGTTAGAACTGAGGTAATTTGCGAAGGAGTGTTCTCGGCAATGGTACAGCTAGCGTTGCCAGAAGTTCGTTGCATGAGATTTAGCCAGGCCGGAGCAGTTAAGGTGGGCCGTTCAACGATAGCGGGCATTTCATAAGCCGTCGGCAAATAACTATTCGCAAAATAATCTAAGGCCCCTTGTGCCACAACATAACCACTCTGATTTTGCTCCGCATCTTTCACACTAATGCGACCCGAGCAAAATATCGGGGCCTTTAGGTAGGGGCTTAAGCCAGAGATGTCTAGAGTGGCTTGATTACGAGCAGAGTTAATCAGGCTTAGATGTCTATATTGAATCTGAATACTCTGTTCGATAATGAGCACTTGATTTGGCGCTACGATATAATGGGGTGCATCGTTGGGCTGCAGCGTAAGCGGACTATTCCGCTCCATGGTGCCTAACCAAGTATTTCTTTGTGTATTGGGAAAGACACGAAAGTCAGTAATACTAACGCGATCTTTAAAAGGATGCATGAACGGGTCAATGCCTGAAAATGTTTCTGAAGTGTTTGGTACCCGCACTCCAAAAGCGAAAGTACCGGTGTTGTGATCGTCTATATACTGCGTCACCACCTGATGATTAAATGAAATCTGAACTATCTGTCTGATGTTTTCAGGCGAAAGGTTCACAATGCTGAGTCGGCATTTTAGCTGAGGTAGTTGGCAATTCCATGTCGAGCCACTTTGAATACAATTGGAAAATGGATTGACATCAATACTCGCATTCGACACCGCAGTACCCGTAAAATAAATCGTGCGGTAATTTTCAGGTTCGGCTTCGAAGGTGCCGCCGCGTATGGTTCTTGGTGGTGTTGGGTCTGTGCCCACAAGTTGCCCCATAGCAACGTAGCCATTCAAAGTGAACACAACCCCCAAAACCCCAACCCAAAAAATTCTACGCACCCCATTACCCATACTTCCAGTTTACTTGAATCTGAGTTCGCGGCAATATTAGAAACCAATTCAGGGAGGGTTTATGACAACAAGTGATGTTTCCATCATAACGGCACGCATTAAAGAACAATCGGGTTTTATCGATGACGTGTTGCGTGAAGTGTCTTCGGTAGTTGTTGGGCAGCGCAGCATGGTCGAGCGCATTCTTATGGCCTTATTGTGTGAGGGCCATATTTTGTTAGAGGGGCTTCCTGGCCTTGCGAAAACCCTCACCATTAAAACCGTGGCCGATGTTATCGATGTTGCTTTTCAACGTGTGCAGTTTACGCCTGATCTTTTGCCCTCTGATTTGATTGGTACTGTGATTTACAATCAACGCACCGGTGAGTTTACGCCTAAATTAGGCCCTATTCATTCGAATATTATTTTGGCCGATGAAATCAATCGTGCCCCCGCAAAAGTACAGAGCGCCTTGTTAGAGGCTATGGCCGAAAAACAAGTGACCATTGCCGATCAAACTTACAAATTAAAAGATCCGTTTATTGTATTGGCCACTCAAAACCCTATTGAACAAGAAGGCACGTATGCCTTACCTGAAGCGCAACTCGACCGCTTTATGTTCAAAGTAAAAGTGAGTTACCCTTCGGCTAGTGAAGAGAAGTTGGTGTTAGATCGCATGACGCATCTTGATCAACCAAGAGCGAAAAAAATTATCAGCATCGATACGTTATTAAAAGCACGCGATCTTGCGACACAAATCTACATTGATGAAAAGATAAAAGACTATATAGTAAATATTGTATTTGCTAGTCGTACGCCTGAAAAATTTGGTCTGAAAGAACTTTCTAATAAAATTCAAATTGGTGCCAGTCCGCGCGCTACAATCAATTTGGCTAAAGCGGCTCGTGCTAGCGCGTTTCTTTCGCATCGCGGATTTGTAACCCCTGAAGATATTAAAACCGTAGCCTACGACATACTGCGTCACCGCCTAGTATTAACGTTTGAGGCCGATTCGGAAGGCATTACGTCGGAGCAAATCGTAAAACGCATTTTAGATAAAATCGAAGTACCGTAGCATACGAGAGGTCGGTTATGCCGAGACGTACCGCAGAACAAGTATTTGCACGTGTCCGCGATGTCGAAATTCGTACGCGGCGTTTTGTAGAGTCTGTGCTTTCCAGTCAATACAAGTCGCGCTTTCGTGGTCAGGGTATGCAGTTCTCAGAGTTTCGAGAGTACTACTTTGGTGACGACATCCGCCACATTGATTGGAAAGTCACGGCGCGTACGCAGAACACCCATATTAGAAAGTTCGATGAAGAGCGTGAACTCTACGTCTATTTTTTAGTCGACATGAGTCTTAGTCGCGAGTTCGGCTCTAAAGGCCTTACCAAAGCTGATCTTTTAAGTGAGGTCGGGGCATTGCTGTGTTTTGCTGCGGCAAAAAATAACGACAAAGTGGGGGCCGTGTTGTTTTCTGATCAAATTGAAAAACATGTGCCACCAGCTAAAGGCCGCGCTCAGGCGATGCGATTGGTGCGCGATTTTTTTGGATTCGTTCCAAAAAGCCCCCGTACTTCGTTGACGACCGCTTTAGAGTATTTCGCGGGCTTAAAGCACCCCAAAGGCGTGGTGTTTGTGTTGAGCGATTTTTATGACGTGCGATTTACCGATGCGTTAAAACGCCTCAATCGTCGGCATGAGGTGATTTGTGTTTGCGCGCGTGATCCGAACGAAAACAAACCCTGGCCGTTTGAGCGTATGGCTATTGAGGATTCTGAATACCAAACAGCCTTTGAATTGCAGCAGGCCTTTTATTCAAACTCTAGTGAAAAGCCCCTAAATAGCGCCACGGTAGTTGAGAATATTAAAGCAGCGGGTTGTGATTATATTGAACTCAATACAGACGAAGACTATCTGCCGAAGCTGATTGGTTTTTTTGCCCAGCGTGGCACGCAGGCACAGGTGAGGGGTAGTGCTGCTGTTAGTGGTGTTGGAAGAGATAGCGTATGAAAAAATATATATTAAATATTATATGTATTTTTTTGACTACGATGGCTGTTGCGTTTGCTCAGCAGACGGTACTTGAAAAAAAAATCGAAGTCGAATTACCCATTAACGTCACGCAACTAACGGTCGGTGACGCGGTAAAAATCTATGTAGCGGTGACGCCCGAAGAGGCCGACAACGTAACTCCGACAACGACTCTGCCCGAGGGGGTGCGCCTCTTACGTGTCCATCCCTACGACAAACTGTCAGGGAAATTACTTTTTGAAGTGACTTCATATCTGCCGAAAAAAATTGAACTACCAAAAATCGCCTTTGCTCGCGATGGCAAAACCGTATTTGAAACCGAACCGCGCGAGTTAGAATTTATATCAGTCTTAAAAGAACAAGAAGAGCCCGATGGTTTAGTAGAACCGCTCGAGTTGTCGTTGCCCGTGTGGGTGCAGGTTCTGATAGCTTTAGTGGCGTTGGTGTTACTGACGACGGCTATTTATTTTGCTTATCGAAAATGGCAAGAGCGGCGCGCGCAGAAGTTACTCGAGGCCGAATTAAAACGCACTCCACTCGAGCGTTTCGAAGCCGAATGTGACAAATTAATCCAACGCCTCGAATCGGTTTCAGCGCATCAACAGAAAAAGTTGAAGTCGTTTTATTTTTCGATCACAGAGCTCACCAAAAAATTCCTCACAAAGCAGCTTAAGTTTGATGCCGAAGATAAAACTACAAGAGAGTTGGCGGCCGCACTTCAGCAAACTGATTTGGGCGAAACTCTAATAGCAGAGCTGGTGAAGTATTATGAACGGCTCGATCTCATTAAATTTACAGACCAACACACCGACGTCGAAGAAACCAATGCCATGTTATTAGATAGTCGAAAACTAATGCGGCGGATTCATGTGGCCACCACGTTTCAGACCGGAGACCAAAAATGAACGCGGCATTCAAAGACCCCAATTGGTTGTGGTTGTTATTGCCCACGGCGCTGTTTTTAATACGTGCGTATCTTTTGGCTCGTAGTAATAAATTGGGGGCACGCTTTGTAGTGCCGTCGCAAAAGGCTTTTGCCAAGTCGTATAATCGACTCGCGTTGAGTCGCCGTTTTTGGCCGCGTGTATTAATAGCGTTGGGTTTGGTCTTTTGCATTATTGCCTTAGCGCGCCCGCGGCATAGTTATCAGAAAGTGCGTCGCAATGTTGAGGGCATCGATATCATGATGGTCTTAGATCTTTCGGCCAGTATGCGTGTCGAAGATTTTCGTGACCGCAACCGATTAGATACGGCGAAGCCCATCATACGTGATTTCATTAAGGCGCGTTTAAACGATAAAATTGGTTTTCAGGTTTTCTCGGGTGAGGCCGTTACGTTAGTGCCACCAACGTTAGACCATGGATTAGTGTTGCAAGCCTTAGACGGCGCACAGTTGGGCGATCTGAAAGATGGCACAGCCATCGGCGACGCTTTAGCTACAGCGGTCGCGCGCTTAAAAGACAGTCGTGCAAAATCACGTGTGATCGTATTGTTAACCGATGGTGATTCGAACGTGGGCGTGGTCGATCCGCTAACGGCCGGCGAGTTAGCACATGGTTATGGCATTAAAGTGTATTCGATTGCTATTGGGCGCGATGGGCAAGTGGCGATACCCATGGTCACGAAAGATTTTTTTGGACGCACGGTTAAAACCTATCAACAGTTTGATAGTTCGATTAACCCTGAACTCTTAAAACAAATTTCAGCCCGCACGAGTGGTAAGTTCTACCGCGTGCAAGATGACGTCAAAGTACTGCGCGATGTGTTTGCCGATATCAACCAACTAGAGCGCACCAAAATCGAAACCGTAGAGACTACAAAGTACGACGAACGTTATCAGTGGCCGCTATTGATTGGATTGTTGTTTTTAGCACTAGCGTATTTTGGCCACTTAACAGTGTTTAGGGTGTTTCCATGACGACAGACACATGGACTACGAACGGGCTTGCATTTTCGTTATCGAATTTTTTTAAAGATCCGCAATATCTTATATA
>CAZYPH010000015.1:12405-31040 GCA_964649095.1 uncultured Oligoflexia bacterium | reverse complement strand
AAAAACCGCTGCGCTTCAGGGTTGTTGCAAGTGGTTTGGATGCGATCGGTATCAATAGAAAATGTTTGAAAGTGTTGTTTGCGGTACGCTAAAACTCGACGGCTTTTTTCTAATACCAATGTTTGTAGTTTGGGTGATTCGTTAATTTGGTGCAGTAGGCCCTCAAACGCCGGAACTGCTTTGTCCATTGTGTGGTAGAGTAATATGTCTACGCCGGCCTCTAAAGCCATTCTTGGGGCGTCTATGGCGCCAAAGTGATCGGTCATGGCTTTCATTTCCATGTCGTCTGAGAATACAAGACCTTCAAAATGAAGTGTATCGCGTAACAGTGTTTGTAGGGCTCGTGCACTGAGTGTGCAGGGCAATTGATCGTCAATCGACTTTACGATGACGTGTGACGACATCATAAGATCGGCCTTTGATTTGAGTCCCGTTTTAAAAGGCAACAACTCGCGGGTTTCGAGTGTGGTGGTCGAGGTTTCAACGCTGGGTAAGTGGAAGTGGCTATCTAACGCCGTGTCGCCATGCCCTGGAAAGTGTTTTAAGACGGGCCGAACGTTTTCGGCAAGATGGCCCCGTACGAATGCTGAGACATGTTTACTGACTGTTTCCGCATCGCTGCCGAACGCGCGCGAGCCAATCACCGGATTATTCGGGTTGGTATTGATATCGGCCACAGGTGCAAAGTTGACGTTGATGCCTACGGCGCTTAATTCGCGTGCAATGAATTGGCTAATTTTAAAAGTTGTGGGCGCCGAGTCTAACGACGCAATGGTTTGTGCCGTTGGGATTTTTAAGAAACCCTCACGAAAGCGCTGCACAAGACCCCCTTCGTGGTCTACGCAAATAAAAGGCGGTGGTGTGTTGTGGTCGCTTTGAACGGCCTCTTGCAGGCTGTAATTCAAATGCGCCATTTGTATGGGGTCTTGATAGTTTGTTTTAAACAGCGTGAAGCCACCAATGTTATTGTCTTTGATGAATTTCAAAGTTGCGGGGGCGAGTTCTTTTTCTTCAAATCCAATAAAAAATATTGACCCAAGAGCTGCACGAATTGCATCCATAACTGTTTTAATTATGGCTCAAACTGCTTCTTTCGCAAAAGAAAGTTTAGAATGACGAGGAGGGTTATGATGCAAAGTGCTGGAAAAATAAAAGCGTGCGGGTGGTCGAATAAGTGGTCTTTACTTTCTGAGAGTAATTTACCCAAGCTATTATTCTGAAGTGTGCTGGTAAGCCCCAAATAACTCAACGTCGATTCGGCCATGATGACGGCAATAAACGATGACAGGCCTTGAAGGCGTAATTCAGGCCATAAATTCTTTATATAGTAATTATAGAATAAATGATGACGCCTTAGGCCTAGTGCATGGGCCGATGCCACATAGTCTTTGCGACTGATAGTTGTCATCGCAGAGTCAAAAAAGATGGTCTTGTGTAGTGTCATCGGTACGACTAGCGCAATAATAAAAGAATAAATCGAATTGGGCATTACGCTAGACATGATCAGACACAAGATAAGCGTTGGAAAGGCCAGCGCACAATCGAGTATGTAAATAAAAAATATTTGTAAATACTGATAGGTTCGGCGTCGAAACGTATTGGTAGTGACAAAAAAAGAAATTAGGCAGGCGCCGATTAAAGATAATACTGTGATGGCGACCGCAAGGCCCGTCGATATTAAAATTCCGTATAAAATACGTGCCAGCAAATCGCGTCCAAAAATGTCGCAACCAAACCAGTGTGTGGTGCTGGGTGTGCAGAGAATATTCGTAAGGTCTTGGGGCTCAAGCCAGCTCATACGGAGTGCTCCCGCCTAATCGCACCGCTCGATGCTGCAAAAAATAATCGTGTTGCGCTGTATACCACGCCAAACCAAATGGCGCAGGCCTGCACTACAGCATAGTCGCGTTCGAGTATGCCGCGGTAGAGTATAAAACCGAGCCCTCGAATGCCAAACATCGTTTCTGTTACGAGCGCACCGGTTAGAAGATGGGTCAACTGAAAGCGGGTGAGGCTTAGAATCGCCGGTTTTAAGTTTGGTAATAAGTGTCTTGTTAAAACCTGCCAGCGGTTAAGGCCTTTGGCGTAGGCCACGGTCACGAACGGTTGGCCGATGAGTTCAGAGAGTTTGTCATGGCAAAATAGAAAGTGAGCGACCAGAAGGCCGCTGCTCAGTGTCATGGTGGGTAGAATGAGTTCGCGAACAGTAGGCATCGCACCAGCGGTGTAAATTGGAAGCATAAACGACCGCATGCCAAACATTTCGGTTGCGAAGATGCCAATCACAAAAATTGGGACACCATAGATGATCAACGAAAGAAGTCGGCCGAGTGCAGTCAGTGTTTTAGAAAAGTAGGTAATCAGTGCTAAAGTATTTCCGAATAGAATCCCAACGCCTAGGGCTGAAATACTTAGTAATCCAGTATTTGCAATGGCACTCAGTATGAGATCGCGGATTGGTTTTTTTGAAACTACTGAAGTGCCAAAGTCGAATTTTACGAGATCACAAAAATAGATATATAGCTGCTTATATATGGGTTCATTGAGGTGTAGTTGAGCCTCTAATCGCTGGTATTCGATAGCGGAAATATTCTCGCCGCCCAATAAATCTAATGCCGTGCCGGGTAGGAGTCGGGTTGTGATGAACACTAAAACAACCACACCAAAAATAGTGCTAAGAAATTTTGAGAGCTTTTGAACGACGGTGATTCCTACTGGCATATCAGCAATGGGAATCTCACAGGTTGTGCGCGAGTCGCAAAATAAATTTTTGCAGACTTAGATTTTAGGGCGTCTCATCACTTGGTAGGCCTTGTTTTGCAATACTCTCAGAAGGCACTCTCTGCACAGTAAATGTGCTGCGATTGGCGCTATTTACGATTACAAATTCCACTAACACACCATTGCGTTGCATACACCACGTACCACGCACACGACCGTCGATCTCGACGGCAAAATTGGTGCAGTTGAGGTTGGGGTTGAGCTCTTGCATGCGCACCATGACTTGTTGGGTGCGGTAGCTTGAGGTGTCTTGGTCTTCGATAAAGGTTCTCACCGTAGCGGGGCGTTTATTTTCTAATGTGGTCCAATTTTTTGATATCCAGAGCGGGAAAAAGACATCAAGGATCGTTTCTTTTGAAACCTGTCGAGTAATGGTGGTGTTGCGTGCGCCAGAGACGCGAATATCAAATACGCCGTTATTGTTTTCAATGCGAAAACTGGCGTCGGTAATGTCTAGGGCCGCTTGTGCAGATTTGGTAAGGTTAAATGTAATCGGCGTGAGGTCGTGCTGGGCAATGGCGCCATAGTTTTCGGTATAGACGGAACCACTTTCAAACTTCTTGAGCCGATAGCGGAAGTAGAGCTTGCCGTCGCGTTGTTCGACTGTTTCGTGATAGTAGCCCAGCTTCTTTTGGTTGGCTTTTAGTATGTACCAGTTCTTCTGTATATTATTGGCATGTAGTGAATTTGGAATGAATATCGAGGAAAATATCAAAAATATAGTATATACTATTTTCTTAATGAAGTTCCCGCGCCTTTTTGATTGGCGCGTACCTGTAAACTGCGAATTATTACAGCCCCGAAAAGTGTGATGAGCCAAGCGATGTAGATCCATAACAAGAACATCGGCAATGCGGCAAACGAACCGTAGAACTTTGAGTAGGTAACCACTCTTTTTGTGTAGAACGCGTAGCTATATTTTGCCGTCTCTAATAGTACGGTCGCAACTAGGGCGCCGCGGTATATGTGTTTTAACGAAATACGTGCCATTGGCACGAGGCTATAAACTAATAGATACAGTGCGAACGAAACGAGTAGGCTTGTACTAAATGACGCCACTAAATAGAGATTGCCCGATAGATGCTTTGCGTAAGTGGTTACAAATGCAGTGATGGCGAGTGATAGACCTAATAGAATAGGGCCGATAATTGATATTAATAAAAACCGTAACGGTTTTTCATATATAGCAAGGCGTCTATCTACTGACCATAACCGATTAAAGGCTGTAGCAACCGTGTCATACATTGAATAGGCGGATGCGAATAGACCGATGAAACCTAACCACCCTAAAGTTTTTGAGTGGGTCTTTCGAATAAACTGCATAAGCTTTTGTTCCACAATCGGACCTGCGCCATGAGATAGTTGATTCAATATATATGGCATGAGTTTTTTGTAGGCGTAGTCGAGACCGTCGAACAATTGAAACACACTCATAATAACAGCAATCAAAGGTACTAAGGACAGCACCGTCATAAAAGACAGGTGCCCGGCAATAAAAGATATGTCGGCGTTTTTTGCCTGAACTAGTGCAGTCTTGATAGTCAGGAATGCGAATTTTGCCCATTTTTTGAAGTGATTCGACATTTCCCTATTCTACCTACCAGTTAAGAATTCAGCAAATTAGGCCGACAAAATGGCTGAGATTGGAGCCCTCTAATGAACCCCACTACAACAAAACCACCTGTCTGGGGTGGATGGTCAATTGAAAGTTGGACGATGGACCCCATGGAGTCGTTAACCATGTGGGTGGCATTGGGCTTTATATTTGTAGCCGTGTATTTAGTTGTACGAGCTTTCTTCCAACAAGAAGAACAACGCTCGGCAAAACAACTTTTGGGCGAAGAAGAAAAAGATCGCAAAGCTTCGAACGCCATTATTCGTTATTCGAGGCCATTCTTTAATCGCTACGTTGTGCCAGTTGTCAGCACACTTAAGATTGATGGCTATCGTACGAGTCTACGCCGCCGAATTATCGCAGCAGGCATGCGAGACGAGTTTACTCCTGATGAGCTGTTTTCGTTTAAACTGTTTTTGATTATCGGTGCCCCGGTATTTTTCTTCGGAATGATGAAGCTTGGGGAGATGGATATAGATTGGTATATATATCCACTCTTTAGTGTCGCAGGGTTTTTCTACCCGGATTACATGTTAAAAGAGGCCAAAACACAGCGTCAATCGCAGGTCCGTCGAGCGATGCCTTTTATTGTCGACCTTTTGGCGCTTTCTACTGAGGCTGGTCTCGACTTTCTGGGCGCCATTGGAAAAGTAGTTGATAAGGCCCAGCCTAGTCCGTTGGTCGATGAGTTCGCGCAGATGATGAAAGAGATTCAGATTGGTTCTTCGCGTGCCGATGCCATGAAAGAGATGGCCTTGCGTTTAGATATGTCTGAGATCTCGTCGTTTATTGCGATCTTAGTATCGGCCGATCAGATGGGCGCATCGATCGGTAAAGTATTGCGTCAGCAGTCGGAACAAATACGTGGCCAACGATTTCTAGCAGCGGAACGAGAGGGTGCAAAATCAGCTCAAAAGATTATGTTTCCCATGTTCGTCTTTATTTTACCGGCAATTATATTAACCATCTTCGGTCCGTTTATCGCTGCGATGGGCAGTGGTGGAGGGCTTTTCTAATGAAGCTTTCATTGGTTAACGCATCAGACGAACGAGATTCGACGTTCGAGTTAAGTCGCGTGCAGTGGGCACAGGGTTTTTTTGGTCGATTGATTGGTTTGTTAGGACGTACAGCAGTCGAAGCGGACGAGGGTCTACTGTTTGCCAATTGTAACGCCATTCACACGGTTTTCATGCGGATACCAATTGATGTTATTTATCTGCGGAAAATTTCGCAGAAGTACTTTGAAGTCGTCCGAGTTGATATTCACGTTAAGCCGTATCGTGTGTTTCTACCAGAGTTTGGGGCCGATCATGTTCTAGAGACCAAGGCCAATCGTTGTGAAGTTCTGAAGCGGGGAGATCGATTGTGTTTAAGTTAATGGTGGTGTCAGGGCCTGAAAAGGGCCGAGCCTATTCCATCAACGAAATTGGCGATACGTCGATTGGTCGAGCCGATTCGAATGATATTATTCTGGAATCAAAAAAGGTTTCCAAACAACACTGCGTGTTAGTGGTCGATAACGGAAAAGTGGGAGTAAAAGATTGCGGTAGCTCGAACGGTACATTCGTTAACGGCGTGCTTAGTAAAGAAAAACACGTACGGACGGGAGATCGCATTTCTGTCGGTGAGTATGTATTAGAGGTTGTGAATGTTGAGCGCAGGCGAGCTCCGGCTCTGGCAAATGCACAGCCCCATTTAGTGTCGGTGCCGTTAGCGAATCATGCGCCTCAGGGGTCACAAATGCCGATGGCATCGGGGGGAATGAATCCCATGGGTGCCCTTCCAGGACTAGGCGGTACGGGTTTGCATCAGGCTGCTGGTTTAGGTGGCGAGGCACCAAAGAAAGACACCCCTCAATCGCTGAAAGAGCGCATTCAGTTTATTTTTGAAAATTATATATTAAATTTTGCATATAATTTGAACGAAAAACACGAATGGCGAACATTGATGGCTGGGATGTTTGTCATACTCGTGGTGTTTGGTTCGATTGGTGGTGTGTATCCACTAGTTGAAGCGACTAAAGAAAAACTAACACAAGAGGCCGCTGGCAGAGCTTTAGTGTTAGCGCGTCAAATGGTCGATCGTAACAGTACCCATATTTTCGAAAAAAATGAGTCTAAGTTAGATGTCAGTTATATCGAGCGCGAACCTGGCGTACGTGCGGCCTATATTACCGATATGGAAGGCCGTGTGTTGGCGCCGTCACGGTTATTAAATCAGTATTTAACAGAGCCTACCGAAGCGGCATTCAGCGCGTCAGCCCGTGTGAAGTTTAATGAATTAGAGTCGCTGGAACGGCGTGCGCAGATTATCGGTGATACCGCGGCGGTCGCGGTGCCGTTAAAAATATTCTCTCCGACCGTTAGTAAGAATGTGACGGTCGCGATCGGCTACGTCTTCTATGACAAAACGCTGGTTACTGTAGATTCAGGTACTGAGATGTTGAACTACATCCAGTCGATGATCGTTGCAGCGATATTTGCAGTTATTGTTTATTTTACGCTTTATCGCTTAACGATTCGACCGATCGAAACGCTAAACCATGAAATCGACCAAGTTCTAAAGGGCAACGGCATGGCCGTCTCTAACAAATTTAAAATGGAAGAGATCGAGCCTCTCATTGATGTCGTGAATGCTGCGTTACAGCGGATTCCCAGTTCGGCCAGTGGTGGTCTGCAAGACCAAGAAATGTCGGAGTCTACTATCGATAGCATCAAACGTATTGGCGATGTGCTGATGGGTGTAGGGTTTATTGTCTTTGGTTCTGATCGCAAGATTCTATCGTGGAATAATACGATGGAAGAAATTACGGGCATTCGATCGGACGGGGCCATTGGTAATGAAATTGCCAACGTCGCGAGAGACGCCGCGTTTGGATCTTTTATGGATGATTTGTTTCTGCGATCTCAAAGTGGTGAACAGATTGTAGATGATTTTGAATTCTCCGGTTCGGCCTATCGCATGCAGTGTACGCCGATATTGCAGGGGGCATCGGTTAAAATATTTGTCGTGGCAGCGCAGAAAGTAGAATGAACACAAAACGAGGCGTTCTAAAATTTAAGAATAGTGTTCTACCTAAACAACCAAGCGAGTTGTTTAGGCTACGTGTATTGGCGGGTAAAGATCTGCATTGTGTTTATGTTGTCACGCAAGGCCGTGTTGCAGTGGGTCGCGATGAGCAGAACGATTTGATTTTAAATGACCTCAAAACATCACGTAAACATGCCGAGTTTATATTTACAAATGGCAGTTGTGTGGTGCGTGATTTGGGTAGTTCTCATGGTGTGCGTGTTAATGGCCGCGCTGTAGCGATGCATCCTTTGCGTCCGGGCGATAAACTTTCAATTGGGGAAACGATTCTAGAATACATTGCCACTAGCGTACAGGGGGCTGGTGCAACGCAGATGTTGGTGCGCCCTCCGGTCGAATTAAATAAGGGACAAGTAGAGAGTCTGATACCGGGACTTAAACAAAATGCAGCGCACGCTCAGGTTGGAGTTCGAAGAACAGAATCGTTTCTCGAGAAGAACAAAAAACTCATGTTTATTCTTGGCGGTCTCATGCTCTTGGCTGGTTTATTGCCAGAGGTTGAGCAGAAGCAACGTATTAAAAAATCGCAATATTTAGATCCACGAGACATTGAGAATGAACGCAGTCTGGCATCGGTGGGTGTATCAACTGTGGACCCTCAGGTTCAGAAAAACTCAGATGTCTATTTCAAAGAAGGCTTTCGTGACTTTCGCGCCAAAAACTATCTACGTGCAATGAGTGCCTTTGATACTGCGTTGCAAATTAATCCTGAGCACCCCTTGGCTCGTGTCTACTTAGAAAGCACTAAAAAAGCCATGGAGCGTGAGGGCAAAGATTACTTAGCACGCGGCAAAAGAAATGAAGATGCCAATCGTTATGAGCAAGCGAAGAGTAACTATGATGCGGTCAAACGCCTTTACTTTCTTGATCAAACGAACCCCTTGTTTAAAGAGGCCGAAGAAAAATCTAACGACATGGATAAGAAGATTAAAGACATTAACAAAAGCTAATATATGATTCTACGTTTGCGTCACCTAGGAAATGAAGTCTCGGCCTTAGACTTTTCAAAAAATGAAAAGTCTGAGTTCTATTTTGGTCGTGACGAAAGCTGTGACCTAAGAGTAGTCGATCGTTCGATCGGCCGTCAGCACGCTCGTTTTGGGTTTCTGAACGATAAAGTATCGGTAAAACGTGAGAGTAAGTTTGGTAGATTGACTCTCAATGGCAAAGAAATTGATGAAGCTGTTCTGAGTTTGGGTGATGTCATAAAAGTTCAAGACTATGAACTTTCTTTAGAAGGTGGCGTTTCGGTTGCTGTTGGAACTGATACCTTTTTTGCACAGAGTTCGAAGCCAGAGCCCGAAGGTTCCGACAAGACACCTCAGGCCGAGCCCCCAGTTGAAGATAATCTCATGGCCGAGGCTCCAGAATTAAATAGCGATAGCCCGCCGCCCGAGCCCTCAGTGGCGCCATTAGAAAGTGACCAAGGTGGTGACACGCCACAAGAGGCTGCCGTTGATCTGGGACAGTTTCAGGATTTTAACGTCAGTGGTGATGGTGAGTCTGAGAAAACTTCGGCGTTAGATGTCACGAAAACATTGGTGCGGATTTTCTTTCCGCCAGACGCGGCTCAGAAGGAAGAGTACGAGTTAGATGGTGCGGAGATATCAATCGGTCGCAGTAGTGATTGCGATGTCGTTCTAAATGACGAAAAGGCCTCACGCAAACACCTGGTGTTAAAGCGTGTTGGGGCGCACTATGTCGCCAATGACCTCGGGTCTTCGAACGGTACCTACATTAACGGCGATAAGATTACTAATTTTCAGCTTACAGGTGATGATATCATTCGTATTGCTGATACCGAATTCAAAATTAAAATACTCAATAAAGAATATTTAGAGTCTCAAGATGATTTCTATAGACCAGATGCGCAGGCCATAGAGGCCCTACAGGGTGAGCCTTTGACGTATGATGCTGGCATTGGCTCGCAGAATACAAATCCTGGTATCGCTTTAGATCCGCTTGGGCTTTATGATCAGGCCATTCCAGGTGCCAATGGATTGGGTGAAAATACTGCGGAAAAAAAACCTGGTCGAGAATCGTTGTTAGCAAAGTTTAAACGCCAACCAAAAGCTCGGCGATTGATGATTGTGGCAGCTATCGGACTGGCACTTTTATGGTTTGTCGAACAAGACGATGCTGAGAAGAAAAAGGCAGCCCAGAAACAAAGCCAGGCTGCACGGTCAGATCCGGCATCAGCATCGTTCATGAAACTGCCTTTAGAAAAGCGCCAGTTTGTTGAGAATACGTATAACTTCGCTTTTGATCTCTATAAAAATAAAGAATACGAACGATCGATCTACGAAATTGATAAAGTGCTACAGATTCTGCCTAACGGCTACAAAGACGCGAAAGAGATTCGGGCCTTTGCGCAGAGGTCGATTGATATTCTGAAGGCCAACGAAGAAGAGAGAAAACGGCGAGAAACCGAAGAGCGGCTACGCAAAGAAGTTAGTGAGTTGGTAGCGCAGGCTGAGGCGGCTGTAGCTGAGGACAATACGCAGCTAGCTAACGAAGTATTTGCAAAAATTTTAGAACGCGACCCTGAAAACCCAGCAATTAGTCGGCTGAGAGAAATTCTACAGAAGCGCATTATTGATCGGCAGATCGCCTTCGAAGCAAAACAAAAAGCTGAAGCATATCAAAAACAGATTGCCGATGCTTTTGCCAAAGCCAAGGGGCTCTTTGATGCCAAAAAGTGGCTCGCCGCTCGAGGTGAGTATGTAGAAATCCGCCGCCTTCATGGTTCTGAGAAGTCGGTTAGTGATCGTGTACAGAAAAGTCTGTCGGACATTCAAGCCGCGTTAGATAATGAAATCAATCCATTAATTCGCGAAGGTGATAAGGCCTTTGAGTCGTCTGACTTTGCTATCGCGCGCGACCAGTATGCGGCCATTTTAAAGATTGATCCAAATCACAAGTATGCTCGTTCGCAGTTAGATAAAGTGACTGCGCAAGTGAGTAGTATAGCAAAATCACTATTTATCGAGGCGCTTTTGGCTGAGACCATGAGTGATTATGCTACAGCCCGAGTTCGTTATTCAGAGTGTGCCGATATTGCAAAACCCGTTAAAGGCTTGAGTGAGTCAAAATATTACGGCATGTGCACGCGTAAGGGTAAACGTTATGAGTTTATGGACAGGGGTATTGCCTCGAAGAAGGCAGCCGCTGCACAGAATGCAGATGGCGACCCACTGCCGAAAGAGTTTATGGGTAAATAGCAACATGAAAGCAAATACCGTTATACGAGCTGTGGGTACACTTCAGAAAATGGGTGCTTCAAAAAAAGCATGTGAAGATGGTTGTCTTTATGACACTAAACTAAATCTATTTGGTGTGATCGACGGATTCGGTGGTGTAGGTATTGGCGATGCTGCGGCTAAAGAGTTCGCTGAGGCGGTAAAGTCATTTTACTTGTATGCCAATCAAGAGAAAGAGGTAACATTGCCGTTTTTGTATCGCAGTGGCTTAGGTGAAAACGTAAACTTGCTTCTAAACGCTAGCTTAGTAGCTAATGAAAGTTTATTAAAAAAAAATCAATCACAGAAATCGATTAATCAGCGTGGCGGAGCTTCGGCCGCTATCGCAAAGGTCGACAATTCAAAATTATATCTCAGCAATATTGGTTCTTGCAGTGCGTATTTAATTCGGAATGGTCGCTCTCAGGCAATCATACGACCACAATCGTACAACCACTATCGTGGGGTTTTTCCGGGAAGTTGGAGTTCTAAGTGGGCCATTCCAACTCATGCCTATGGTTTGACTGCAGATGTTGAACCCGAACTTATAGAGCTACAAGTCGAGTCTCGAGATCTGGTGGTTCTCAGTACCGATGGTGTTTACCCCCACTGGACTGAAAGCGATCTATCACAAGCGGCTCAGCAGTTTTTGGCACAAGTCCCTCAGGGGATTAATGAAGCCAACACCCATGCGTTGGACAAGGTTATAAATCAATTTAACGAACGATTAGAGTCTATTGCGCGCGATAAGAATGGGGAAGATGACAGAACATTAGTATCAATATTTTTTATTTAATATTAATAACTTAATTAAATAAAAATAGTTTAATTGACTTAAAAATAGTGTGGAACGTACAATTTAAGAAGGTTTGGGGACTTTTTTATGGAGCGAATAACAGTAATCAATTCAGCAAAGACGTTTGTAAAGAGAGTTTGGTCAGAAGAAGACGGACAAACTACTTTAGAGTACGCGTTACTATTGTTGTTCGTCGTTATGGCGGTCAAGTCGGTAGGTGGTACTTTAAAGACCCGTATTGAACGAATTATGAATGCGGCGTTTGATTCCACCCAACAGCAAATTGATAGTGCCTCGCAATAGGAATGAAACACAAAATGACTGCTGGCCAAGCCACCGTCGAATACGCCATCCTAATAGGCCTCGCCGCTATGGTGAGTTTGGGTGTTTCAACCGCCTTTCGTGGGATTTTTGCTGATAGCATGCTGCGTTTTTCAGCCGAATTAGAGAAAGATTTAGTGAGTGGTGGTTTTGTCGAAGCTGATTCGATGTGGGAGAACTGACGAAAATGCCTGACGTGGTAGATGTGCAACAGACTCTGCCCGTAGTTGTACTCCACGTAATTGCCGCTGCCTTAACGCTTTTGTGTGTTCTCACCGATTTTAAATATAGAAAAATATATAATATTATTACAATTCCTGGATTCGTATTTTTGTTTCTAGGTTCGATTGCGTCATCGGCCTATACGTTTAACGATGTAGGCGTGACTTTAGCACTTTGTTTGCTGGTCTACGGTATCTTCTTTCAACTGCGCATTGTGGGTGGTGGTGACCTTAAGTTGGCCGCAATGCTGTCGACTCTTTTTGATTGGCACCGTTGGTTAGAATTTCAGATGTACGTGCTAATCGCCTTCTGTGCTGTAGGCGTTGTGATTTTGCTAAAAGAAAAAAAGCTAAAGTCATTTTTTTCTGACCTCAGGCGCATGGGCATTGAAGCGTTTCTAAGGCAATTTCATCGCGGTGTGGCGGTGTCGGTTACGTTTACCCATAAAACGAAAGCGCCGATGGCGTTTGCTTTATTTATTGGTTTTATTGTTTCTAAATTAAATTTATTTATAATTGGATGGAATGCTATCCAATAAAACAAAACAATTGTCTACATTTGGGCCTCAACGCCAAGGTCAGAGTCTTGTTGAATATGTTTTGTTGTTGCTGGTTATTAGTGGGTTAGGCGCTCTTTTAGGGCGCTTTTCGCCGCGCATATTTCGAAGCGTAGAAACACCTATTCGTCGTGATTTCGTATTGGCTTATAAATATGGTGACCCCAAGGCTTGTGGTGAAGACGGCGATCCAAATCCGCCGTGTAACGGTACGCCATCACGCCACCCGTCGCTGCCCGGTGGTGGCAATTTTAAAATGTTTGGACGCAAATAATGCAGAGCGCGAAACTTATTATGCGATCGGGCAGTAAACACAATCAGTCGGGGCAAAGTTTTGTTGAGTTTCTAACGGCGTTATTAGGATTTACGACGTTATTTTTTCTAATGGTGCGACTGAGTTTGGGTATGGGCGTTGCCAACTATATTCAGTACGCCACGTTTATGGCGGCGCGAGCGTACCAGTCAGCCCATCTTACAGAGGCGTTTCAGGTCGAGGCGGCCAATCAGTATCTAGAAAAATTTCTATTTCGTAATGGCAACAATCGTTTCCGTAACATTATTTACACACGCGAAGGCGAGGGTGACTTGGCTGGTGTGTTTGTAGGCAAGGGCCCGCGTGTGGCGAATGCTACTGCTCAGTCATGGCCGCATAACTGGCAGCAGGGGGTGAAGTTTACATTTTCGGTTAAGATGCACATGATTCCCGTCCTGCCTGGGGCCGCCCGTGGAGCAGCTAATCAGGTGCAGTTAGAATCACAAAGCTGGCTTGGTCGTGAGCCCACGCAAGCCGATTGTGAAATGAATCTTAGTAAACAGGCCAATCAGTTTCGGATTGGAATGGCACGGTACGACAATGGCTGTTAAAAATAACCGGCTGAAATTGCCGATAGCGATTAAACAACGTGGCCAAAGTATGGTGGAGTTTGCTTTTCTCGTACCGATACTTGTGGGTATGATCTATTTTTTGGTCCAAAGTAATATTGTCGTAAATTCAGGTATAGTGAATTTAAAATATACTAGAAATAGAATGTTCTATCTGTTTTTTAATAATCGTTATTATCCCCGTTCAGGCTTTTTAAATCGTGCCGATGGGTCGTTTATGACACGTTTTTGGATTGGTATGGACGAACGCCCAGGGGAAGACCGAGGCAATGAGTCTCCTCGGGCCCTAACTATAAAGATTGGTCATGGCCGCCCACCGCCAGAAGATGAGACGCCAGGGCTAGTCTCCCGTAGGCAAAATGTGCGTATTCGTATTACATCGTTTGTTTGCACGCCACCCCTCGGTACCACGGGTAGTCGTTATTTGTCTGAGAATAATATGCCCGATAATTTTTATGGAATGGGGCAGCCGAGATTCTGTGCGTTGTAGGTAGTCTTTGCTCTTGAGAAAATTTCCCATCTAGTTCCCCTCACAACCTGTCGATAGTTCTAGTGATGAACAATAAGGCTTTTACAATATCACTAGCTTTAGCCGGAATGGCCGTTTTCATGATCTACTCGTTTATCACTTCTAAAGAAGAAGAGATCAAAGCGAAGTATGGCACTGAAACTGCGGTAGTGATTGCAAAAAAAGACATACCGATTTTGGGTGAGGTGCACGAGAACATGATTGAGATCGTCGCTAAACCAAAACGGTTTATAGAGCCGGGTGCTACGCGTACTAAAGACGAAGTAAAAGGCTTTATTGCCACCGTGCCTATTCGTGCGGGCGAGCAGATTACACTTAATAAAATTACAGAACCCGGTATTCGTACGGGTCTTTCAAAACAGGTAACGCCAGGTAAACGCGCTATTTCGATTCCTGTTGATGACAATACCGGCGTCAATCGTTTGCTTAAACCAGGTGACCGTATCGATTTGATTGCTACGATTGATCCACCAAACGCAAGCCGCGGTCAGGGATTAACAAAAATCATTGCACAAGATATTCCGATTCTAGCCGTTGGGGAATACGTCACGACACAGGCTCCACGCAAAGTAGAAAAAGATGACGTTGAGAATAAAGAGATTGTTAGAAACCTAAATATCGAACGCAATTACAACACGATAACCATTGAGGTTGACCCTTCAATGGCATTAACGATTGCGTATATACGCGACAATAGCTCGCGTATCGGTGTGATGCTTCGCAATAACGACGATACTGAGCGTACGAATATACCAGCCGTCTCGGTGGCCGACGTTTTGGGAAATGATTTATCAAGGGTGGTGCGTACGCCAGCAGCTGCTAAGTAGTACAGGTAGTGCATATAGCTTACGAAATGGATTTTTGTAGCTTGGAGTCTTAATATTATGAAAACAGTATATAGAACACGATGTTCCATTCTGCCTCTGGTCTCAGTATTTATTCTGAGTTTTGTTTTGAGTTTCAGCCAGCCAGTACAGGCTGCGTTTAAATCGAATCGTAATTCGGAACGGAATGCCACCAAACAAGATGTGCTACTTATTGCAGGCTTACAATCTACAGTCGATCTCACGTTTGACGTCTGTGACAACTCAGAAGAGTGTGTGCGGGTCGCCAATAAAACTCTCGTTCAAGTACAGTTTGCAAAAGAAAAGAAACAACTCATTTTTACACCGGTAAAAAAAGGTGAAACCACTGTCGTCGTTCGCGATCAAAAGGGCGATCTGCGTTTGATTTTAAATGTCGTAGTGAGTGAAAGTAATCTGACGCGTCGTCTGATTGAGTTGCGTGAACTGCTTCGTGACATCGAAGGTCTTGAGATGAAAATCATGGCTGATAAGATTGTTATCGATGGCGAAGTGGTTGTCATGAATGACCTCAATCGGTTGTATGCTGTGGTGAGTGACCCTTCTTATAAAGATCAGGTTTTGAACTTAGTTACGGTTTCTCCTGTTGGACTTCAAATGATGGCCGAACGCATGCAAACCGAGATCAACGAACAAAACGTCAAAGTACGTGTGTTGAATGGTTTGTTTTTGATCGAAGGCCAGGTCGACTCACAGGGCCGGGCCGAACAGATTATCAATCTCGCGACCAATATGCTGCAGGGTTACACGATTGCTAGTTATGCCTCGGAAGTGCGCTCACCCATTGAAGTACGAAAACTTACGGTAAAGTCGCCGATTATTTCACGGCTGACTATCGCTGCTAAAAAGAAACCACCGGCAGAAAAAATGGTGCGTGTGACGTTAGACTTTGTGGAGCTGTCGAAAGACTATCTGCGAAATTTTGGATTTTCATTTTCACCATCGTTAGACACCGGTGGCAGTATCGCCTTTGGTCAGTCGACCACGGGTGGTGTGACAACGGCTGGTAGCGGATCGCTGAGTGGTACGATTGCCAATCTTTTTCCAAAACTGTCGAACGCCCAGAATGCGGGTTATGCTAGGGTGTTGGAGCAAACGGTCATGATTGTGAAGTCGGGTCAAAAAAGCGTGTTCGATCGTACGCTTGATGTACCGATTCAAACAACGAATGCGACCGGTCAGCCTAACTTTAACGTCGTTAAATTGGGACCGCGCGTTAACTTAACGCCGCGCGTACAAGGGCAAACAGAAAATATTGATATGTCGATTGAGTTTTCGTATCGGGGTTTAGCAGGCAAGCAGGGTAATGCGCCGATAAGCTTAAACCATGCGTATAATACGACGGTTGTTGTAAAAAACGGTGAGAGTGCGGCACTGGTGAACGCGTTAAGTAACTCGATTTCAACGGCGTTTAATAAAGACCCACCGGGTGGATCGTTACCAGCCAATCCACTGTTTACGCTCTTACGTTCGAAGGCGTTTCAAAAGAGTAAGTCGCAGTTTGTGGTGTTTGTAACACCGCAGATTTTGGAAAGTACTTCAACGGGCACCGAAGACATTAAAACCAAGTACGGTTTAAAAAGGAAATAACCATGGCAGGTCACATCATCGCAGTCGTTGGTGGTAAGGGTGGAGTGGGTAAATCAGTATTTGCCGCTAACCTTGCGCTGGCTTACTTAATGGAGCTCAAGCAGCGACCGCTTTTAATTGATCTAGATTTGACCTCGCTTGGTGATCAAAACTTAATTGTCGGCGCACGTTCACCAAAAAACATCGTCGATGTTTCGCGTCTTCAAGTGGGTGCACTAGATCTTAAAGTGTTGGCACCGATGATGGCGACGACACCGGCAGGTCTTAGTTTTATTTCAAGCCCGACAGAAGCGACACAGGCACGTGATCTCGACCTTGAGGGTGTTGGTAAGTTACTGAAGTCGGCTGTGAATCTCTTTCCGCTGATTGTTGTCGATTGTGGTTCTTCTGTGGAGGCATCGACTCTAAAAGTCTTCGAACAAGCTACCATGATTATGGCTGTCACCACGCAAGACGTGATTGTATTGAATCAAACCAAACGCCTATTGGGAAAAATTCAGGAGCATCTTTTTCCGCCCGATATGGTGCAGCTTGTGATCAATCGCTATTCTGCAAATTCGATTGTGCAGCCACAAGTAATTCAAAAAAATCTAAACAAAAATATTTTTGCTGCCGTTCCTGAAGAAAATGAAACCTGTGCGGGTTCTATTGCACGTTCACAGCCGTTTGTTATTGCCGCGCCTCAAGCGCCGATTACGCGCGCGTTGCACGATATTATTCGTAAAATGCAGCAGAGTAATATTCTGGCTCAATTGACACAACTTAAGAAACCTACTGGGGCGGCGCAAAAGAGTTTACAAGGCACGGCTGGTGGCGCATCGCAGGCATCTGGTGGTGCCTCAGCATCGGGTGGTGGATCTAGTAGACAAGTCGACGCGTGGACGGCGTTGAAGTTGCGTATTCACAGAGGCCTCGTAGAAACTTTAGATTTAAAAAAACAAAATATCGACACGACCGATACTAAACAGAAAGAACAGCTCCGCGAAAAAACTAAAAAGGCAATTTTAGATATCTTAGCGCGTGAAGACACGAGTGGCATACTAAAAGACCGCGATCAGAGTGCTCAGATTATTAAAGAGGTTGTTGATGAAGCGTTGGGCTTAGGGCCGTTAGAAGATTTGTTATCCGATGATCTGGTCACTGAGATCATGGTGAATTCACGTGAACAAATATATATAGAAAAAGCCGGTAAACCCATGCTTTCGCCTGTCACGTTTTCTAGTGAACAGCAAATGATGAACATCATCGAGCGTATCGTGACGCCGCTCGGTCGCCGGTGTGATGAAAAAACACCGTACGTCGATGCCCGCCTTGAAGATGGCTCTCGTGTACACGTGATTATTCCACCACTTGCGTTGCGCGGACCAACGATTACGATTCGAAAATTTCCGAAGAAAAAAATTGGTGTAAAAGAGTTAGTCGAGTGGGGCTCTATGACGCAAGAGATTGGTGATTTCCTGCGCATGTGTGTTGAGGCGAAGTTAAACATCGTTGTCAGTGGTGGTACCGGTTCTGGTAAAACAACGTTGCTCAATACTCTTTCTAATTTTATCCCAGCAACCGAACGTATCATCACCGTAGAAGACGCGGCGGAGTTGCAACTAGGTCAAGAACACGTTGTGCGTTTAGAGACGCGTCCAAAAAATATTGAAGGCGAGGGTGAAGTCAGTATTCGTGATCTCATCAAATGTTGTTTACGTATGCGCCCTGATCGTGTGGTGGTGGGAGAGTGTCGTGGTGGTGAAGCGCTCGACATGTTGCAGGCGATGAATACAGGCCATGATGGTTCATTGACGACCCTACACGCCAATAACCCACGAGATAGTATTGCGAGGTTAGAAACGTTGGTGATGATGTCGGGTGTCGCCATGCCGCTCAAAGCCATTCGTGAGCAGATTGCATCGGCGGTGCATTTGATCGTGCAGCAGTCACGCCTAAGTGATGGGTCTCGAAAAATTACCTACATTACAGAAGTCGCCGGTATTCAAGGCGATGTGGTGAGTTTGCAAGACATCTTTGTTTATAAACAAGAGGGCTTAGACAAAAAAAGAAAAATCATCGGTCGGTTTATGCCAACGGGTGTTATTCCCAAATTTGTCGAAGATATGGAAGCCAAGGTGCATAAACTTCCGATCCAGATGCAGGAACGGC
>CAZYPH010000015.1:773-12395 GCA_964649095.1 uncultured Oligoflexia bacterium | reverse complement strand
GCTCAAGATTTCACGTGGTTTGTTTTCACCAGCCCCAAGTACTCCGGCGCAGACAGCAGCACCGGCGGCTACAGCGCAGGCACCGGGCGCTTTAAAGAAGAGTGGGTAGAACATGGCACTGTTATATTCGTTATTATTTGGTGTCGCGGTCTTTATATTAGCAAACCATTATATGGTTCGGGTTCTAGACTGGTTTCGGTTTCAAAGTCTAGGTACGCGCGATTACATTGTTGAAAAATGTAATCAGATGTTCATTGAAATCACACCACAACGTGCGCTGCTCTATATGATTTTAGGTAGTGTCGTGCCGTTTATATTAACGTTTCTATATTTTCTACCAAGTGTGATTCCGGGATTGGTTCTAGGTCTAATTTTAGCCGTTGGGGGTTGGTTTGCACCAAGGCCCATCATCGATTTTATGTACCGGTCGCGTATCGATAAATTTAATTTACAAATGGTCGATGGTTTGGGGTTAATGTCGAATGCAATGAAGTCGGGATTAAGCGTTGTTCAAGCGTTGGGTGTGGTGGTGGAGCAAATGCCTAATCCGATGTCGCAGGAATTTAATCTTGTACTTTCTGAGAACAAAGTCGGTGTGAGTATTGAAGAAGCTTTTAATAATCTAGCTCGCCGCATTAAATGCGAAGACGTCGAGATGTTTGTCACATCGATTAATATTTTGAAAGAAACCGGCGGTAACTTGGCCGAAACATTTGATACGATTGCGTTTACAGTGCGTGAACGGTTGAAAGTAGAAAATAAGATTAAAGCTTTAACCGCTCAGGGTTTTTATCAGGGTATGATTCTATTATCGATTCCACCGGCACTATGTGTCTATTTTTCTGTGAGTGACCCGGAGTTTATGCGCCCCATGTTCGAGAACTGGTTGGGTTGGGTGGTTTTGGGTGGAGTAATTTTCCTAGAAGTAATTGCCTTCTTTGTCATCAAACGCGTTATCAGGGTTGATGTTTAGCGCATCTTTCTTCAAACTAAATAGTAAGTATTTAATTCGGTGAAAGGGAGTTCACGAATGAGATCATTAGTCAGAAGTCTATTTGTGGCAGCGCTAGTAGTGGCCAATACGAGTGCGTTTGCCGTCGTTAGTTTAAAAAATGGTAATTTTAGCGTCGCTTATGTCGACCACTTGTTTCCAGGTGGTGCCGAACCAAAAGTAGAGCGTACGTTTAACAGTAAGTCATCACACAACGGTTTTTTTGGTTTTGGTTGGGGTAGTGATTACGAACGTTATTTAAAGGTTTCGGCGGATGGCTCGATTGTGATTCATGAAAACGGTGGAGGCGCCGTAAATCGTTTTGTGCCACCAGGTTTAACCACAGAAAAAGTTGATGAAGCCGTAAAAGCCATTATCACAGCTCAAAGTAAGGGCGGTGCTGGTGTGAGTGGTGGTGCGGCCGAATCTGTACGTAATCGTTTGCGTAATGATGCGCGTTATAGAAACGAAGAGTGGGAGCGTCTAGTAGATCGTGGTTTATTAAAACCACAGTTGCCAGCGGCGGGTACTGAGTTTCGATCGAATAAGTTTGGTGCACAGGTTTTAACACGTACGGCCAATGGTTTTACGCGTAGGTTAGATTCCGGCCAAATTGAAACCTACAACAATGCGGGTCGCTTGGTGCGTATTGCGGATCGCAATAATAACTTTATCGCCTTCACTTACAACAAGACCGGGCAACTTGAGACTCTTCAAGATAACGCCAATCGCAAAATGGCTTTTCGTTTTAACAAAGCCGGTAAAGTAGAACGTATTACGTTAGACGATGGTCGTTTCTGCGAATACCGCTACGATGGCTTCAATCTTACCTACTCGAAAGATGTCAGCGGCAATATATATCAGTATACCTATTCAAAAAATGACCGCCATAATCTTATCGAGATCAAATACTCTGATGCTACAACACAACAAATTGGCTATTTCGGCTTAGATAAAAACGAAAACGTAAAATGGGTAAAAGACCGCGACGGATCATTAACCGAGTATGAATACGCTGGTGATGGCCCAGGTGGCAGCAATTTTATTACGTCGTTTCAGATCAAAGACCCTTCCGGCAACGTCATCTCTAAACAGCGTTATGAGTATGTCGAAAAAGCACGTCCCGATGGTGAACGTTACAATTACAAGTTAGTCACTAAAATCGACGACGAAGTAACGACCACTATTTTTAACGAGTGTTGCGGACTACCACTTGAAGTCACACGTGGCAATGAACGCACGACCTACGAATATGACACTGCGGGTCGTTTAACACGCAAAGCTACGCCGTTTGAAGTGGTTGAGATGGAGTATGAAAAACGCCACAATAAATTAGCCAAAGTATCACGCGTGCCAAAAGCCGAGGGCTCGAAGCCACGCATCACGCAGTATACCTATGATGATCGCGGCAACCTAAACTTCGCTAAAGACTCTGACGGACGTGGTGTGCAGTTGCTTTACGACCACACGGGTCGCATCAAAGCGATGATCGATAACAACAAACGTACGTTGCAGTTTGTGTATAACGAATCGGCACGCCCAATTGAAATTATCGATCCGGCAAAAGGTAAAATTCAGGTGCGTTACAACTCCGCAGGCGAAATTATAAAAGTAGATTCTTCGGGTGGCCGGCAAATTGCGTCGGATGTTACGCGTTCATTTACTGCTTTGTTAGACCTCATTCGCGATGCTCAGGTGATGTAATATATAAGATAGGGTATATATGAAAAAAATTAAAAAATTAGTTGTGTTGTTTAGTTTGACCTTGGGTGGGGTGTCGGGTCTAGAAATACGCGACCTTCCGGCATCGCAGTTTTTGGGGATTAGTTTGGCGGTGGCGCAGATGCCGGCACCAGCGAGACGGCCAAGTCCACGACCGCCCGCGCGACCTGCGGAACCGGCAGCGACGGCTGCTCCTGCAGGCACTACGGCGCGCGATCCTAATTGTGATGCGGTAGTGGGCGCCGATGAGGCTCGAACACCACCTGCAGCGCCTGCCGCACCAACAACAACACCACGTGGTGGCGCAGCGCCAGTTGCTGGCGATACACCAGCACCTGCAGCGCCTACGCCTCAAGCACCGCCTGCTGCAGCGCCTACGCAGTTGCAGGTTCCAGCACCAACAAGATAGGAGCCCCATGAAATCCAAAACCGCCCTAGTCGTCGACGATGTCACGTTTGCCCGCCAGGTAGTCAAAGAGATTTTGGCGCAAGCTAAAATCACGGTGGCGGGTGAGGCGGCTAATGGTGAAGAGGCGATTAAGTTGTACCGCCAGATCAAACCCGATTTTGTGGTGATGGATTTAGTGATGCCTAAAAAGGGCGGCATTGAAGCCTCGCGAGCCATTATTGAACAGAACAGTGATGCGCGTATTATTATGGTTTCGGGTTTGTCGCATGAGCAGGTTTTAATTGATGCGGTCAATGCTGGCGCGCGTGATTTTATTCTGAAGCCCTTTAGTGCAAAAGACTTATTAAAGAGCGTAGAAAAGCTTTTTGAAAACGAACGAGATGCCTAATTCTATGAATACACAACAACCGTCGGTCATCCATTCTGTAGAAAAACAATTTCATCAGACGCTTAATTTTTATGATCGTGCCTCGGTACGTTTGGTCGCCGAAGTCGATCGGCATCTATCGTTATTAGCCGAAGCTAAAAAAGTTTTTACGTGTGATGGCTACGGTTCGGCGCAGTACACGTTGTTTGTGTCTACTAATTCAGAGGTGCTGGCTCAGGAGGCTTTATTTGAAGACGTGGCGTCGACGTTAAGTCAGCGTATCTATAGCGTGTTAGAAAAAGAACCGCTGTACATGGGTACAATTAAACTGCTCGATCAAACACGTCTAAAACATAAAGTCACTTTGGGGAACTTATTAGAGACCACAAAAGACTTTCAGTTGTTATTCGAGTGTGTGGTGCGTAACGACGGCGAAGAAACACCGCCCGTCACTCATGAAGTGTTAATTTCAATCTGCAGTGCCATTTAGAAATAGAAGAGGGTTTATGATTGGTAGTGCAATTAAAGTATTGGTGATTGTTGTGTTAACCCTAGTGTTTTCACAGGTACAGATTGGCTCGCGTCGGGTGTGTGAACACTTTCATGTCGCCGCCTTAGACGAACGGTTACAAAAGCCGATTCGTTGGATTACCAAAAAAGTCGATTTCACGTCTTTAGAAAAGAAGAAACCCGCTCTTGATATTGCGGTGGCCGAAGACTTCGAAGCCGCCGACCCAGAGGCCAACCCTGGATCAGGCGACGAAGCCTATTTCGAGCGTGAGCAGGTTTCGGCCGTATTGAAATCTAAAAATTAGTTTCTATTCGGCTACTTTTTGTACGCCTGATACCACACCCGTTGTTGACTGTGCGGTATTGTCGTTTTGCTCAGCTACATGAGCGGCACGTGCGGCTAGAAGTTCACACTCCATCGCACTGCCAGCAGGTTTGCGTTCTACTGCATGGGCAACACTAGTTAAAGCCACGCCTGCAATCATTGAATTTAAGAAAAATTTACGCAAAAGTGTTTTCATATCAATACTCCAAACTTTTTCTATTTATTAGTTAGCAACGTCTGCGGTTGTACGCGTACCCGAAGCGCCTGTGGTAGCTGCGGTTTTTAGGGCCTCACAAGCGCGCCGTTCATCAGAATCTGCCGGTAATAGACTGCAGTTTAAATTTCGTGCAGTGTTAGAATCGGTCAGATTGGCGCAACTCGACGTTGAGTTTGCGAATGATTGATAAGAATAGGCCAATAACAGTGCGCACACTGTTAGCGTCAGTTTTAGTACTTTCATATATTAACTACCTTCTCTGCTTCTACTCAAACCCGTCTTAATCGCTATTACTTCTGCTTCTACTAAAAGACAGGTCTTATGAACCCTAGCTATTGCAACCAAAAGGCCATTTTTCATGAGCTCACCAAATAACCTAAGAATCATCTAGTGATTTGCTATAAATACTTGATATTTATCAAGTAAAAATATTTATATAATTCGTGGGTTAGTCCAAAATCAACTTAGACCCTGCTGTAATACAGACACAGGGTTGGTATTGTTTAGAAAACTGTCGACTCCAAAAACTACTGTCTAAAATTTAGACGTGGGTAGTAATTGCGCATCATCGGCCTAATCATAACGCTCGTGTTCTTGAGTTGTGGGTTTATTCGCGTATCCTGATATTTGGTGAGGGGATTTTGTGACAAATAGAATATATTTATGCCTTCTGATAGCATTTCTAACTCTAACCACTAGTGCTTTCGCCAAGGTTACGTTTTACGGCGACATCTTCGGCGGTGGCGGTAATGGTAAAGCCAAAGCGGGTAGTGATGCCAGTAGCCCTGAAATGACGCATGTTTTCGGTGGCATTACCTACGGTCTTAATATTGCGGAAACGTTTGTGGTTGGCGGTACTAGCGACTACCGTTCGGTGTCACAACGTACAGCCTCAAACGCACTAACGTTTGGCAATCGTAGTGGTACGCGTATCAATGTTTTTTCCCCAACATTAATTATTGATCTTCAGAAGGCGTTTGTTAAAGCGGACTACCAGTTTATCGGAAATTACGAGCTAACGAATTCAACCGCTACCGGACAAAAGATTTCGTATCAGGCACCAAAAGGGTATCGTGGTCAGCTGGGTTTCTATTTCTCAAAAAACAAAGACGCTTTTTTGAGTTTGTATTATGAAGCGCTTGAGTTTGGCTCTGAGCAGGTAGGTACAGCTGCAGCAAAGACTCTGACCAATAAACTTAGGCTCAACAGCTATGGTGTTATTTTTGGACTAATTCTGTTCTAAGTGAATCGATTTCACAGATCTCGATCCATTCTAAAGTACGCTCTGAGGCTTTTTTTATCGTGATGCGGTAATGCTCAAAATCAATCGATTCTCCCGCACTGGGAATACGATCGAATTTCGAAAATAAAAATCCTGATAGAGTTTCATAGTCGCCCGCAGGAAAATGAATATTCAACTTGTCAGCGAGCGCGTTTAAGGGTGAGCGTCCACGTACTAAATACTGCCCGGGGCGTACTTCTTTGTAGAAGAAGGGGTCAATGTCGTACTCGTCTTCGATTTCACCCACGATCTCTTCTAAAATGTCTTCAATCGTAATGACGCCGACAGTTCCGCCATATTCATCGATAACGATGGCCATCTGGTCGCCCTGTTTTTGCATAGTATATAGTAATTCATCTATGCTTTGACTCTCGGGTGCATAGTGGGGCAGCGCAATCAGCTCACGTAGCGGGCGTTCGGGGTTGTCACAAGAAAATAAATCAAAGATATGTATGATGCCGACCATGTTATCGATGCGATTACTAAAAACAGGATAACGAGAGTGGCCAAACTCATTACAGAGTTTTAGCGCATCACGCACGGTCAACTCTTCGTCTAAGGCATCTACGTTGATCAATGGAATCAGAACTTTTCGCACTTCAGTACGTGAAAAGTCTAAAATGCGTTTTAGCATTTTACGTTCGCTCACGTTGACGTTGCTTTCTTTGGCGCCATGGGTCAGTAAAAAACGCAATTCGTCGCGGTGTGTGGGCCGATGTTTTCCGGTTACTACTTCTTCTATTGGTCTGAGTGTTTTTGATAACCAATCAGTGTAACGCGTCAGTAGCCAAATGGCTGGCGTGAAAACTCTGCGAGCGAGAAGAATGGGTGCTGCAAGGTGGGGTACTAATACCTCGGCATAACGCTGAAAGAATGTTTTTGGGAGAATTTCACCAAATACTAAGATGATAGGTGAAAGTGCGACCACTGAATAGAATTCGTATTCTGGGCCATAAAACTTATAAATAAAAATAGTTGAAATGGTCGCCTGAAAAGTAATGCATAGGTTGGTACCTACTAGGGTCGTAGCTAATAATTTTTCGGGTTCACGTAAAATATTAAGGGCTAGTCGCGCTCTATTATTGCCTGCTTGGGCGCTCTTGAGCAATGCAACGCGATCGACTGAGATGAAAGCCATTTCTGTGCCCGAAAAAAAACCTTCAAATGTTAAGGCAAAACAAATCAATAGAATTAACAGTGTTAAACTCATTGTGGCGTACCTACAGGGAGGTCATCTCGTTCATCTAAAAGCGCTCCAAAAATAGAAGCTAAAACATCATCCATTGTAACGACGCCGACTACGGCATTCGTGTCTTCAGCGGCATATACAATGGCAATGTGGGTTTTGTTCTCTTTTAATTTTTTAAACAGAACCGAGAGATGTAAATTCTCTGGCACGCTAATGGGGCGGTTCATGAGCTCGGAGACTGATTTCTCCATGGTGTCTTCAATCTCAATATTTTTTAAAATGTCTTTTATATATAAAATTCCGACTATATTTCTCTTGTGCGTCTGATACACGGGAATGCGTGAATACTTTTGGGTTTTTAAATCGCCAATCACCTGTGAAATTTTAGCTTGAGCGCTGATACTAAATACTTGCTGAACCGGCGTCATCACTTTCGAAACGAGCCCATCGTCAAATTCAAAAACTTTTTTAATAAGTTCTTTTTCTTTTTGTTCAATACTGCCTTCGGTAGTGCTCTGTTCAACCATAGCAATGACGTCGGACTCGCTGATCGGGCTCATTGTTTTGGCCCAGTGGTCTTTGTTTTCTGCTCGGAATTTACGTAAAACAAAACCAATCGCGCCGTCGATGATCCATAGGGCCGGTAATAGTGCCCAATAAAGCCAATACAGTATTTTAGAATTGATAATTGCGATGGCCGAGTTCATGCGCGAAGCGATTACTTTCGGAGTGATTTCTCCGGCAATCAATAATACCGGGGTGCTGATGCCAATCGACAGAAACGTAGTGACTAACCAAGATTCGGCCGAATTCGTATCGGTTGGGCCAATAAATTTTGTATAAAGATGTTCTGCCGATCCACTCACGATTGAGGATATCGAGAGGTTTACTAATTCGTTAATGAGTAGAATCAAGACCAACAGGCGACTGGGCCGCGACATGAGGGTTTGAATGCGCTGGAAGGCTCCTTCGTAGCGGTCTTTAATGCGTCGCAGTTGGTAGCGATTCAAAGAAAAAAAGGCCGTTTCACTTGATGACGCAAAAGACGAGCCTAGAATCAAAAACAACAACGTAGAAATAGTAGAGAGCATAAGCCACATTATGACTGGTTTGCTGTGGCTGCTGCAAGTCTTAACCGTTGTAGTATTTTACGCTGCGCGATCGATTACTTTTTTGTGTCGCGTTAGTTTGACTACCGAGCCGCTACGCACTTTCTTTTTAGAGCGGCTACTGTTCGTAGCCGCCTTTCTTGGTAAAAGAGCTTCTCTAAAGACATCGTCAAACGTTTTTACCGGTACAAAGTTTAATTTGCCGCGGAATTCTTCAGGAATGTCCTCTAAATCTTTTTTGTTTTTATACGGAATAATTATCGTTTTGATGCCGTGGCGCATTGCGGCGAGTGCTTTTTCTTTCAAGCCACCAATTGGTAATACTTTTCCGGTCAATGTAATTTCGCCAGTCATAGCGATATCGCGTCGCACCGGTGCGTCAGACAACAAACTCAAAATAGCCGTGGCCATGGTAATACCTGCTGATGGGCCATCTTTTGGAATCGCGCCGGCAGGTATATGAATATGTATATCTGTTTTTTCGAATATATCGGAATTCAATCCAAAATGTTCAGCCTTCGAACGAATATAACCCATCGCGGCATGAGCGGATTCTTTCATGACGTCGCCCATCTGACCGGTCAGAGTGATATGACCCTTGCCTTTCATTTTGGTGCTTTCGATATAAAGAATCTCTCCGCCATGTTGTGTCCAAGCAAGGCCTGTCGAGATACCAATCTCATCTTGATCCTGTTCGTCTTCACGAGTAAATGGTGCTGGCCCTAAGAATTTGGCTACGATTTCAGGGGTAACAACTACTTTTTCTAAGTTACCTTCTGCGACACGTTTCGCTGTTTTGCGGCATACTGTTGCAATCTGCCGTTCTAGATTACGTAGACCTGCTTCTCGCGTATAACCCTCAATCAAAAACTTTACGCCGGCATCGGTAAATTCGATGTGGTCATTGGTGATGCCGTTCTCGGCAATTTGTTTCTTAAATAAATATTGTTTAGCAATGCGTTGTTTTTCTTCTTCGGTGTAGCCCGGCAATTGTATGATTTCCATTCGGTCGCGTAGGGCGCTTGGAATGGTATCTAATACGTTTGCTGTTGCTAGAAACATCACATGTGAAAGATCAAACGGTACGTTTAAGTAATGGTCTCTGAATGCGTTGTTTTGTTCGGGGTCTAAAACTTCAAGCAATGCTGCAGAAGGGTCTCCGCGGAAATCACTGCCTAGTTTGTCGATCTCATCTAAAACAAAAACCGGATTATTCGTGCCCGCTTGTTTTAAGCCCTGTACTACGCGGCCGGGTAGTGCGCCGACATAAGTGCGGCGATGCCCACGAATTTCAGCTTCATCCTTAACGCCACCCAAACTAATCCGTACAAACTCACGGCCTAGTGCGCGTGCGACGGATTTTCCTAGCGATGTTTTACCGACGCCTGGTGGCCCCGCAAAACAAAGAATCGGGCCCTTCATTTTTTCTTTCAATTTGCGTACTGCCAAATACTCGAGCACGCGTTCTTTGATTTTAGTTAAGTTGTAGTGGTCTTCATCTAAGATTTGTTTTGCGCGAATAATATCTAAATTATCTTTTGTTGCTTTTGACCATGGCGTTTCAATGAGCCAGTCCAAGTACGTGCGTAACATCGAGGCTTCAGAGGAGTCAGGGTGCATGCGCTCTAAACGCCCCATCTGTTTATAAGCCTCTTGTTCTACTTCTGGCGGCATACGGCAGGCGCCTATTTTGTCTTTCAGTTCTTGCAACTCTTCGCCCTTTTGATCGCCGTCACCAAGCTCTGATTTGATGGCGCGAATTTGTTCGCGTAAAAAGTATTCTTTCTGACTTTTTGTCATCTCATCTTTGGCTTGAGAACGGATCTTCGCTTGAATAGCTAGTACTTCAAGTTCTTTTAATAGAAGTTCATTGACGTGTTTGATGCGTTCACTTGGGCGTAGTGTTTCTAGAATTAATTGCCCTTCAGCTACTTTCAACCCAAGGTTTGAAGCTACGAGATCGGCTAGTCTTCCCGGATCTGTAATGTCTTCAAGAACCATCAAAATATCAGGCGAGATCATTTTGCCGAGGCTAATAATTTTTTCTAACTGTTCACGCACGTTGCGCATGACGGCTTCGATTTCAACTGACAAGGGCTCGGCCACTTCTTCTAGTTTTGTAACTTTTGCTTCAAAAAACGGATTCGTTTGAACAACTTCGTCGAGATGGGCTTTGCATAAGCCTTGAGTCAGAATCTTAATGCGACCATCCGGAAGTTTACGCATCCGCATAATCATGGCAACGGTGCCGATTTGGTAGATGCCATCGGGATTCGGATGTTCATCAGAAATATCTTTTTGGCTTGCTAAGAGAATCAAACGATCATTTCTAGCAAGTGCCTCTTCGACGGCTTTAATTGAAGAATCTCTACCGACAAATAGTGGAATAATCATATATGGAAAAACAACTATATCTCTTACTGGTAGCATCGGCAGAGTTGCAGGAACTGTAACTTGTTCGCCGTCGTAATTTGTTACCATTGACTGTGTCTCCTCGCTGAGCGCTGTTAACTTTAAAATGCGTGCTCTTCCTGATCACTGAGTTCGATCATGACAACCATCAAATGATTGTTTGATCTTATGAAACACGTTCGGAGACTCAATCAATTTTATTTAGTTAGGCAAAAACGACAGTGAGCAATTGCAGGGCTTTTGCGGGGTGGGTTTCAGACCTCGGTAGCGACTACCGAGGTCTGTGTTAGACATCAAGGCAGAAATTACCGAGGCTGTTGTTGCAGAATCGTTGTTAGGTGCGCACGGCCACGAAAGGTCGCCCATTCCGTAAGCGTCCAATCCCTACGCGATGGACCGTGCTCAGGTCTTTCTAATGGGCCCGTTTGGGTCATGTAGACGTGCAGTGGAGGTGCACATTCAGGTGATCGATAATGGATACTGCAATGCACAGACACAGGGCTAGGTGGTGGGCTGTCTAGTAGACTCCGATTGTTACTGCGCTGGTCTTGTATCAAGAGCCGTACAATGTCAGCGTGGTTGCGTTCGATTGCGACCATCATGGGTGTCCATGACGGCGCGCTATCACAGCCTGATCCCATCCAAAACAACGACCAGCAAATTCGACCAAAATTTCGATCTTGCTCGGCTGTAATGGTTACACCAATATCCGTACGAGTTGCCGTGTTAGAAAGCAGTAGGCGAACCATTTCGGTATTGCCCAAATAAGTGGCCACTTGAAGGGGCGAAATGCCATGACTGTCGGTAGCGTTCGGATTTGCACCGGCATCTAATAACATATGCGCCGCCGATACATTATTACGTGCCACGCTCAACCATAGCGGTGTTGCGTTAACACGGTTTGTTGAGGGTGTAACTAACCAGTAGGGATTCTGCTGGCCGTCGATGTTAAATTGCCCTATCGATTCAAGTCCTAAATCTATCCTCGCATTTATTAATAAACGAATAATGTTTATATTATTATTTTCAACGGCGACTTGTAACGGCCCATTCGGATAGGCAGAACCCGCGCGAAGTTCTCGACGAGCC
>CAZYPH010000015.1:0-763 GCA_964649095.1 uncultured Oligoflexia bacterium | reverse complement strand
AAAAAGAGCTGCGTCATATTCTCGTCATTATTCTGTATAGCAAGAATTAATGCTGTAGCGCCATCAGCCCGCATTGCGTTTGGGTTGAGATTAAATCTTAGAAGACGTTCCACTAATCCAAGATTTCTGGTTGCTGCCGCATCGATCAGTACGTTATCAGCAGGGTGCAAATGCGAATGGTTGAGTAGTGCCTCGAGCAGATTATGCTTTGAAAAACGAATCGCATAACTAATGAGAGCCATGCGCTCGAATTCTGTTTGATTGGGTACACGCACATCAATCATCAAGTTAGGATCGGCCGAATACTGAAGGGCGCGAATGGTATTGATTTCATCGTTACTATCGATAGCATCTTGGACCCAATAATTCGCATGTGTTGGGAGCGCGTTTAAAAGACGGTGAAAAGCCTCACGGTCTCTCCACAACAGTAGCGGCTGAATACTGCGCGCGTCATACGCGGCTTGCATTCTTTCTCGTTCAGTGCTCGTTGAAAACGCCGTGGTAATGGCCGTACGGTAGGGATCGAGTTGAATGGTATTGGGCCACAAATCCATTCCGAGCGTGGCAATGAGATCGCCCAACTGCATACGAATTTCATCAATATCTTGGTTGCGGTTTACGCCATCTACTGCGCGGTTTAGAGCGGCTACCAGGTTTCTGACTTTATAATTTCTCTGAGCGGTATTTTGCGGAAAAATACTATGAACGGTTTCGTGTAAAATCCCGTAGGCCTTATCTATGATCGGTAGTGCGTTGAATAGTG
>CAZYPH010000014.1:14651-31173 GCA_964649095.1 uncultured Oligoflexia bacterium | reverse complement strand
GTTAAAAAAGTGGTTAGAACAACCAACAACAAACTTATGCCATCGATGCCAACATGGTAACTAATTCCAAACGATTCAATCCAACTGTAGCGCTCGACGAATTGAAACCCAACCGCTGTGGCATCAAACTGTTGATACAACCATGCCGATACAAAAAATGTAATCAGAGAAATCGCAAGAGCGCTTGTTTTGATAAAACGATTATCACGCACTGGAAGCATTAAGAGCAACAACCCAAAAACTGCGGGTAAAAAAACCACTACTGATAATAGGTTTGAACTAATGAATTCCATAAATGAAATATCCTACAGTCATAATCACGCCAATGATGATAAATACGCCGTACACCTGCACAGCACCAGTTTGAAACAGTCGTAAAACCTCGCCGGAAAATTGTGACAAACGCCCGAAACCAATAACGACGCCATCAATTAAAATCACATCAACAATACGCCATAAAAAAATTGAAACTTGTCGAAGTGGTTTTACAAAAACAGCATTATAAATTTCGTCGACATAGTACTTATTTGAAAGAACACGATGCATGCCCGGAAATCCGCTGCGCATATTTTCGGCAAGATCCGCTCGCAGTACATACAAGTAATACCCCAAGCCCATGCCGGCTAAACCCACAACTACAGATATCGCCATAATGATATAGGCCAGACTACCATGCTCACCGTGAAGCTCGCTGGTCAAAGGATGCAACCACTCGCCCAACACAGAGTGGCCAGGGATACCTACATAACCGCCAATAATAGCTAACAACGCTAACTTCATTAATGGATAGGTCATTAGAAGTGGCGATTCATGCACACCGGAGTGGGCGCCATGATGGTCGCCATGGCCTCCATGTTCGTCGTGATGGCCCAATTTTTTTGCATCGAAACGTGGTTTACCTAAAAAGGTTAGACAAGTAAGGCGCGTCATGTAAAACGCCGTTAAAAATGCTGCGACGGACAACACAGCCCACAACACAGGCCCCGCTAAACCGGCATGAGCGGCGAAGGCGCTATAGAGAATTTCGTCTTTACTAAAAAAACCCGATAATAATGGAAACCCGGCAATCGCCAACGTGCCAATCACAAACGTCACATACGTGATAGGCATATGTTTTTTAAGTCCACCCATCTTCATGATGTTCTGCTCTTCGTGCATGCCATGAATGACGCTGCCAGAACCCAAAAATAATAGGGCCTTAAAAAACGCGTGGGTCATGAGATGGAAGACACCCGCGGTATACGCACCCACACCCACCGCAGCAAACATAAAACCCAACTGACTGACGGTGGAGTAGGCCAATACTTTTTTAATATCGGTCTGCACAACGGCAATCGTAGCCGCAAACAATGCGGTAAGAGCCCCAACACCGCTGATTAACATCAAAGTATGCGGAGTGAGCGTAAACATAAAATTAAGCCGGACTATCATATAAACGCCCGCTGTCACCATCGTTGCCGCGTGGATTAACGCACTCACTGGTGTTGGGCCCGCCATCGCATCGGGCAACCAAACATAGAGAGGCATTTGTGCCGATTTACCCATTGCACCAATAAAAAGACACGTGGTGGCGACAGTAAGTAGACCAATGTTTAAATTTGAAATGTCCACACTAGTAATGGCTGTGCGGAGCTCTACAAAGTCGAGGGTTTTAAACATCCCAAAAATCGTAAAGATACCAATTAAAAATCCGAGATCGCCAATGCGGTTTACTATAAATGCTTTTTTACCCGCTGAAGCCTTAGCATCATCTTCGTACCAGTAGCCAATAAGAAGATACGAACAAAGACCAACGCCTTCCCAACCTAAAAAAAGAATTGGTAAATTACCACCAAGCACCAAACACAACATGGCAAAACAAAATAAATTCAAATAGGTAAAAAATTTGGCCGGAGTGCGATCATGACTCATATAGCCAATCGAATATATATGAATTAAAAAACCAACACCCGTGATGATCGAGCACATAATCGCCGTCAGTTGATCAAAACGTAAAACGAAGGGGAGCTGTAAATCGCCCACCGCCATCCAACTAAAAATGGTTTGTTCAATTAAGCGCGACTCTGCAGGCATTTCAATAAGAGTCCAAAACTGAGTCAATGTGATTATAAACGAAATCAACAAGGCTGTTGAGGCGATGCCACCAGCTAACTTGGCTGAAAAATTCTTCTTAAAAACACAGGAAACCAGGCCATTTATTAAAAAACCCAGTAGTGGAGCCAATACGATGAAACCCAACATGATGCTTTATTCCTCTACTCTCTCAATAATTGAATATCATCGGTATTCACCGACTTCACATTTCTAAATAGGGCGATCACCAAACCAAGACCAACAGCTGCTTCGGCGGCGGCAACGGCAATAATAAAAAACACGGCCATTTGACCGGCAGTGTCTTCAAACGCATGGGCAAACGTGACAAACAACAAATTCGCAGCATTGAGCATCAACTCAACGCACATCATCATGATCAAGATATTGCGACGTGTGACCAAACCAAATAACCCGATACTAAATAATGTCGCAGCAAGGATGAGATAGTTTTGTGTGGTCATTTCTGATGCTCCATTTTTCGTTTCGCTAGGGCGACCGATCCTACAATTCCGACCAATAATAAAAACGATGTGAGCTCAAACGGTAGAATATAATCTGAAAACATCAGCTGCGATAACACTTGCAAATTACCACCTAAGTCGTCGATGCGCTCCGGTGTAAAACCACTTTTTTCAGCATAGGCTGTTCCGTAGCTAATAGCGTAGACAAATAGCCCCAACAAAAGCACCGACAGTACGCCAGCTGTAGCACGGAAAATTTTGTGACTACTGAAGTCGAAGCTTTTTTCATCGGCATTCAGCAACATGATCACAAATACAAACAACACCATCACGGCACCGGCATAAACGAGGATCTGAATAGCGGCAATAAAATGGGCGTTTAACAGGACATAATCCGCCGCCAAACAAAAAAAGATCAATACTAAACTAAAAGCGGCTGAGATCGGGTTTTTACCAAGAACAACTCCGAACAGCGCTAACCCAATGGCCAAGATCGAAAAAAAATAAAAGAACAAATCAGGTGCCGTAGTTGGAAACATCATCGTCAAGTCGCCCCTTATTTATTGGCTCGCTGAACCAATAGTTTATCTTTGTCGTAAATACCTTCTTGCCTTGAGAACACAGCCATTTCGTAGATGTTACTCAACTTAATGGCATCTTTTGGGCAGGCCTCTTCGCAAAAACCGCAGTAACAACAACGCAGAATATCGATCTCAAATTTTACAGGGTATTTTTCTTTATCGGGACGCTCGCCGGCTTCGATATGGATGCACTCAGCAGGACAAACCGTCGGGCACAACATACAAGCCGTACAGTTTTCAACGCCGTTTACAGATTTGATATAATGCAGACCCCGAAATTTATTCGAGTAGGTTCTACGCTCTTCGGGGTATTGAATGGTGACTTTCTTTGCAAAAAGAAAATTACGCATCGTAATAATTAAACCCTTAAAGATATCAAAAAAATAAAATCTAGTTAAAAAGGAGGTCTTTGGTTTTACCAACATACTAAAAAACTCCTAAGGCTATTAACCCGGCGGTCACCACGATATTTGCTAACGACAGCGGCAAAAACACTTTCCAACCGAGGTCCATCAATTGGTCGTAACGGAAGCGAGGTAATGTCCAGCGAACCCAAACAAACAACCACATAAAACCACCGACTTTTATCGTAAACGACAAGCCCTCTAAGAGAACTCGAGCCCAGTCTTGAGGGTTCGGTAAGAAGCTTAAGTTCGAAAGCACACCACTCATCGGCTCAATTAAAAAGGCCATGCCTGGCAAAAGAGAATAACCACCAAAATAAATAGTCGTCATCAACGCCGACGCCGTAACCATGTTGAGGTACTCGGCCATAAAAAATAGTGCAAACTTCATACTGCCGTACTCAAGGTGGTAGCCTGCTACAATCTCAGACTCGCCCTCAGGTAAGTCAAACGGTAAGCGATTTGTCTCGGCATACAATGACGTCATAAAAAGTAAAAAACCGACCGGCTGCAAAAACACACCCCATCGAGGAACAATACCAAATATTGGGTTTGCGGCTTGAAACTCTACCATTTCGCGTAAGTTAAACGTGCCGTAAATAAGCACGACACCAACAACACTTAAACCTAATGAGAGCTCATAACTAATCATCTGAGCCGAACTACGCAGGCTACCCATCAACGAATATTTATTGTTCGATGCCCAGCCCGCCATAATAATGCCGTAAACACCAAGCGAACCAATGGCAAAGATATACAAAAGACCGACGTTTAGATCGGCCATTTGCATGTGTACTAAACGCCCAGCTATTTCGATATCTCCAGCAAACGGAACCACAGCAAATGTCATGAAGGCTGGAATCAACAAAACGGCTGGAGCAAGAAAGTAATAAAACTTGTTGGCATGGTCGGGAACCATGTCTTCTTTAAAAATAAACTTTACGACATCCGCCAAGCTCTGGAACAAACCCAAAGGCCCAACACGATTGGGGCCTAATCGATTTTGCATCAACGCAGAACCGCGCCGCTCTACCCAAACCATAATAGGCACAACTTGCAACATGACGACGACAATCAGTGCGACCTTAGCACCCATAATTATAAAATCAGTGAGTTCCATTACCTAACTCCACATCGCAAAAACTTCGTTGATGGATTTTGATTGACCAATTGGGTCGATTGCTTGCTCAAAACGTTGTTCGGTACCTTGCCAGTTGACAATCGTGCCTGTTTTTTCGGCATAACTTAACCCTGGCAACACAACATCAAACAAGCTGGCATCTTCTTGCATAAACACACCGACACCCACAATAGCGCCACGCACATTGGCCTTTAAATTCTCGACCAACACAGCACGCCCCCCTCGGAACACAACTGCCGAGTCAAACGAACTGCCGTCGTAGGCTTTAATGCCCATTTTCTCAACACCGTTTAAGTTGGCAGTTTTTGAAGCGCGCCTCAATAGTTTATCAATAGGTTTATCTTGCGCTACAGTCTGAACACCAGGAGTTCCAAAGTGACAAACCTCGGCATTTTTCAATTTATTTTGCGCGAAGAGTTTTATTAGCTGCAGCTCTTCATTAGTGAGATCAGAACCCACAAGCACTAAAATTTTTCCATTTAGTTTGGCGCGGGCACTCTGCACCCCTGCGGCCCAATCAACTTGATCGTAATCGTCCTGAGTTCTACGCACTACCGGAACCGACAATCGAGACTCCGAGTTCACATACTTAAAACTAAAGCGCCCCTCATCACAGAGCCACCACTTATTGATCGCCATGTTTTCACGAGGAATATGACGAAAAATAGCGTTATTCTCTTGATGCACCTCAGTATTACAGCCCTGCGAACACCCCTCACAAACACTTGGTGTCTTTTTCAAATACCAAGCTCGCTTTTCAAACCTAAAATCAACTAACGTCAACGAACCGGTTGGACAAATATCAGCTAAGTTACCGGCGTACTCGGTCTGTAGGGGCTTACCATCGACGGTAGTAATCTCTGTGGAATTACCGCGTTTAAGTGCTACCATTTCACGGTAACCACCAATCTCATCACAAAAACGAATACATCGTGTGCAATGAATGCAGCGATTCATATTCTTTTTAATGACTGGACCCATGTCTAGATCAATATAAGTGCGGCGCGTTTCATCATACGTCGTATCCTGACGCGCATACGCAAACGTATAGTCCTGCAATTGACACTCACCCGCCTCGTCACAAATGGGGCAGTCGAGTGGGTGGTTCGCTAATAAAAACTCCATGACGGAAGCTTGCATGGATTTTACTTTTTCAGTTTTTGTTTGCACCACCATGCCGTCTGTCGCCGGTAACGAACAGGCTGTTTGAAGCTTTGGCATTTTTTCGACTTCAACCGCGCACATACGACACTGCGCAACGACAGACAATGAAGGGTGGTAACAAAAACGAGGGATTTCTACTTTGTTGCGGTCCGCAACTTGTATCACCGTCTCGCCGGGTGAAAAATCAAATGCGTTTCCATCGATAGTCACTTTAGGCATTTTGGGCACCTCGAATAACGTTTTCAAATTCGCCACGGAATTTTTTTACAAAACTAAGCACGGGGCCTGCTGCTGCATCACCTAACGCACATAGTGTTTTGCCGTTGATATTGTCAGCGATCGTTACCAACAAATCGATATCAGATAGTTTGCCTTCACCATGAGCAACTCGGTGCAAGACGTCTTCCATCCAACGACAACCCTCACGACAAGGCGTGCACTGACCACACGACTCGTGCGCATAAAAATGGGTAATGCGTTTAATGGCATTCACAGCCGACCACGAGTCATCAATTACAATCACACCGGCGGAGCCCAACATACTGCCCGCCTTCATCATCGGATCAACATCAAGATCGACATCGATCTCGTCCGGCAACAATACGGGCGCCGACGATCCGCCCGGAATAACAGCCTTTAATTTACGGCCGTGCCAGATGCCACCGCAGTGGTCGTAAATCAATTGCCTCAATGTCACATGACCACACGGAAACTCATATAAACCGGGTTTATTGACATGGCCGCTGACACAATACAAACGGGTCCCACCCGAGTTAGGGTATTTACCAAGTTTAGCGAACCACTCGCCGCCATTTTGAATAATGGCGGGGATATTCGCCAAAGTTTCTACGTTATTTACAATCGTAGGCCCACCAAACGCGCCTTTTATGGCTGGAAACGGCGGTTTCACACGTGGCTCACCACGCTTGCCTTCAAGACTATTTAATAGACCAGTCTCTTCACCACAGATGTAGGCACCAGCACCACGATGCACATACATGTCATGATCAAAACCAGAACCTAAAATATTCTTTCCTAAAAACCCGGCCTTATAGGCTTCTTCCAGAGCCTTTTCTAAGTACTCTGCTTCACGGACATACTCGCCACGAATATAGATATACGATACGTGCGCACCAATGGCGTACGAACCAATAATCATGCCCTCGATCATCATGTGCGGGCTATAAGTAATAATCGCGCGATCTTTAAAGGTACCCGGCTCGGATTCGTCGGCATTACAGACTAAATATTTTGGAACCTTCGACTCTTTCGGAATAAAACCCCACTTCATGCCTGTGGGAAAACCTGCGCCACCGCGACCACGTAAGTTAGATTTTTTTACTTCACCTATGACGTCATCGACCGACATCTTTAAAGCTTTTTTTAAAGACTCATAACCACCATGTTGAACGTAGTAATCGAGTCGAGCAGCTTCTTTATTATTAAAAAACTTTGAGACAATTTTTATGTCGTTCATTTATTTTAACTCCGACAAAACTTTATCCAACTGTACGTTGTCTAAGTTTTCATAATAATCGTCGTTGATTTGCACACAAGGCGCAGTACCGCAGGCGCCTAAGCATTCCACTTCGGTTAAAGTAAACTTATTGTCTTTGGTTGTTTCACCGCATTCGATGCCCAGTTTTTTTTCGCAATACTCAAGTAGATCTTCTGCTCCGCGTAACGCACAAGAAATGTTTGTGCAAAACTGAATATGGTATTTTCCAACGGGCTGCAGATTGTACATGGTATAGAATGTCACCACTTCACGAACTACAGGTGGCGGAATATCAATAGCCGCCGCTACCTCATCCATGATCGCATCAGAGATCCAACCGTTTTCTTTCTGCGCTAAATGCAACGCGGGCAACAAGAGAGCCTGATTGGTAGGATACCGTGGTTTTATTTTTTCGATCCCTTTATAAAAGGCCTCTGAAAGTAATTTTTGAGCCATAATTCTACCTATCCAATTCACCTGCGATAATATTAATACTGCCCAACGCAGCTACGAGATCTGCTAACTTCTGACCTTTGATCATCGTGTCTAGACTTTGATACATATAAAAGGATGGGGCTCGCACACGCATACGATACGGATTTGGCCCTCCACGGCTCACAACATAAAACCCAAGCTCCCCATTTGGTCCTTCCACTTGAGAATAAACTTCACCCGGCGGAGCATCGAAGCCTTCCATAAAAAACTTAAAGTGGTGGATCATGGCTTCCATTGAATTATAGACACGTTCTTTCTCTGGAATTACCACGCGCTTATCGTCGACCCAAATCGGCCCGGTAGTAGGGCACTTTGCCGCCAACTGTTTTAAGATACGAATGCTCTGACGCATTTCTTCTATGCGTATCAAATAACGATCGTAGACATCGCCATTAGTAGCGACTGGAACATCAAATTCGACTTCATCATACTTCAAGAGCGGTTCTGGCTGGTCGCGACGTAAATCAATATTGATATTACTAGCGCGTGCGCATGGGCCCGTGAACGAGTAAGCTAAAGCCTGCTCGCGCGTAAAAACACCAACTCCAATCGTGCGATCCATCCAGATTTTATTTCCGGATAAGAGCCGATCCATTTCATCTAAAACGGGCTCAAAGTTTTTGATCCAATTTAAAAGAATTTCTAAAAAATCATCGGGTGGTGGCGACGATAGACCACCAACACGTGTATAACTTGTTGTTAAACGAGCGCCGCACAATTTTTCGATGACGGTATACGCTTCTTCTCGTTGGTGGAAGCCGTAGAGGAAGAAACTAAATGCTCCCAAGTCGACGGCATTAATACCAACGCAAATAAGGTGGTCGATAATACGAGCAATCTCGACACAAATAGTACGAATGTACTTCGTGCGCTCTGGCACTTCGATCTGCAGAAGCTTTTCGATCGTCATAACATAGGCCACGTTATTACAAAGTGCCGAGCAGTAATTCATGCGATCTGTGTGAGGAATGAACTTATGGTACGTCGTGGACTCGGCTAATTTCTCTTTACCTCGATGCAAGTACCCCATCTCAGATATCGACTTAACAATGACCTCACCATTCATCTTAGCCATCACACGAAGAGTACCGTGCATGGCAGGATGCGATGGACCGATGTTAATATACTGCATCGAGTCTTCGTAAATTTCGTCGGTATCATTAAAATGGTCAGGAAAATGCTCAGGATTGTTCTGGCTCATGGACACTGAAGAAGTACTCATACGCGTTTTTTCCAAAAATTATTCTTTTAACAAATCAAGTGGCACAACTTCTGGGTCATTAAACAACTGGTAGCGGCGAAGTGGGTAGTCCTTACGAAGCGGGTGCCCTTCCCAACGAATATCCATTAAAATACGACGCAAATCAGGGTGGTCTTTAAACACAATTCCAAACATGTCATAAACTTCTCGCTCAGCCCAATTGGCCGCTGCAAATACAGACGACACCGTTGGAATGGTCGCGTTCTCTTGCACGCGAGCTTTGAGACGAATGCGTGTTAATGTTTTTGTTGAAAGCAATTGATACACCACTACAAATCGGCCATCGCCCGACTCAGACTGCGACAGATCATCATAAGCGGTGAGATCGGCTAAAAAATCATAGGGTGCAGTCGTTGAGGATTTTAAGATCTCTAACGATTCAACAATGGCGTCTTTGGTGATCCAAAAAATAGGGCATCCCGCATTATCGAATTCTACTTTTGTACAGCGGGAACCTAATTGCTGAGACAGACTCTGCGACTGTTCTTTCAGTATCTGCAATCGTTTATTGTGTTCTTCACTAGCTGACATTGGGTGCACTCCTTAGAGTAACGCTAATTTTTCCATCTCGGCACGACGACGGCGCTCACGCATATCGAACTCGCCCGTTTGAATGCGCTTCTGTAATTTGATTAATCCGTGCAATACACCTTCGGGGCTTGGCGGGCATCCTGGAATATAAACATCAACCGGTATGATCGTATCAATGCCCTGCAACACACTATACGTATTGTAGATTCCGCCCGATGACGTGCACACGCCAAACGCCATAACCCACTTAGGGTCAGCCATTTGTTCATAAATATTCTTAAGTACAGGCGCCATTTTATTAGTGATCGTGCCCGCGCAAATAATAAGATCAGCTTGTCGCGGTGAAAAACGGACAACCTCGGCACCAAATCGCGACATATCGTAATCTGAGGACAAAACTGCCATCATCTCAATGCCGCAACAAGATGTACCAAATGGTAGCGGCCATAATGAATTTTTTCGGGCCCAATTTACGATAGCATCTAAACGTGTCGTAAATATTTCGGGAGCTCCATCCTTCGCCATAAAACTCAGATCTCCTTCGGTATGACTATCAAACGCCTATTCCCACTTGAGTGCGCCTTTGCGCAAAATATAGACATAACCCACTAATAAAATCGAAAGGAAAAAAAACATCTCAAACAAAATGAAAGAATTTACAGCAAGAAATTTCTTAAACGTCACAGCCCAAGGAAAGAAAAAAACACCCTCAACATCAAACAATAAAAATAATATCGCGACCAAATAGAATCGCACAGAAACACGTCGTCGCGCATCACCTACAGGCGGCACACCACACTCATAAACACTCATCTTTAATTTATTTGGAAGATGGGGCCCACAGTAGGTCGTCAAAATCAAAACTACTGTAGCGATGGTAATACCGACAGCCATAAGAATTAGTACAGGTATATAGGCTTCCATATTTGATGCACCTCAATACGCTAACTTATTTCTCGCCAGCGCTTATTGATATAAATAAATCGTCAATGTCTGATGGTTTACAACTGAGGTTATATTGGGAAGGAGAAAAAAAGAACAGATTAATTCCGAACCGAAATATCTAAAACACTAACCAAACACTCTAACGCATTGCTGCACAACGTCGTGTATTGCTGTCCAGAAAATACGAAACAAACCTACGGGCAGAATACATAAAACAAAAACCAACAAATTAACAACAAGACCACCCTGTACGGGTCTGGTACCATCATCGATCGTTTGTTTACTTACAGATGTGCGGCCAATAATTGGCCGCACCAATTTCAAGACCGCGATCGTTAATAGCAGTATAGATATTAAGTAAACACTAACAACCAGCAATTGGCCTTGCTTAATGAGTTCAAAAAATGCCATCGATCGATACGACAGCACTACAAACGGAACTGTACCGACAAAATCAAACAACATCACGAGCAGCACTAACGCAACTAGCCATGACTTATTAAACCATTGGTTCATTTGCTGTAAATTACTGATGACCACAAGTGCCATTCCCAATTCTAAAATCCAAAGTGCTGCAACCACGAGGCGTGCCGCGCTCAAGTCAGCAAGCAACATCAAAACAACACTGAGGTTTGCCAATACAAACAACCCAACACTTGAACGTATGTTTTTTTGTACCAAAGACGCAAACGAAGCTATTACCAACCCTACTAGGCCGATAACAAAAAATAATTTCGGCAGTGGGGCTTGAGAAATATAGCTCCAATTACCCTCGGTCTTTCTAGCGATAGCTGACACTACGAATTGCAGTAACGCTAAAAATGGAGTCAGAACGGTAAACAAGATTGTAGGGAAAAAACCAATACCACCAGCAGTGCGTAAACGATTCAACAAAGCCCCAGAAAAAAAACCTAAACCCATATTCTGTAAGACAGTGAGAATATAAATAGACAGGCCCAAATTGAAGAAAACTAAGTGCGACCCCAGTCCATTTGATGCCACAAGATAACTCTGAATTTCAGAAAAATCTTCTGACTTTGCGACAGCACAAAGCATCGTGACGGCCGCTACCGATAAAAAAAATCCAATCGATGCGCTCTTAATCATGACAAAAACGGTATCAATCGATTGAGCCGTTAGGATCTGCTTCTTTCGTGTCCAACCGGAAATAAAATAAATATTTATTAGGAATAAAGTCTCTAACGATAGAGCCTGAACAAATACCTGTGTAGTTGAAACAGCAAAACACGCTACCGTCGCGCTAATCAAAAAGAAGGTTATAAATTCATTGTCAACCTTCTCGTTATCAATCGCCAAAACAGACGAGCCGAAAACCAAGCAATAAAAGGAAATTATTAGCTTCAAGATTATGGAAATAAAATTAGGCGAATAACCTAACGCCTCTAAAGGCATGCTTCCAAAAAGCTGAGGATGCCATAGGTGATACAACTGATCGAAAAACACTACGGCTCCAACAGTGAAAAATAATCCCAGAAGCACGTTACGTGATTTCAGAATGACAGAAATGAAACCAACGAAGATGAACAAGAGCTCAACGCGTAAACCAAAAATAGTAGGGTTCCAAGAAGCGATAGACGACGCGATAGACATCACACTATCTACCCACTTTAGTTAATACTTCAATCACATGATTTTCCGACAATCTTAAAAATAGGCGTGGATAACTTCCCAACCATACACAGAGAACTAATACTGGAATCAAATATACCATCTCTCTCCAATTCAAGTCTCTTAAGCTCTCGATCGATGCCACCTGATCATTTCGTTTGCGTAAAAATGCAGCACTAAAAATACGTATAAATAGTATGACGGGTAATGTTAACCCGAAGATCGTAATGACACCAACCAAAGGCCTTGCCAACGGTATCGATTGAAATGCACCTAATACCACCAATGCCTTTGCTGAAAATCCGCCAACTCCTGGCACACCAATTAACGACAACATAATAGACAGTAGAAATGTGGTTGCTAACGGCATCTCAAAAACCACATTTGAATAATTCAAATATTCGTAACTTCGAAAACGCTTACCTAAAATAAACGACACAAAAAGCAATCCTGCTGCGACAATGGTAACAGATATCAGCTCTAATAATGCCCCCTGTAAGGAGGCTGTATTTACCAAACCTAACCCCAACAAGACGAACCCAAACTGACTAATAATGACGTAAACAACTGCGCTCCTCAAATCAGACCGAGTGACGGCTGTCACGCCAGCAAACAAAATAGATAGTATTCCTAAAAAACGTAGCTCGCCGCTAAACGTAGTAATGGCATGTGGTGCAATAACAAAAGCCACTCTAGTTAATAAATAAAGCCCTGTAGCAGTAAATAATACCGACACAATGATAGCGAGCCCTTTGGGCGCTTCCTCTACCAACTCAACCAACCAAATATGAAACGGTACCAAAGCCGCGCGAATAATTGCCGCAAGCAAAACAAGCACAAAAATAATATTGGCCAGCCGCGCGCCACCCACAGCTCTACCAGGCCACCAACTGACAACAACTGTACTTAAGTCGTAATTCTTTAAGTCTATAAAATTTAACGAAACCACCTCTTGGCTTGTCGCTAGAATGGCCGCTGCTAAAAACACCACAAGGCAACTTACCAATTGAATCAAAAAAAATCGGGCTGCAGTCTGCTCGTTGGTCTTTGATTTCTGACCCGAACGAAAGAGAATTAACAACAAGTATATTGGAACCAAACTCAAACCTAAAAACGTAACGGTTAAGAAAAAATCCTGCGAGGCAAATAAACCTAACAACGCGGTCTGAAGTATCGACATGAGACAAAAGTACCCTGAATCCGTCGCCATAAAACGCGGTCGATCAAAACCAATGTACACCAACACAAACAACAAAGAAGTGAATGTCAACAATCCCAAATTAAGACCATCAACCCCCGTAGAATACGAAACTTTAAAATAACGAAGCCAGTCGTAAGATTCATAAAACTGTGGACCTTCAGCTGACGGCAAATAACAGGTGGTTAAATAGAGCATCAATAGCAAAGAGGCTGTTGAGGCTAATAGGGCTAAAAGTCGGGCCCAATGCTGGGCCCACTTTTCTCCGAGCTTACTAGCCCAAACAACTCCTATCAAAATAGCTGCAACCATAGGCAGCCAAACAACCAAACGTAGAATAAGTGCAGAATATGTTGTTATGCCCATGCTACGACCCCCAAAATAAATAGAATACTGAAAAATAGCGCCCAACCAATCGTAGTCTCATCATTAGATTTTAATTTTTGTCGCAGCAATTTTTTCCAGTAGTAGGCCGCAATTTGAGCACATTGATGTGTGCCAAAAAAAGCTACTTCATATACGTGGCGAGTGAGAATTGTATCATTTAATTTGGTTATGCCGCGACTAAACTGTGTAAATAGCAAATGGGGCCATTCACATACAATAAAATATATACATCTATTAATAGAAATACTCTTACGAGGAGTTGCCTTAATGATTAAGCGCAACACCGCCGCTCTGAGATGCGAAAAATAACGTTCAAATGCGCTAACTATATCCCCATGAGCACAAGCCAGCTTCAAAAAAACTAAACCGCGATTATCTTTCATCTCTCGGAGGTATAAAACTGCAAACTGAGCACAAACCATAAACGCAAGAACGATGACAGCACCTGTTATAGAAAAGATGTTGTTATAGGATTCATACAGCCGATCAAGAACAGGACTTGAAAAGGCCAATAAACGCTTAAAATCGAACCTATGAATCGACCTAAATCCCGTAATCAGGCCCACCGTAAATGGTAGAGCTAAAAGACACATAAACAGTATCGGAATCAAATATAATAAAGAATATATTCTCTTTCGCTTTATTACTGCCGCGGTCTTAGTTCTCATGACAGCTGCCACTAAGAGGAGCTGAAGAAGCCAAAACAAAAACAACCCCAATAAGCCGCCAAGTAATGGCAGCGCTGAAAGAAAATTTAGCTGGGACTGCCAATCAAAAATTGAAAATGCATTAATAACATCTTGCACTAAAATAAAATTCACAAACCCAAACAACGTACCTGGCACACCCAGGGTCATAAACGCCACACCCCACCACCTAATGGCTATCAATGAGGCCAATAGACGACACACCACTAAATACAAAACTGATATAGCTGCAACAAACAAAAACTCTGGTCTATGCGAACCAAGTGAAAGTAAAAATATTAATACAGAAAACAACGTCGAAATACGAAATAGTGGCTTCTTTTCTGTGGTGCGGGCGACAGTACTAATAGTTAAAGCTGCGAGTAACACTAGTAGAAAAAACCAACAAATCACAAACCAATGATTTTCTAAGATATCTAGCGCATACAGCTTATATAAGGCTCGTTTCGAGATAGCTGTAGATGAAGTTAATAAATCAGAAACCACGCCCCTTTTATTTAGAAAGAAATTAAGTCTTTCATATAGTGCCGCTAATACACTAGTTGGTAAGAGTAACGTAGCTATGTAGCTTTCCACTCGATGTGGCTTCTCCCAATGCAAGTTGGGCATTAACATCCAAAGCACTGCAGCCCAGAGCATGACTACAGGTGAAATCCCTGTCAGCGCTGCAACACACACAAAAGCGCCCAACACCTGCTTTGCAATCATACTCAACAGGTCTACGAAGACGATCTGGTGGCGATCACTTAGTCGATATAAAATCTCCGCCAATAAAATTAACGACAAACCAATTAAAACAGCTTCAATACGAGAAACCTGCGTCGCTAAATAGACCCCGAAATAAACTAGTACCAACGCTATACTATGATAGCGCGTCGGAGCACTTTTTTCCTTCACAAGAAGACTCGACAGCAGACCAACCATACTAAGTAAGACAAAATACAAAGACGGAAGATACAGCTCGCTAGCGGCGCTTAAGTAGATGGGCGCTAAAAAAAGCCCTGTGGCTATCACAAATTGGGAGAGATAAAACACCACCTGTATGCGCCGCAACGACGTCTCTACGACCGCACAACCCAGGAAAAGCACCCCTAAATAATATATAGTTAACAAGATATCTTGCATGCTTAGTACTTTCGCTACTGTCGCTCCGGAGCCTTTGAATTTAAAGACTCTTTCAATTCCGAAAAATTTCTAAAAAAGAGCACCAGCATGGCTAAGAGTATAAAATAGTATGTGCGGTGCTTAATAATAACCTGCGGAATCAACTGTTGTGCCAATAAAAACAAACCAATACCCGAAAGCATTAGTGCAAACGTTTGTCTCTTGAGATCTCGCCGACCTTGATAAAACTCGACGGCACCTATGAGAAACAACAAGAACACCCCTAATGTTGATATGATATTACTTATCAAGAGATGGCCCTCGAAAAAGAACTAATAAAATTCCACCACCAAACAAGAGACCAATCTGCCCAATAATATCTATAAGTGGATAAGAATTAATACTTAGTAATTCTTTAGGTTCATTTTGCTCAGGCAATATTAACAAACCAAACAGACCGACACCGACCACTGTCAACAATACAATAAGTGGAAAAACGACCGCAGATCGACTTCTTAACTGCGGCGAATGCCATGGATCAAAATGTAAAACAAGCCCCAACAGAGAGACGAAAAACATGGTTATATTAGAAGCGATCGCGGCGCCGCTCACTTCTGTCAAATTCGTCGCCATCCAAATAAAATCATGTGCAACAAACAGCACAAGAAACAAAATAAATAAAATAAATCGAATTTGGGATGGTGTAAGGTTTTTAACTTTTACTCTATTTGGAATCCAGAGACAGCAAACACCAACAATAGAAATCGCAATACGCAAACAACTAAGTATCGTTATCATTTTTATTTCTTCTTAGATATTCTTTCACGGCCGTTGCTACGGGAGAGCGATCGACACCACTAACTAAGGCTGCCTGCTCGTTAGCCTGTGAGAGCAATCCATCATTTTCACTTTGACGCATGTT